>DASTOB010000091.1:0-20696 GCA_035720425.1 Candidatus Limnocylindrales bacterium
CACGGCGGCCGACGAGCTCGTCGCCGGCTGCTCCGCCTGCGCCGACCTGGCGGCCGACCTGCGTGCCCTCGCCCGGGCCACCCACGACCTGCCGCCGGCCGATCGGCCGCGCGACTTCTTCCTCACCCCGGCCGACGCCGAGCGGCTCCGCCCGCGCGGCCTCCGCCGCCTGCTCGCCGCCTTCGCCGCGCCGACGGCACCGATCCGCCCGCTCGCCACCGGACTGACCACGCTCGGCGTCGCCGGGCTCCTCCTCGCCGCCCTGCCCGGCATCCTGCCGATCGGCGGCGCGGCGTCGATGCCGCTTGCCGCGGTCGGTGACTCCGTCGCGCCGCAAGAGGCCGAGGGCGAACCGCCGGCAGCCGCGCCATCCAGCGCGCCGGAGCCCGGAACCGGGGCGTCGCAGGGACGCGACACGAGCGGCTCATCCGACGACTACACCTCCGGCTCCGGCGGCACACCGACCGGCGAGAACAGTGGGGAGGGCGGTTCGACAGACGGTGGCGTTCGCCTCGATTCCGACGACGACGCGCCCGGGTTCGATCTGCTGGCGCTCGCCGACGACGGCGGCCCGTCCGTGCTGATCGTCCTGTCTGGGTCGTTCCTCATCGTCGGCCTTGGGCTGTTCGCGCTGCGCTGGACGGGTCGGCGCCTGGGCTCGGGATGAACGCTCGTAGGCGGATCGGCTGAGGGCTCACACCGGCCTCGGTTCGGACGGGCGGCACGGGATGGAAGCCCGGTAGGCCGGAAGCCCCGGAGGGCCGGAACGCCGGAAGCCCCGGGAGGCCGGAAGACCCGGAAGGCCGGAAGGCCGGAAGCCCGGAAGGCCGCGTGCCCGAACGGGTCGGCCGGACCGCCGTGGGCCCCGGATCCGGGGCGGCGCCTTGGAGCGCACCGTCTCACGCCGGGCTCATCGTCCCCATTCATGCCGGCGAGCCTTGCCCATTGGCGGCTCGGCCCGAACCGGGCGCGCGCCCGTGCATCGCGGTCCTTCTCGTGCCGACGATCGTGCCCATTCATGCGACACGCGGCACGAGAACGATACGCATGCTTCCCGGCCCGTGACCGGCCCGTCGAGCACGGCGTTCGGGGCGGTTGTCGCCCGCGACGCTCTGGCGACACGAATGGAGGCGATACGGGGATCGTCTGCGACCTGCCGGGCATGGTCCAGGGGCGCGATCCACACGTCCCACGCGCCTCGCCCGCGGTCACGCGGGCCCGTTGTCGCCAGGGCATGAATGGGGGCGCTGAGGCGCTTTGTCCCATTGGCATCGCCGATCCTGCCGGTGCCCGGGAGCAGAGCCCGGTGCCACGGAGCGGGCCGGTACCCCCAGCAGGGCCCACACCTTAAAGCGGAGCCGCTGCCCCGAGCAAAGCCGCTGCCCCGAGCAAAGCCGGTGCAACAAGGCAGAGCCGGTACCTCGAGCAGAGTCGGACCTGAAGCCCGGATACACTGGCCTCGTGGACCGTCTCATGCTGCTCGACGGCAACGGACTCATCTATCGCGGCTACTTCGCACTCCCTCCGCTGACCACCTCGAAGGGTGAGCTCGTCAACGCCGTGTTCGGGTTCTGCAGCATCGTCCTGCGCGGGATCCATGACATCCGCCCGGACTACCTCGCCGTCGCGTTCGATCTCCAGGGACCCACCTTCCGCCACGAGCAGTACGCCGAGTACAAGGCGACGCGCCAGCGCATGCCGGACGACCTTCGCGACCAGTTCCCAAAGGTTCGCGAAGTGGTCAAGGCCCTGCGCATCCCCGTCTACGAGCTCGCCGGCTACGAGGCGGACGACCTCATCGGGACGCTCACCGTCGAGGCAGAGGCGAAGGGTCTCGACACGACGATCGTGACCGGCGATCTCGACATGCTCCAGATCGTGAGTGACGCGACGCGGCTCATGACCACCCGCTCCGGCGTCGAGAACACGATCGTCTACGACCCCGCGCGCATTCGCGAGCGGTTCGACCTCGAGCCGCGCCAGATGATCGACTACAAGGCGCTCAAGGGCGACGCGACCGACAACATCCCGGGCGTGCCCGGGGTGGGGGAGAAGACCGCGGCCAAGCTCATCGCCCAGTTCGACACGCTCGACGGCCTCTACGCGCGGCTCGACGAGGTGAAGCCGGACAAGCTGCGCGACAAGCTCGCCGAGCACCGCGAGCAGGTCTTCCGCGGCCGCGACCTGTCGACGATCGTGCGCGACCTGCCGGTGATGCTCGATCTCGAGGCCGCCCGGCTCGGCGACTACGACCGCGACACGGTCGTTCGTCTGTTCCGGGAGTACGAGTTCCGCACGCTCATCGAGCGGCTTCCGCCGATCCACGGCGAGTCGGCGGCCGAAACGGTCGAGGCGCTCCGCGACGTCGTCCAGAGCGGGACCGTGCCGGCCGCCCGGGTCGGTGGCGGTCGGCCGAGCGGGTGGGGGAGTGGGCCACCGATCCGGCCGCCGCGCCCGACGGCGGACCCGGGAGAGCTCCAGCTGAGCCTCGACTTCGACGTCGTCGGCCCCGCCACCGCATCGGCCGCCGCCGGTCACGCCGCCGCGGGTCAGGCCACCGGCCAGTCCCGGCCGCCGCTCAGCGACGCCGAGGACCTCCCGACCGCCCTTGCGCAGGCGATCGCCGCGCCGGACCGGATCGAACTGGTTGCCGGCGACGGCATCGACGAGCTCGCCACGTGGCTCACACGCCAGCCGATCGTCGGCGCGTCACTCCTGCTCGACGACCCACGACCGCGGCGAGGCACCCCGCTCGCCTTCGCCCTGGCCGGCGAGGACGGTCGGGTCGTGGCGGCCGAGGGCGCGGACGACGCCGCCCGCCTCCGGCACCTCGCCGAGCGGGCGGGCACCCCGCTCGTCGGCCACGAGATAAAGCCGGTCCTCGTCGCCCGCATCGCCGACGACGTGACGGCACCGGCGACGCCGGTCGCGTTCGACACGCAGATCGCGGCCTACATCCTCAATGCCGCGCTGCGCAGCCAGACCATCGCCGACGTCGTCGCCGAGCAGCTCGACCTCATCCTGCCGCCGGCCACGGAGCTGACGCCGGCCGCCCGGGTCGGCCTCGAGGCGCTGTCGGCCGCGGCCGTTCGGGCGCCGCTGGAGCGGCGGCTCGCCGACGAAGGCCTCGATCGCCTGTTCCGGGAAGTGGAGCTGCCGCTCATCCCCGTCCTTGCCCGGATGGAGGCGACGGGCGTCGCGCTCGACGAGGCCGCCCTCGCCATCCTCGACACGGAGTTCCGCGCGGAAACGGATCGCCTCGAGCACGAGATCTACGCCGACGTCGGGCACGAGTTCAACCTCGGCAGCCCGAAGCAGCTCGAGCAGGTCCTGTTCTTCGAGCTCAACCTCCCGAAGGGCAAGCGGACGAAGACCGGGTACTCGACCGACGCATCGGTCCTCGAGGACCTGCGGGCGGCTCACCCGATGATCGAGAAGCTCCTCGAATGGCGGGTCTACACGAAGCTGCGCTCGACCTACGTCGAGGCGCTCCCACTGCTCATCGCCGGCGACGGCCGGCTGCACACGACGTTCCACCAGGCCGTCGCGGCGACCGGCCGCCTGTCGTCGAGCGACCCGAACCTCCAGAACATCCCGATCCGGACCCCGCTCGGCCGGCGGATTCGGCGGGCCTTCGTGGCCGGCGCGCCGGACGTCACGCTGCTGGCGGCGGACTACTCGCAGATCGAGCTCCGGATCCTCGCCCACGTGTCCGGCGACGAGCACCTCAAGGACGCCTTCGCGCGGAAGGCGGACATCCATCGCGAGACCGCCGCCCGCGTCCTCCACAAGGCGCCGGAGGAGGTAACCGCCGACGAGCGCTCGATGGCCAAGATGGTCAACTTCGGGATCGCCTACGGGATGAGCGACTTCGGCCTGTCGACCCGGGCGAACATCCCGCGCAAGGAGGCCCAGGAGTTCATCAACACGTACTTCGCGACGTACTCGGGGATCAGCTACTACATGCTCGCGATCAAGGAGCAGGCACGGTCCCAGGGTTGGGTGTCCACGCTACTCGGCCGCAAGCGGCAGATCCCGGAGCTCCGGGCGGCCAACCCGGCCCTCCGCGGCGCCGGCGAGCGGATGGCGATCAACATGCCGATCCAGGGAACGGCCGCGGACATCCAGAAGATCGCAATGATTCGCGTCGCCGACCGGCTCGCGGCCGGCGGCTTCGGCGCCCGGTTGCTCCTCACCGTCCACGACGAGTTGCTGTTCGAGGTTCCGCGCGACGAGGTGGATCGGCTCGCCCCGGTCGTGCGCGAGACGATGGAGGGCGCCTTGCCCCTCGACGTGCCGCTCACCGTCGACATCAAGGTCGGCGACGACTGGGAGGCGATGACGCCGCTGACCCGGGAGGACGCGATCGCGGCCGAGGCCGACGAGCTGCCGGACGAGCCGGTCGCTCCCGTTCCCGGCTGAGTCGACATGGCGCAGCCGATCGCGGACCCGGACGCGCTCGCCGGGATCGCCGCCAATCGGGCCGTCCTCGCACGGATCGCCGCGGGAGCCATTCCGGCGAAGAAGGCCGATGCGTGGAACCCCGGCGCCTGGGTCATGCGCACGCATCCGGACTTCACGGAGCTCCTCGAGGGCGTTGCACCGGACGACGTGCGGATCGTCCAGGGCATGACCGTGCTGGCCGACGCAGCCGGGCGGATCTACGGTGTCGGCTACGGCATGAGCAGGGTCTGGCTCAGGGTCCCGTCCGGGCCCGCCTACGACGACGCGATCGCAGGCGGCGTGGCCGCGGCGGTCGAGGAGCTCCCGGGCTGGGTCTGGGTGGATGGCTGGCGCGTGGACATCAGGGCGTGGGTCCGTGCATCGGCCGCCCTCACGCGCGACCTCGTATCGGCCGATGCCTGAGCTCCCCGAGGTCGAGACCGTCGCGCGCGACCTGCGCCCCCTCATCGTGGGGGCGACGATCGTCGGCGCGCGCTGCTCGTGGGCGCGGACCCTTCGGACGCACGATCCGGCGACCTTCGCCGATGCGGTCGCCGGTCGGACGATCGAGGCCGTCGGACGGCGAGCCAAGCTCGTCGTCGTTCGGCTGTCGGGTGGTCTCGTCGTCACCGTCCACCTCAAGATGACCGGCCAGCTGTTCGTCGTCCCGGCCGCGGCGCCGGAGGACCCGTACGTCCGGCTCGTGCTCGAGCTCGCCGACGGGCGCGAGGTCCGGTTCCGCGACATCCGCAAGTTCGGCAAGGTCGGCCTCTACGAGGTCGACACGGCGAGCGGTGAGCCGCTCGTCGAGCGCGGCGGCGCGACCGCCTTCGGTGACCTGGGCCCGGAGCCGCTCGACGAGGCGTTCACGCTCCGCGCGTTCCGACGCCGGTTGCGCGGCCGGCGCGGTCGGCTCAAGCCGCTCCTGCTCGACCAGTCGTTCATCGCCGGGATCGGCAACATCTACGCGGACGAGGCGCTCTGGACGGCGCGGCTCCATCCGCTGCGTTCCGCGACCACGCTCCGGGCGCCGGACGAGCGCCGCCTGTACGAGGCAATCCGGGCGATCCTCGGCGAGGCGATCGAGCGCCGCGGGTCCTCGATCGACGACTACACCGCGCCCGACGGCGACGGCGCGATGCAGGAACGGCTGCAGGTCTACCAGCGGACCGGCGGCCCGTGCGCGCGCTGTGGCCATCCGGTCCGGCGGGTCGTCATCGGTGCCCGGTCGACCCACTTCTGCTCGTGGTGCCAGCGCCTCCGGCCGGCCGACCGGAAGGCGGCTGCCGCGATCCTGCGGGCTGCCGGCGCCCGTCCGGGGAGCCTAACCGAGCGGACGAAGCGGGCGGCCGAAACCCGCCGCGCGGCAGCGCGCGCGGCGATGGGCGTGGAGCCGACCGCGGCCTCGGGGGACGAGGGCTGATGTCGATCCTCCGTTTGTCCGGCGTGCGCCGCGAGGTCGGCACGTTCGTCATCCTCGACGGCATCGACGCGTCGATCGCGCTCGGCGACCGGGTCGGTCTGGTCGGGCCGAACGGGGGCGGCAAGACGACGCTCCTGCGGATCGCCGCCGGGATCGACGAACCGGACGCGGGCGAGATCGGGCGAAAGCGTGGCCTGAGCCTGGGCCTGCTCGCCCAGGAGGCGCACCTCGACGCGACGTTCATGGCCGCGACGGACCTCCGCGCGGCCGTTCGTGCCGGAGCGGGTCACCTGGAGCGGATGGCCGCGGAGCTCGCCGAGCTCGAGGCGGCGCATCGAGCCGGCGAACCCGCGTATGCGGACCTCCAGCACCGGTTCGAAGCCCTCGGCGGGTACAGCCTCGACGAGCGGATCGACGCGGCCCTGTCCGGCCTCGGGTTCGCGCGCGACGAGTGGACGAAGCCTCCGACGGCGCTGTCCGGCGGCGAGCAGACCCGCGCCGCCCTCGCCCGGCTCGTCATCGCGGACCCGGACCTGCTGCTCCTCGACGAGCCAACGAACCACCTCGACCTCGGCGCGCTCGAGTGGCTCGAGGAGCACCTCCGGCGGCGCGCCGGCTCGCTCCTCGTCGCGTCGCACGATCGCGCGTTCCTCGACGCGACGGTGACCCGCGTGTGGGAGCTCCGGGACCGCCGGCTGACGGTCTTCCGCGGCGACTACTCCGCCTATCACCGGCAGCGCGAGGAGCGCGATGCCCGGGCCGAGAAGGAGGCGGGCACCCACGCCCAGCAGGTCGCTCGCGAGCAGGAGCTCGTCCAGCGCTACCGGTCCCACCGCAAGTTCTCGAAGATGCATGAGCACGAGGCCCGCCTCGAGCGGCTGCGCGAGAGCCAGGTGGAGTCGCCGCGGGCGAGCCGCCGGCTGCGGCTGCCGACCAGTGCGCTGGCCGGAGCCGGACCCTCGCGATCGGGCGAGATGGTCGTCCGGCTCGAGGACGCGGTCGTGGGATACCTGCCCGGTCGCGGCGCGGTCGACGCGGACGGCTCGCCGGCGACGGTCGCCCGCGCGGTGGCGACGGCACCGTTCCTCGCCGCCCAGCGCGGCGACCGGGTCGGCATCGTGGGGCCGAACGGGGCGGGCAAGACGACGCTCCTGCGGACGATCGCGGGTGACCTCCCGCCGCTCGACGGGACGATCGCGTTCGGGCACCAGGTCCAGCCGGGCTACCTCGCTCAGCTTCGCGGGGCGGCCATCCCGGGTGCGACCGTCCTCGATGCGCTGCTCGACACGATCCCGGTCACGCCGGGGGAGGCGCGCGGGTACCTCGCCCGGTTCCTGTTTCGCGGCGACGACGTGTTCAAGGAGGTCCGCCTGCTGTCCGGCGGTGAGCGGTCCCGGCTCGAGCTCGCGCTGCTCGGCATCATGCCGTCCAATCTGCTCCTCCTCGACGAGCCGACGAACCATCTCGACATCGCGGCGCGCGAGGCGATCGAGGCGTTCCTCGTGGAGTCGTCAGCGACGCTCCTCGTGGTCAGTCACGACCGACGGCTGCTCGAGACGGTGTGCGATCGGCTGTGGGTCGTCAACGACGGCCTGGCCGTTCCATTCGAGGGTGGGTACCGCGCCTGGCGGGAGGCGGTAGCCGGCGGATGGACGGTTCGGGCGGCGGCCGAGGCCGAGGCCCGCCGGCTCCGGCCGGCGGGCGGGAGAATGGGGTCGGCCGGGGCGCCGCCAGTCGCGGGGCCGCCAGTCGCGGGGCCGCCGGTCGCGTCGCCGTCCGCCCGTGCCGCCGGCGGGCCGCCGACCGATGGCAGGACCGCCGCCCCCGCGACGCGGCCGCGGCGGCGGACCGACCGGCTGTCGAAGGACGCCTATCGGCGCCAGAAGGCGGCGGCCGACGCCGAGCTGACCCGGCTGGGCCTCCGCCGCAGTCACCTCGAGCTCGCGATGACCGATCCGGCGGTCCAGGCGAACTTCGTCGAGCTGCGCCGGATCACGAGCGAGCTGGCCGACGTCGACGCCGCCCTCGCGGCCGCAGAGGACATCTGGCTCGAGGTCGAGGAGCGCGCCCCATGACTCGTCTGGCCGACCGTGCGCTCCGCATCGGCCTGACGGGGCCGATCGGCTGCGGCAAGACGACCGTGGCCGGACTCCTCGCCGAGCGCGGCGCGCTGGTCGTCGACGCCGACGCGGCCGCGCGGGCCGTCACGCAGCCGGGGAGCCCGGGCCACGATGCGGTGCTGGCGGCGTTCGGGCCGGCCGTGACGGCGCCGGACGGGACGCTCGACCGGGCCGCGCTCGCGGCGATCGTCTTCCGCGACCCGGAGCGGCTTCGCGCGCTCGAGGCGATCGTCCACCCGGCCGTCCGGTCGCTGCTTCTCGAGGCACTTGCGGCGATCGAGCGCAACGGGAGCCGGGTGGCAGTGATCGAGGCGATCAAGCTCGTCGAGGGTGGGCTCGCGGCGCTGTGCGACGAGATCTGGCTCGTGACCTGCACACCGGACGACCAGCTACGCCGCCTCCAGGTCCGGGGATCCACGCCCGACGATGCGACGGCCCGGATCGCCGCTCAGGGCGACATCCGCGAGCGGCTCCGACCCGTTGCGACCCGCGTCATCGACACGACCGGCACGCGCGACCAGGTTCGGCCCCGGGTCCACGCCGCCCTTGATGCGGCGCTCGCCAAGCTACACGACCCGGCGCTCGGCGGTTCGCTCGACGAGCGATAGCGGGCCGCGCCGCGCCGATCCGCGCCGATCCGCGCCGAATCCACCGCTCGAATCGTCACATGCTCGTGGCGTGATCGTTCGTCAACGGCGCGGGCATCTTTGCTGTCAGATGCGTCACCACGTGACCGCGGCAAGCCTCTGCATCGTCGAATGCTCAGGTGGTGAGCGCCAGCCGACTTCGACCCGCCCGGGCGCTCACCCGGCGAGCAGATGACGATTTCGGGCGCCGAAACCCCGCTCCGCCACGCTCGAACGCCGGCCCTCCGACGCCTCCTACGATTCGTCGCGTTGGCGAACGCGCACCCGGTGACGCATGTGACGACCGCCCGGCCCGCGAACGCGGGCCGGGCGGTCGAGACCGTGCCGGCGGGGAGGCTGCGCCGGGTCAGCGGCGCGATACGGCGCCGGCTACGGCGACGGAGAAGCGGCCGGACTCTCGGACGGCTCGTCGGTCGGTTCGGTGGTGGGCGTTGGGGTCGGCTCGAGGGTCGGGATCGGACCGTCGCCCGGCGGGTAGACCTCCGGGACCGGCAGGCCGTAGCGCTCGATGAACAGGTTCGTCGTGGCGCCGAGCGTCGACGCGTCGGCGTAGCGGACGTCCTGCTCCGGACGCAGGACCATGCTGAACTGCGCGGTGCCGCTCGCCTGGAGGTGGGTGATCTCCTCGGCCACGGCCAGGGTCGCCTTGACGATATAGAGCGAGCCCGCCTTGGCCAGGATGATCATGTTCTGGTACGTGATCTTGGTCGACTTGTCGGTATAGAACCCGTCGGCCGCCAATCCCGCCGGGACGTTCACGGTGGCGGTGACGATCACGTCGACGACCTGGTTCGGCTGGAGCAGCCCGGCCACGGCGCGGTCGTCGGGCACGGTCATCGACACCGCGCGCCACGCCTCGGAATCGGGTGCCACCGTCTCCGTCGGATCGAGGATCGAGAACTGCCCGCCGCTGGCGGTCGACGCGAGCATGTTCGTCGTGACCAGCTGGCCCTGGAGCGCCGGCACGGCGAGCACGCGGCCGATCACGGACAACACGTCCGTGGCGACGCCGCGCTCATTGGTCGGGTCGATCGGCACCTCGCGGATCGTGACGTCCTCCGCCTCGATCGGCTTGCGGGCGGGGATGTCCCGCGTCGCGACGACGACCGCGACGCGCTGGAGCTCACCTTGCCCGGCCTGCTGCTGGGCCTGGTTGATGAGGTAGAACGCCGCCGCGCCGGCCGCGACCGCGAGCACGACGCCGAGTATGAGGATCACCTTGCCGCGACGGCTTGGGTCCTTGTATTCCATCTCCATGCCAGGGTGCCTCCCGTGGAGCGGGTCGGCGCATCGGGCCGCCCGCGGGTGAGTGCCGTGCCCGCTCGGCTAGTTCCAGGGCACCAGCCGCGCCACCTGACCGCGGCGCAGCCGTTCGTCGTTCATGTCGGGGATGACCGGAGTGATCGCGTAGGCGCTGACGGCGTTCGTGTCGACGGTCGCGATTCGCATGACCGCGAACCCCACGATGTCGACGTACTCGTCGCTCTTGCTCGTGGTCGGCGCGACGTTGACCGTCAGCGCGAGGAGGTGCGTGACTGACCGCGGCGTGGCATCCGCGTTCATGCCGGTCGCCCGGACGATGAACCGGTATGAACCCGGGGCCATCGTGCCGGTGTTGATCGTGAGGGTCGTCGAGTTGCCGTTCCGGCTCGGCGTGACAGTGGTCGATCCGAACGTGATCGTGCCGACGCCGGTCGGCGGCGGACCGTCGACGCTGAGCGTCACCGGGTTGCCGAAGTTCGTGTTCTTGTTCGGCGCGTTCTGTAGGGTCAGGTTGAACGTGACCGCATCGCCGACGTTCACCGCATCGAGCGACTGGCTGTTCGCGGTGATCGTGTAGTCGCGCGTGATCGTCCCGATCTTGATCGCCATCGGCTCCACCTTCGTGGTCAGGTACGGGCTACCCGCCTGACCGCGGACCCATAGCGCGTAGATCCCCGGCGTCGCACCGCTCGTGACGATGTCGGTCATCGCGACGTTCGTGCCGGACCCCAGCGATGGAGTCACGGGATTCGGCACGTACGTGATGGGGTCGGCGCCGACGAGGGTGCCGAGCACCATCGGGTTGGCGGGGTCGAGCGTGTCGGCCAGGGTCGACATCGTGACCTGGCCGCTGAACGCCTGGTTGCGCCCGACCTTCACGTTGCCCGCACTCGCGGTCGTCCCGCTTTCCGGCAGGCTGATCTCGACCGGCGGGGCGAGCGTGAAGTCCGGAATCGCCATGACCTGCCCCGGGTACACCGCGACGAGGATTTCGTCACCCGCGGCGAAGCGCGAGGCAAGCGAGTCGATCGCGATGCCGGTCGAGTTGCCGCTCATGATCCCGACCTGGTCCCAGGGGTCCGGCGGCGTCGTGGCCGGTGGGAACATCGGACCCGGGTAGCCGCCGCGGGTGAACCAGGCGGCCTCCATGTCCTTGAGCGTGTTCGGGTTCGTGCCGGACGTGACGCCGTTGTAGTAGGCCTGCGACGTGTCGGTCGCGAAGTTGCGAATGTCGAGCGCGATGAAGCCACGGAAGTCCGCGCCGTTCCCCGGCTGCGCGCCCTGGCCCAGGATCGTCACGATCGGGCCGTGGTTGGTCGGATCGCTGCCGGGGGTCGTCGTGTCGAACGGATTGCCGGCCGACGGGCTCGTCCGAAGGGCCGCGTCCGTTTCGGTCCCGAGGCACGCGGTATTGGCCGTCGCGAAGAAGTCCATGAACTGGTTCTGGTTGTCCGGGCACGGTGCGGCCGCGCCGCTGTTCGGACCCGGCGCGTTGACGAAGCGGCGGACCGCGATCGGCAGCAGGTTGCCGTCGCACTTGGCGCGTGCCTGCGCCCCGATCTCGCCCGCGCCGAGCCCGATCGCGCGCCCGAACAGGTAGTCGACCTGCGTCCGCACGGCGACCCGGACGTCACAACCGCTGATGAGGATGCCGTTGGTCAGGTAGACCGGGTCGCCGGCGTGGCCGGACTCGTACTCCGGCGTGGTCGGCGGGAGCGACGGCGAGATGCCGCTCGGTGCACCGGCGAAGTTGCGGGTGAGGACGGCCCGGGCCTCCGCATCGGCCGCGGCGTTCGACTCGCCGCGGATGAGCGAGTTGGCCGCGGCGAGGGCCGCCGCGTCGGCGGCGTTCTGCATGTAGCGCCGCTCGCTGTAGAAGCGGCCGATGTCGAACGCGAGGCCCGCGCCCGCGAGCAGGACGACGATTGACAGGGCGAACACGACGAGGACCTGGCCGTCGCCGGCACGCCCGGCGCGTCGCATCCCCCGCGCGTGCGGGATCCCGCCGATTCCCTCGGCCCGGGCCATCAGTTGACGACCATCGTGACCTCGCCCGTGAGGACGAGGCGCCCGCCGGCGTCCTGCGGCAGGAGCTCGGCGATGAACGGGATGATCAGGTCCTGGTGGTAGCGCGCCGCGACCGTGATCCGCTGGCCCGTTCGCGGCTCCGAGTCGATGATCCCGGACGGGATCGTGTACGTGACCGTCAGGTCGCCGGTCGTGTAGGTGGTGCCGCTGACCGTCCACGAGCTCGAGTTGGCGAACTGGGGAGCGCTCTTGCCGAGCAGGTTCATCGACGCGAGGAGCGACGTCCGGATCCGCTCGTTGCGGACGAGGTCGTTCTGCGACTTCGTCAGCGTTCGGTCGTAGACGTAGATCGAGCCCTCGCGCGCGGCCTCACGGGTCGCGTTCGTGAGCGTGACGTACGTGTTGAAGATGAAGCCGAACTGGATGATCCCGAGGAGGATCAGCATGAGCGGGGTCAGGACGAGGGCGAACTCGACAAGACTCTGGCCGCGCTCGCGGCGCGGATCCTCACTCCGGCGGCTTGGCCGACGCGCGAGCGCGCGCGCAGACCGCATGGGCGTCTCCACGACGTCGATACTCGGCGCGACGGTCCCGCGCCGATATGACTCGTTCGTCCCAGCGCGATCCGCCGCGGGTAAGGCCCGCGCCTACGAACCGCGGCACCGCGCAGGGTGCGCGCCGGCGGGTGTCGGGAGGCGCCGTGCGAACACCTGTTCGAAACCGTGCCCTGCCGCTACACTGTGACCGTGCCCGACTTCGAGCTGGTCGCTCCCTTCGAGCCGACCGGCGACCAGCCCGCCGCCATCGACCGCCTGACCGACGGTCTCGGTCGCGGCGTCCGGCACCAGACGCTTCTGGGAGCGACCGGCACGGGCAAGACGTACACGATTGCCCAGGCAATTACGCGCCACAACAAGCCGACCCTCGTCCTTGCCCACAACAAAACCCTCGCGGCCCAGCTCTACGCGGAGTTCCGCGAGTTCTTCCCGAACAACGCGGTCGAGTACTTCGTCAGCTATTTCGACTACTACCAGCCGGAGGCGTACCTGCCCCGGAGCGACACGTACATCGAGAAGGACTCGAGCCGAAACGACGAGATCGACCGCCTCCGGCACGCCGCGACGCACGCCCTGTTCGAGCGCCGCGACGTCATCGTCGTGGCCAGCGTCAGCTGCATCTACGGCATCGGCGCCCCGATCGACTATGGCGCCACCGTCCTGCGGCTGAGACAGGGCGGCCAGTACCGCCGCGACGCCGTCCTCCGTCACCTCGTCGACCTCCAGTACCAGCGCAACGACCAGGCGCTGAGCCGCGCCCGCTTCCGCGTACGGGGCGACACCCTCGAGTTCCAGCCCGCGTCGGAGGAGACCCTGTTCCGGATCGAGTTCTTCGGCGACGAGGTCGAGCGGATCACGGAGCTCGATCCGCTCACCGGCGAGCTCCTCGCGGAACGCAAGGAGGTCAACGTCTATCCGGCGACCCACTACGTCACGCCGGCCGACAAGCTCAAGGAAGCGATCGTCGACATCGAGGCGGAGATGGAGGAACGCGTCGGCGAGCTCGAGGCGGAGGGTCGCGCCCTCGAAGGGGCACGGCTCCGCCAGCGGACGACGTTCGACCTCGAGATGCTCCGCGAGCTCGGCTTCTGCTCGGGCGTCGAGAACTACTCCCGGCACCTCAGCCGCCGCGCGGCCGGGAGCAGACCGTGGACGCTGCTCGACTACTTCCCGCCGGACTGGCTGCTCGTCGTCGACGAGTCGCACATGACGATTCCCCAGGTCGTCGGCATGTACAAGAACGACCGAACGCGCAAGGAGATCCTCGTCGACTTCGGCTTCCGCCTGCCGTCGGCCCTCGACAATCGGCCGCTCACGTTCGAGGAATTCGAGGGTCACCTCAACCAGGTCGTCTACATGAGCGCGACGCCGGGGCCGTACGAGCTCGAGCGGAGCGAGCGGATCGTCGAGCAGCTCATCCGGCCCACCGGCATCGTCGACCCGGTCATCCACGTCCGCCCGACGGCCGGCCAGATCGACGACCTCATCGAGGAGATCCGCGCCCGGGCCGAACGGGGCGAGCGGGCGATCATCACGACGCTCACGAAGAAGATGGCGGAGGACCTGACCGACTACCTGCGCGAACTCGGGGTCAAGGTCCAGTACCTTCATTCCGAGGTCGACACCCTCGAGCGGGTCGCGATCCTGCGTGACCTCCGCCTCGGCGTGTACGACGTGCTCGTCGGCATCAACCTCCTGCGCGAGGGGATCGATCTCCCCGAGGTCACCCTCGTCGCGATCCTCGACGCGGACAAGGAGGGGTTCCTGCGCAGCGCCTGGTCACTCATCCAGATGATCGGCCGCGCCGCCCGGAACATCGGCGGCGAGGTGGTCATGTACGCGGACGTCGTGACCGAGTCGATGAAGGCCGCGATCGACGAGACGAACCGGCGCCGGAGCGTCCAGGAGGCGTACAACCGCGAGCGCGGCATCGAGCCGACGACGATCGTCAAGGAGATCCACGACCTCAACGAGCGACTCCGCTCGGTCGCCGAGACGACGACGATGTACACGACGGAGCGTGGCCGGGACCTCACGGAGCTCGACCGCACGCGGGTCGAGCAGCTCATCGGGCAGATGGAGGCGGAGATGCGCTCTGCTGCGCGCCAGCTCGAGTTCGAGCGGGCCGCCGCGCTGCGCGACGAGATCCAGCAGGTGCGCCTGCGCGTCCTCGAAGAGGACGCGTCGGTAACAGTCGCCCGGGCGGCCGAACGCGCGGCGGGTATCGGTCGCGGGCGGGGCGGGGGCCTGACCGGGGCGGCCGATCGGGCTCGGGCCGGTCGGGCGGCCGATGCCGCTCTCGACGCCGCGCCGGCGCTCGATGTGACCTCGGTGACCGTCCTGCCGGCCGGCGAGGAGCTCGCGGCGACCGACGGCGAGACCGAGCCGGGCGAGGGGACGGCGGCCGACTGGCTGCCCGGCATCAAGGACGAGCACGACGACGACGGCGGCTGGCAGGCGCGCTGGCTGGACAAGCCGACGTGGGATCACACGGTCACCCCCAACGTGATCCGCCGCACCGGAACGCGGCCGCCGCGCCCCGGCCGCCGGCGCCGCTGATCCAGGAGGCTATCCGCCGGGTCCGTGGCGCGCTAGGCTGACGTCGAGGGAGGCGGCGATCCGAGTCTCGGTGCGTGGCTGGCCTCGGGGGTCGCGCGAGCTACCGTGTAACGACGCGCGTCGGTCCGCGTCATGGGCCCCGTGAGCGACCGATCGGACACCGAGCCGCAGGCGGCCATCGCCGTCCTCGAGCGAGTCGTCGTCCGGCCACGCGATCTCGAGAGCGAGATCCTCGCCGCGTTTGACGAGCACGAGGCCCGCCTCAAGGCCTTCGCGCTCGCCGCCGTCCGCGACGGCAACGCGGCGGACGACCTCGTCCAGGAATCGTTCCTCCGTCTCATCACCGAAATGCGCGATGGACCGGCCCCGGACAATGTCGGAGCCTGGCTGTTTCGCGTCTGCGCCAACCTCATCGCGAGCCGAGGACGTCGTCTGTCGGTCGCCCGCCGCTGGCTCCCGAGACTCGTCGATCGGGAGGTCGGTCGGTCGCCGGAGGACGTGATCGTGCGCCGAGAGGGCGAGGACGCCGTCCTCGCAGCGCTCGGTCGGCTGGCTCCGGACGCCCGCCTCGCACTCCTGCTCGCAGCACAGGGACTCGATTCAGCCGAGATCGGCGCCGCGATTCGGAAGTCGCCCGGAGCGACGCGCACGCTGATCTGCCGATCCCGCGCGCGGCTTCGGTCGCTCATCACTGGCGACGAGGAGGCGGCATTGTGATCGACCACGTCCGGACCCGCCTGCTCGCAGCGGATGCCATCGACCGCCGCCTCGACCCGGAGACCGACGGTGAGCTCCGAGCGCATCTCGTCGGCTGTGCACCATGCCGGTCCTTCGCTGCCGGAATGAGTTCCGATCATCGGGTGCTCGCCAACCTGAGCCCGGTTCCGACGTCGCCACACGTCCGGGAGGCGGTGAGCCGCGCCGCGCGCACCGGCGGCAGGACGCGACCGTCGTGGCTCGTTCTGGCCGCGATGCTCCTTCTCGTCCTCGCGGTGGCTGGTGCGGGCCTCGCCGTCGGCGCCCTCATTCGACAATTCGACCGCTCTCCCGATACCCGTCTCGGTTGGCTGGCCGGAACCGTGCCTGGCCTCGAGGCGGGCGACGGATCACGGATCCGGGCCGCCGCGGGCGGGCCGGGCGGGTACGTTGCGGTGGGCGGAACCGCCGGCGGTGCAGCGTTCTGGCGCAGCGCAGACGGTATGACGTGGTTGGAGGTAGCCCGCCCTGCAGGCACCGACGGCGCGGAACTCCTTGTCGTCGTCGCCGGAGGACCAGGGTTCATCGCCGGCGGGCGGGCCTCGGCGACTGGTCCGGGATTATTCGTATCCGCGGACGGCATGGCCTGGGAACCGGCGGGCCCTCCCGCCGCGGTGAGCGGCGCCGGAGTCGAGGCGATCGCCGCGGGTCGCGGTGGATGGGTGGCGGTCGGATCCGTGATCACCGCGACCGGCGCACAGGGCGCGAGCTGGGTGACCCTGGACGGAAGGACCTGGCAGCGTTCGATCGAAGAGCCACCGGGTGGAGAGACCGTGCGGCCACGACTCATTGCGGTCGCCGCGCTCGGCACCGGTTGGCTCGCCATCGAGGGCGCCGGAGGGGCGCCATCGGACGTCTATCGATCAGACGACGGTCTGGAGTGGCGCCCGCTCTCCGTGGAAGGCAGGCCGGTCTCGATTCCGGGTGACGTGCGGGCGCTCGCGACGACGGCGGCCGGTGTGCTGGCGGTGGGCAGCGCCAACGATGGACGAGCCGCGATCTGGGCGTCCCCGGACGGCTTCGTCTGGGCACGCCAGTCGATCGTCGACGCTCCGCGCGGGGTGCTGACCGCGATCGACCGCGAGGGTCGTGCGGCGGTGGGCTCGACCCAGGACGGCCCAATTCTGGCTCGATTCGTGGCCGGAGCATGGAGGATCGACGAGGCCCCAGGCGGCGGCGGTGAGGCGCTCGGATACGTGCGCGGCGCCGGCCTCGAGTTGATGGTCGGGACCGTGAACGGGAGCGGCGCTGTATGGTCCGGGGCACGGACGGAGGGAGACGGGTGACGCACCGCTCGATCACGTTGCTGGGTGCCGTCGGACTGCTGGGGCTCGGCATCATCGGTTGTGCGGGCGCGGGCGGTGGGGCTGCCACTGCACCGCCGCCCGGTCCTGATCGATGGACATACGTCGGTCAGGCTCGCCTTGGAGATGGAACAGGGTGGGACGTCGCGACTGCTGGCATCACCGTCGTGGTCGTCGGAGTCGCCGACGAGGTCGGGAGTGGTCCGATGGCGTGGACGACGACCGACGGTACCGTCTGGGAGCGACAGGCAGTGTTCGACCCTGCGACCGGGCCCGGCCTCCGAAGCGTCGCCCAGATCGGTGACCTGCTCGTCGCGGTTGGGCCGGGTGATTCCTCGACGGCGGTGTGGACGTCGACCGATGGGCGGGCCTGGACGCGGGCCTACTACGTCTCCGTCGACAACAGCACGGTTGTGACGAAGGATTTCGAAGGCGCCATGGCCGCCGTCGCTGCACGTCCCTCGCAATTCGTCGCCGTGGGGCTCACGGTCGGTGGGCTGACGAGCGACTTCGGCGGAGCCGCCTGGACCTCGGCGGATGGGCACGCCTGGTCCCCGGCGCCCGCGTCCGTGTCGCTGCGACGTGCTCCGCTCCTCGACGTCACGGTCGGCGGGCCGGGTTTCGTCGCAGTCGGCGGGATCGACGGCGCCGTCGCGATGACCTCGTCGGATGGCGTGTCGTGGCTGCTGCACGACCTGGTCGATCGCCTCGGCAACCTTCAGCTCCGCGCCGTCGCGGCTGGGTCGAACGGGCGACTCGTGACCGTCGGGAGCGTGGCCGGGGCTGGGGCGGTGGCCACCTCGGACGACGGGGTCAGCTGGTCGCTCGTGCCGTGTCAGCCGGTTCTTCAAGGGGCATCGCTGGAGACGGTCGTGGCGATCCCCGACGGATTCGTGGCGGCGGGTTCGAGGAACCTTGGGGAGCGCAGCGTCATGTCGATCTGGACGTCATCAGACGGCGTCACGTGGTCGATCGTCGATATCCCGGATCCGGCCGCCGGGCAGCCGCTCGGGATCGGACTGACTCCGCTCGGCCTCGTCGCCGCGGGCAACGGCGGAGTGTGGGTGGGGCCGTCGAACGGAGCCGGGAGCCACGAGCTGAGGACCGGTGGGCACTGTTCTGACGCTCCCGACGGAACCGAGGGCGGGGCAGGCGAGGAGCCGGTTCCCGGCGACCCCGCGGAGGAGCCGGGCGTGGAACCGGCCATCCCGCCCGACGAACCCGCCGAACCCTGAGGGCCGGGTCGCCGCCCGAACCCGCTACAGTGCGGCTCATGGTCCGTGCAGCGAGTCGTCGATGATGCGCTTCGCGATCGACGTCGCGCCGCTCGGCGATCTCGCGGACCCGCGGCGCGTCGTCGAGCTGGCTCGCACCGCCGAGGCGGCCGGCTGGGACGGCATCAGCACGTGGGACAACCTGGGCATGGGGATGGGCGCGCCGTTCGGTGAGCAGTTCGTCATCCTCGCCGCGGTCGCGTCGTCGACGGAGCGCCTGCGTCTCATCACGAGCGCCACCATCCTCCCGCGCCGCCGACCGCAGCTCGTCGCGCAGGCCGCGGCGAGCCTCGACCTGCTGAGCGGGGGCAGACTCACGCTCGGCGTGGGGGCCGGTGGTGACCCGCTGGACTTCGAGGCATTCGGCGAGCCGGCCGATGCCCGCACGCGCGCCGCGCGACTCGACGAGGCGCTGCCGCTCATCGACGCGTTCCTCCGCAGCGACATCGTCGACCACGACGGCGCGCACTACGTCGTTCGTGGCGTCGGCGTTGGACCGGCACCGATCCAGCAGCCGCGGCCTCCGATCTGGATCGGTGGCATGCACGACGCCGCGCTCCGTCGGGCGGCTCGATGGGACGGCTGGATCGGCCTGGCCATCGCGGCGGACGGATCGATCTCGATGCCGGTCACGCCGGCCGACATCGCCACGGCCGTGCGGCGAATCCGGACGGAGCGGGACGCACTCGGTCGAGCCGAGGAGCCGTACGACGTCGCGCTCCTCGGCTATTCCGAGCCGGACGCGCCGGCGATCGTTGCCGACTTCGCGGCGGCCGGCGTGACGTGGTGGTTGGAGGGCCTTCACCTCATGCGTGGCCCATTCGAGGCGCTGCTCGCCCGGATCGCCGCGGGACCGCCGCGACCGTGACCGTCGAAGTCGCCCGGGTCGGTGAGGGCGCGTCACCGCCGCGCCGGACGAAGCTCGTGTGCACGCTCGGGCCGGCGTCGACCGGGCGGGTCGCCGAGCTTGCGGCGGTCGGGATGGACGTGGCGCGGATCAACTTTTCCCACGGGACGCCGGCGTCGCGGGCGGCATCGGCCGACGCGGTCCGGCGCGCGGCGGCGGACGGCGGCCGACCGATCCCGATCCTCGCCGACCTCGCGGGCCCCAAGATCCGGCTCGGCGAGCTCGCGACCGGCTCGGCCGAGTTGGAGGCGGGCCGAGCGTTCGTGCTTCGGACGAACGGCGGCAGCGCCGCCGGCGACGCCGGCGGCGCCGCGGTCACGTATCGAGCCCTCGGGCGCGACGTGCGCCCGGGCGATCGGATTCTCCTGGCCGACGGCGCAGCCGAGCTGCGCGTGACGGATGCGGCGCGCGACGTGACGACGACGGTCATACGCGGTGGCGTCATTCGCTCACGCGCGGGTGTGAGCATCCCGTCGCAGCGCCTGACGACGCCGCCCCTCACGGATAAGGACGTGCGCGACCTGCCACGCGTCGTCGCCCTCGGCGCGGCGTACGTCGCCCAGTCGTTCGTGCGCCGGGCCGACGACGTCCGCGACCTCCGCCGGCGGATCGGGCCCGACGGACCGCCGATCGTGGCGAAGATCGAGACCCGACCGGCGATCGACGACTTCGACGCGATCCTCGACGCGGCGGACGCGGTGATGATCGCGCGCGGCGACCTCGGCGTCGAGCTGCCGTACGAGGAGGTGCCGATCGTCCAGAAGCAGCTCGTTCGGCGTGCCCTCGACCGCGGCGTCCCGGCGATCGTCGCGACCCAGATGCTTGAGTCGATGATCGTCTCGCCGCGTCCCACGCGGGCGGAGGCGAGCGACGTCGCGAATGCCGTGTTCGACGGAGCGGACGCGATCATGCTGTCCGGCGAGACGGCCATCGGGGCGTTCCCGGTGCTCGCCGCCGAGGCGGCCGTTCGGATCGTTCGGTTGTGCGAGTCGGCGGGTTCGGCCCACCTCGCCGATGGCGCCGCCAATCCGGCCGACGGCGACGCCGGAGCGCTGGCCTACGCGGCCGTCGCGCTTGCCCGGGCGGAGTCGGACATCGCCGCGATCGCGTGCTACACCCGCACCGGGCGAACGGCCCGCCTCCTGTCGGCCCTTCGGCCACGCGTCCCGATCGTCGCCTTCTCGCCGGACGAGCGCGTCGTCGAGCGCCTCGCCCTCGTCCACGGGATCACCGCCCGGAGCTGTGTGCCGCCGTCGGACACGGCCGCCCGCCTGGGGCTCATGGCGTGGCTCCTTCGCGAGTCGGAGTTCGTGCCGGCCGGATCGGCCGTCGTGCTCGTCGCGTCGACCGCGGCCGCCGGATCCGGGCCCAACCTCCTCGAGGTCCACCGAGTTCCGGGATAGGATGGAGCCGAC
>DASTOB010000092.1:0-2452 GCA_035720425.1 Candidatus Limnocylindrales bacterium
CTCGACCTCATCGCCGAGCGACTCGGGATCGACCCGGTCGAGCTGCGCCGGCGGAACCTGCTCCGCGACGGCGACCGGGTCATGACCGGCGAGCCGATGGCCGACGCGCACTTCCACGAGCTGCTCGAGCGCGCGGCGTCGTGGATCGGATGGGACGGCGGCGCGGCCGTCGCGGACGGGTCGCGCGTCCGGGGCAAGGGCGTGAGCGTGATCATCAAGGGCTCCGTGACGCCGTCGACCTCGACCGCGTCGGCCAAGCTCAACGAGGACGGCAGCCTCGACCTCCTGACCAGCTCGGTCGAGATGGGCCAGGGGATGCACATGACCCTCGCCCTGTTCGCCGCGGAGCGGCTCGGCATCCCGGCGGACCGGATCCACGTGACGACACCGGACACGGACGTCACGCCGTATGACCAGCAGACGAGCTCATCGAGGACGACCCACTCGATGGGCACGGCCGTCGTCGGCGCGGTCGACGACATCCGCGCGCAGCTCGTTCGGCTCGCTGCGGAGGAGCTCGAGATCGCGCCGGGCGACCTCGAGCTGGCCGACGGCGCCGTCCGACCGCGCGGGGCACCGGACCGGGCGATCCCGTTCGGCGAGCTCGTCCGGCGGAGCCGCTCCGGCAACCTGCTCGGCAGCGCCACGTTCCGGACCGAGGGTGGCCTCGACCCGGACACGGGCCTCGGCATCGGCTCCGTCCATTGGCACCAGGCGGCCGGCGCGGCTGAGGTCGCGGTCGACCTCGAAACCGGCAAGGTCGAGATCCTCCGCTATCACGCCGGCGTGTATGCCGGCCGGATCATGAACCCGGTCCAGGCGGAGCTCCAGACGGAGGGCAACGTCGCGTTCGGGGTGGGCCAGGCACTGTTCGAGGAGATGGTCTTCGACGGCGGGCAACTCCAGAACGGCAACCTCGGCGACTACATGATCGCGAGCGTCGAGGACATGCCGGCCGAGCTCAACACGGACGTCCTCGAGCATCGTGCCGCGAACGAGGTCCACGGCATCGGCGAGACCTCGCTGCCGCCGGTCATGGCGGCGGTCGGCAACGCCGTCTACCACGCCACCGGCGTGCGGATCACGGACCTCCCGATCACGCCCGAGAAGGTCCTGCGCGGGCTGCGCGCCCGCGCCGGGGCCGCCACCGCACCCGCCAACCCTGACACCCCCGAGGAGGTCCCCGCCCGATGACGTCGACCGGCGCGCCGGGCGCCACCGAACCCCGGCCGACCGACGCCGACGGCAAGCTGTCGCTCACCCTCCGGGTCAACGGCCGCGACCACGTCGTACGGGCGCGCGTCCACCACACCCTGCTCGACGTCCTCCGCTCCGAGGTGGGGCTGACCGGGCCGCGCGAGGGCTGCGGGGTCGGCATGTGCGGCGCGTGCACCGTCCTCGTCGACGGTCGGCCGATCTCCGGCTGCCTCCTGCCGGCGGTCATGGCCGAAGGCGTCGAAATCACGACGGTCGAGGGGCTCGAGGGACCGAACGGCGAGCTCCACCCGATCCAGGAGGCGTACGTCGCCCATACCGGCTTCCAGTGCTCGTACTGCACGCCCGGGTTCATCCTCGCCACGAAGGCGCTGCTCGACGAACGCCCGGACGTGACCCGCGAGGAGGCCACCGCGTATCTCGCCGGGAACCTGTGCCGGTGCGGGAGCTACGTGAAGATCCTCGACTCCGTGATGGACGCACGCGACCGCGTGCGCGACGGATGACCGACGGCGCGCCGGGCCGTCCGATCCGGCTGAACGTCAACGGCATCGGACATGCGCTCGCCGTCGACCCGGCCCGCCGTCTGCTCGACGTCCTCCGCGAGGACCTCGACCTGACCGGGACGAAGGAGAGCTGCGCCGTCGGTGTATGTGGCGCGTGCTCCGTGCTCGTCGATGGAACGCTCGTGTCGGCCTGCCTCATGCCGGCGATCCTCGCCGACGGCCGGTCGGTCACGACGATCGAGGGGCTCGCCGGGCCGGACGGCTCGCTGTCGGCCGTCCAGGAGGCGTTCATCGTCGAGGGCGGGCTCCAGTGCGGCGCGTGCACGCCCGGCCAGGTCGTCGCCGCCACGGCACTGCTCGCCGAGAACCCCGCGCCGTCCGACGACGAGATCCGCGACTGGATGGCCGGCAACCTGTGCCGCTGCACGGGGTATGCGGGGATCCTGCGGGCCATCCGGGCCGCCGCCCGGAGCGGCCAGCCGATGACCGACGGACTCAGCGCCCGATGAGCGCCCGATGAGCGACGCCGGCCACGACGACCACGGTTTGGGGAGCCGCCCGGATGCGGCCGTGCTCGCCGCCCTCGCCCGCCCGGAGGTCCGCGACGACGGGCCCGACAAGGTCACCGGCCGGACCCGCTATGTCGGCGATCGGACGATGCCCGGTGCGCTGTGGGCGGCGTTCCTCGGCAGCCCCGTCGCGCACGGCCGGATCCGCTCGATCGACACGGC
>DASTOB010000093.1:0-53943 GCA_035720425.1 Candidatus Limnocylindrales bacterium
GCCTTGGGTAGCCAGCTGCGCGCCGGGCGGCTCAGGCCGCGCCCGGTCCAGCGGAACCCCGCGCCGCCGGGCTGTCCGACTGCAGCGGCGAATCGCTGAGGTGCAGCGAGCGGGCGCGATCAGGCGCCCGGGCACGATCTAGTCCGGGGCTGTCAGCCTGCGGCGAAGCTCATCGTTCTCGAGGTCGGCGGCCAGACGGAGCGCGTGATCGATCGGAACCGTCGGCGCGCCCATGTCATACGGCGGCTCGCCACGCGCGTAACTCGGCATCCGGGCGTCCACGATCCCCGACCCGATCGTCGTGGGCCCGGCGTACGCCGTGAGGAGTGCGTGGAGGTCCGCGACCGCGGCCTCGACGTCGGCCCGCGCCGTGTCGTGATGGCCCTCGACGGTGACGAGGATCTCGGTCGTCGTCGCTGAGCTGGCGCTTTCGGCCGACTGGCGCCAGCACCAGCGGCGGGCGGCGACGTGCCCGGCTTCGTCGATGAAGATGACCTCGCCGGGCTCGGGCGCCTCGCGCTCCCCCGATCCGAGGTCGGTGAACGATTCGTCGCCGGCGGCGAAGCGGACGGTCAGGCCGCCCGCGACCGAGGCGAGGTCGAACACCGCGACCGGCAGCGCATAGCGGATGCTGACAAGGTTGCCGATGTCGACGAGCGTCGAGATCGACGGGATCGAGCCCTGCTTCGTGAGCCGGCGCAGGAGCGCCTCGGCAGCCGATCGGTAGCCGGTGGGGTCGACGCCGAACGCGCGAAAGGCCCGACGCCAGGCGGCGAGGCTCGGCACGTCCGACAGCGGCGTCGAGCCGAGCCGCTCCAGGACGGCGGCCTGCTCGGCCCGGAAGGCCTCGACGAGGGCTGGCGAGGTCGGCCCATTCGAGACGCCGGTCGCGTGCAGGACGCCACCGACGATTCCCGGGAACCGCCCGACGATCGCGGGGTCATAGCGAAACAGGGTCATGCGATGCCTGCGATGATCGCACCCCACCCGCGCGAGCGCGCACCAGCAAGGAGGCCACCGTGAACTTCAACAGCATCCTCATCGGGTCCGAGGATCCGGCCCGCCTCGTCGACTACTACACGAAGCTGCTCGGCGAGCCGACGATGGCCGAGGGCGGCTACACCGGCTGGCTCGTCGGCTCCGGTTTCGTCACCGTCGGCCCGCACTCGGAGGTCCACGGGCAGAACGCCGAGCCCGGGCGCTTCATCTGGAACATCGAGACGGCCGACGTGGCGGGCGACTTCGAACGGTTTCGGGCCGCCGGCGCGACGGTCGTCCGCGAGCCGTACGGCTTCGAGGGTTCGCAGGACTTCCAGATCGCGACGCTGGCCGACCCGGACGGCAACTACTTCCAGCTCATGAGCCCGATGGGGCCCGCGCCCGAGGGTTGATCGGGGACCCGGGCGCGGCCCGCCTACGGCTGGCCGGTCGCGACGAAGGCCGCGAAGGCCGCGTCGAGTGCGGGGTCGCCGCCCGGGGTAACCGGCTCGAAGTCGGACCGAAGGAGCCACGCCGGACCGTCGCGCTCGACGAGTCGCCAGTTGTTGCCATCGGGGGTGGTCGCCTCGGCGAGCGAACTGATCTCGGTGCCGTCATCGAGGCGAACGAACGGGACCTCCGTCCGAACGGGGTTTCGGCGCAGGACGCCGTTGCCGTTGACGGCGCGCCAGCGCTCCCAGCGATTGCGGCTGATCTTCACGTCGTCCTCCACGAGACCCGCGAGCGCGTGGCCGCCGAACGCGGCGAACGGGAACAGCCCGCCGGGGCAGCCCTTGATGTTGAAGTCCCGGTGGCCGAGGTGACCGCGCAGGGACGGGAAGGTCGCGCGCATCTCGTTCGCCAGCGCGACCGCGGCGGCCCGCTGGGCCGCGTTCGGCCCGGCCGCGGCAAAGCCCTCGACCTCGACGCCGATCGTGGCGTGGTTCGGCCCGAGCGTCGTCGCGACGTCGGCCCACTCGCCCATCACGGCCCGCCGGGCGGTGACCCCGTACGCGATCGGCGAACCCGCCGGATCGTCGGTCGAGCGGAGGGCGAGGGTGCCGTTCTTGTTCCGGATCCGGATGCTCGTGTGCATCCGCTCGAGCGCGAGCATCTGCACGATGCGGCCGGTGTGCTCGATCACGAAGTGGACGCTGACGCCGTGCGGGTTCGCCTTGGCGAGGAAGCCGACGGTTCCCCCGCCCTCCGCCATGTGCCACGCCATGGCCAGCCGGGGCCCCTTTGCCGGGCCCAGGTCCACGTGCGACGGAGTGAACGGAAACGGCATGGCCCCTCCTTTCCCGCGCGCGGCCCGACGGACCTGCATCGTACCAACGGATCAGCCGGATGCAAGAGACGTGTCAAGTGAAACACGACGGCTCCGTGACGCCGCCCGCGTATGGTCCCGGCGCGAATGACCGTCCTGACCGACCCACGCAGCATCCGGCCAGGCGAGTCGACGCTGGGTGATGGTCCGACGAGCACGCCCGCGCTGCGGGCGGAGGAGGGTTGGGTGGCACGACGCGCAACCACACGGGAGACGACCGACACGAAGGTTGGCAGGCGCGCCGTCGGCGCGACATCGGTCGTCGTCCTGACGGTCGTGCTCGTCGCCATCGCGGTCGCGCTGCTCTACGCGGCGATGGCCTTCTGGCCACCGATCCCTGCCAGCGGGACGCCTCCGACGAGCGTCACCCCGCGGTTCCTTGGGGCCGAGATCGCGATGACCCTCGAGCAGAACCTGCTCCTCCTGGCGGCGGTGCTCGGCGGGCTCGGCGCGATGGGCCACGTGCTCCGCTCGTACATGCGCTACGTCGGTGAGCGCCGCCTCCTGTGGAGCTGGGTTCCGTCGTACTTCCTGACCCCGTTCATCGGGGCGGTGCTCGCGACGGTGACGTACATCCTCCTCCGCGCCGGGCTCATCAGCGGGGCGGGCGTGGAGGTCGGCAACGTGTGGGGCTTCGCCGCCGTCGCGACGCTCGTCGGGCTGTTCAGTGCCCAGGCGGCGTCGAAGCTGAAGGACATCTTCGAGACCGTCTTTGCACCCGCGCCCACCGGAAGTGAGCCGATCGAACCCGACGGCGAGCCCGCTGCGCCACTCGACTTCGCGCCGCACGAGGGTCCCGTGGGGACGCCGGTCGTGCTGAGAGGCGACGGGCTCGAGACCGTGACCGAGGTCGTCTTCGGCGGCGAGGTGGCCGCCCCCGCCGTGTGGGTCGACGCCGAGGGCGGGTTGACGACGACGGTGCCCGCCGGGGCGACGACCGGGCCGCTGACGGTGCGCGTCGGACCCGAGGTGCGCACGACGGCCGAGCCGTTCACGGTGACCTGAGGTCAGTCGCCGACACCGGTTCGTGCGGGTCGCGGATGCCTCGATGAACGCTGGTGAGCGCTGAAACCCTACTCGCGGCGGGTCGCGAGGCCGTCGACGACCTCGACGCCGGGCAGGCGAGTCAGGATCTCCGGCGCGGCGATGACCTTCCAGCTCCGGCTGCCCCCGCCGAGGACGATCCGCTCGCGGGTCATGACCGCTGCATCGACCAGGAGCGGCAGACCGTCCGGCAGGCCGAAGGCGGTGACGCCGCCGATGGCCATGCCCGTCAGCTCGCGGGTCTCGTCGGCCGATGCGAACGACGCCTTTCGCGTGCCGAGCCGATCTCGGACGGCGCGGTTGACGTCGAGCCGATGGGTGGCCAGCACGATACACGCGGCATAGCGCGGCGGGCTGGACTTGCCGATCACGACAATCGTGTTCGCGGAGTCCTCCGGGGAGAAGCCGTACGCAGCGCAGAACGCGGCGGTGTCGGCCAGAGCCGGATCGCACGGGAACAGCTCGTACTCGACGCCGAGGCCCTCGAGGGCCCGTTCGAGGACGGCGCGGTCGGCGTCGGGTGCGGAGTCCATCGCGTCGGCCTCGGTCGTCATCGGCCGAACCGTACTACGCAAAGCGCGGCGTCGGGAGCACCCCGCTGCGACGCGCGCCGCCTGGGTCAGTTGATCCGGACAGACCCCGTGACGAGGAGGTCGTGGACCGGGTCGAGCCCGTAGAAGCCGGCCGGCTGCCAGCCCGTGTCGACGTACGTGTAGCCCGCGCTCGCGTTCCACACGCCGAGCCGGATGAGCGTCGTCGTGCGGCTGACGATCCGCGCCTGGATGATCGCGTAGCCGTTGCCGGCCGACCCGCCGGAGTTCGTCACCGCCCCGTACACGCGGGCGAGCACGATCTCGCCGCCCCCACGCGCCGGCGCGATGTAGAGGACCTCGAGCGGCGCCTTGCCCGTGAACGTCATGCCCGTATCGCCGTCGTCCGCGGTCATCGACGGGACGGAGATCGTCACCGAGGCGGTGGTGGCCGACGTGCCCGCTCGGCGGCGCGTGTCGAACTTGAACGACGCGGTGCCGCCGGTGAAGTCCTGGTCGTACATGCCACCGCCTCCGGGCGGGGCGTAGACGGTCCCGCTGCCGCGGGCCGAACCGCCGGCGTCGAGGTCGACGACGAGCTGCTGCCAGGTCGCGGTTCCGCCGGCGGTGCCCTCCTGCGCCGCGCTGAACGTCAGCTCGTACAGTCCCTGGACGAGGTAGGTGTGCGGGACGGATGTGCCGCAGTGGCCCGAGTCGCACCAGATGAGTGGCTCCGGATCGCTCGTCGTGATCGTCGTCGGGGCCGATCCGTCGTCCCAGTCGACGGTCACCGACAGCGGGTTGGCGAGGTCGCCGACGCCCCAGATGTCGACGTACCAGCCGTAGTCGCCACCGACGAAGACCTGATTGCCGGTCCCCCAGACCTCGACGTCGAGCGGGTACACGTCGGCCGACGCCGGGGCAACCGAACCGGCCGCCAGCAGGGCCGAAGCAATGAACGCCGTGAGCACGCGCAGGCGCCGCGCCATCACCCACCTCCACGCAACGGCGGGTTGGGCTCGCCAGTGGCTCGACGCGGTCCCGGCGGCCGGGATACGGACCGCGCGTCAACGCCTCCCGCGACCGGTGATCGTCGACCCCGCCCTGAACGAGGGACAGGGCCGAACGGGGTCGCAGTTCGGGCCGATCGCCCCGGTGCGCAGGCGCACCGCGAGGGGCGCACCACGACGGCGCGGTCCGGACGTTCGCGCAGGTGCGGCAGCCGGCGGTATCGTGGACGCGCACGCGTCCGTTTCGCCGGAGGACCCGATGGCCAACCTGATCGACCTCGCGACGATTCCCCCGCTCGACATCTGGGGCGACTCCGTCCGTGCCCGCGCCGTCGAGGGCGAGCGGATCACGTTCGCCGTGGTCGAACTCGCGCCGGGTGCGGTCGTTCCGGAACACCGCCACGAGGCCGAGCAGGTGGGGATCGTCATCGAGGGGACCGTGACGTTCACGATCGCGGACGAGACGCGCGACCTGGGGCCCGGCGGTACGTGGCGGATTCCGTCGCAGGCACCGCACACGGTCGTCGCCGGGCCGGCCGGCGCGATCGTGATCGACACGTTCAGCCCCACCCGGGACGACTGGGACGCCTTCGCGGCCGGGCCGCCACGCCCGCCGGTCTGGCCGCGCTGACCACCATCCCGGCGGGCGAGCTCGCTCTGGCGCGCGCGGCGCGATCAGGTCAGAGGAACGGCTCGGGATCGCACCTCGCCATCGTATCCGTCCGTTCGGCACTGTCCGGGGGCTTGCCCCGAGTGGGACGATTCCGGGACACGAGGTTCGACGACGTCGAGGAGGTGGCAGGCATGACCGGCAAGGTCGGCGACCGGATCATCATCGAGTCCGAGAAGGTGGGTCAGGCCGCCCGAGAAGGCGAGGTCCTCGAGGTCATCGACTCCGAGTACGGCACGCGCTATCGCGTCCGCTGGGAGGACGGCCACGAGAGCGAGATCCGGCCCGGCGCGGGCAGCGCCCGATTCGAACGGAACCGCCAGCCGGCAAAGGCCTGACTATCCGGCGGGGCGGCGCGACGCGAACCCAACGGCTGCCATGGCCAAAACGATCACGGCGAGCCCGATGAGGAGCGCCGGGTCGATTCCCAGGGGTGCGCCCGCCTGATCGCCCCGGCCCGGCGTCGCCGGATCTGGAGCGGCAGTTCCCACCTCCGGACCGACCGACAGGCGTTCGATCGACGCAAACAGCACCGTCGTGTCGACCGGCGCGGCGCTGTCCGCTGCGATGCCGGCTTGGACGAGCAGGTCCCCGATCTCGCGCAGGACGACGACCGCGCGGTACGTGGCGGACGGCCGGTCGACGAGATCCGCAGAGGCCTCGAGCAGGACGGGCCCCCGCGGCCGGCGCAGCTCGATGGCGAGCCGGTCCGGGAGTGGCACGAGTGCCGGGTCCCAGGACGCGCGTGGCTCGAGCCAGACCTGGACGGTCGCCGGTCTACCGGCCACGACGTGTTCGGCAGGCAGCGTGATCTCCGCCCTCGCGATCTCGGTCAGCGCGATCCCCGGCGGGGGTCCAACGCCGCCGATCGGATAGATCGCGTCGGAGCGGGTGCACACGCTGCCGACACAGGCGCTGCCGGCAGTCCCGATCTCGATCTGGCCGAATCCGCCCGCGGGCACGAGGACGAATGACATGAAATGGCCGGGCCAGTCCTCTGTCGTGTGGACCTCGACGGGTTCGCCGATCCCATCGGCCGGGTGGACGCGGACGAAGACCGGACGGCCGAACGACGTGCGGCTCTCCGGATGCCAGACCATCCCGCCGATCGCGATCGAATGCCCGGGCGACGCGTCGCTCGGGAGGGGGTGGTCGAGCCATACCTCGACGTCGCTGGCGAGCTCGCCGCCGCTGGCGGTCGCGACGGTCCAGCCGAGCAGGGCAGCGGTCGCAAGGACGCCGGCGTGGCCCAGCCGCGAGATCGCCACGGTCCGGTTCATGCCGCTCGTACGTCCGAGGCGCTCCGAAGGTTCCCGCCGGGGCCCGCTCAGCCGCGTCGAGCGGGTGCAGCCCGGTCCTTGAGGATCTGGCCGGCGGCGAGCTTGCCCGGCGCGCCCATCACGCAGCCGCCCGGGTGCGTGCCGGAGCCGCACTGGTAGTAGCCGTCAATCGGCGTCCGGTACTGCGACCAGCCAGGCGCCGGGCGGAAGAAGAACATCTGCGGCGCGAGGAACTCGCCGGCGAAGATGTTGCCCTCGGACAGGCCCACCGTCCGCTCGATGTCGAGCGGTGTCCGTACCTCGCGCTGGAGGACGAGGTCGCCGAACCCGGGGAAGAACGACTCGAGCGTGCGCTGGACGGTGTCGCCGAGGTTGTCGCGCTCGGCGTCCCAGTCGCTCTCGCGCAGGTGGTACGGCGTGTACTGGACGAAGCAGCTCATGACGTGCTTGCCGGGTGGCGCCATGTCCGGGTCGATCGTCGACTGGATCGCACAGTCGAGGTACGGCCGCTGCGAGTACCAGCCGTACTTCGCGTCGTCGAACGCGCGCTCGAGGTAGCTCATCGTGGGGCCGATGTTCGTGAAGCCGCGGAAGATCTCCGGTCCGTGGCCGGGCAGGCCGGGCCAGCGCGGCAGCCCATCGAGCGCGAAGTTGACCTTCGACGAGGTGCCCTGGAAGCGGAAGCGACGGATCGTGTCGACGAGGTCGGCCGGCAGCTCGCGCGGGTCGACGAGCTCGAGGAACGTCCGCCGCGGGTCGATCGCCGAGACGACGATCGGCGCGTGGAACTCCGACCCGTCCGCGAGCGCGACGCCGGTTGCCCGGCCGTTCCGGGTGATGACCTGCTCGACCGGTGCCTCGAGTGCGATCTCCGCCCCGAAGGCCTGGGCCGCCCGGGCGAGGACCTGGGTGAACCCGCCGTTGCCGCGCTTGTGGAACGCCCACGCCCCGAACACGCCGTCGTGCTCGCCGATGAAGTGGTAGAGGAGCACGAGGCCGGAGCCCTGCGAGTACGGCCCAACCTTCGTGCCGATGATGCTCGACGAGGCGAGATAGCCCTTCAGGATGTCCGACTCGAAGTAGTCGTCGAGGAAGTCCGCGGCCGATCCGGTCAGCAGCCGGACGGCGTCGTGGAACACCTTCCGGTCCAGCCGCCGGAAGTGCGACCCGAGGGCGGCCAGCGCCACGAGCTCCTCCGGATCGTCGCTGAACAGGTCCGGGGGGACCTGGTCGAGGAGCGGCTTGATGGCCTGGAGCACGCGCCCGACGTCGTACTCGAAGGCTTCGTAGGCATCGGCGTCGTGCTGCGAGTGGCGGGCGATCTCGCGCAGGTTCTCGCCACGATCCTGCCCGAGCAGGAGGTGGTCGCCGTTTTCCATCGGGGCGAACGTCGAGGGCATGAGCAGCGGCATGAAGCCGTGCTTGACGAGGTCGAGCTCGTGGATGATGTCCGGCCGGAGCAGGCTCAGAGCGTACGAGAACGTGGTGAACCAGAAGCCCGGTCGAAGCTCTTCGGTGATCGCCGCGCCGCCGACGAGGTGGCGGCGCTCGAGGATGAGCGTGCGCAGGCCGGCCTTGGCGAGGTAGGCCCCGTTGACGAGTCCGTTGTGGCCGCCGCCGATGACGATCGCGTCGTACGTCCGGTCGGCCGTTCGGGCGCCCTTCGGTCCCGTCCGTCCCGCCGTCGGTCGTGTCGGTCGCGTCGTCTTCGCCATGTCAGGCCGTCCTTCGTTCCGGGCTGTAGAGGGGCAGGCGCGCGACGTGCGCGTCGAAGTACTCGTAGTGGTGGGTGACCGGCAGCTCCAGGCGCACGCGTGAGCCGGGCGACGCGAGGGCGAGCGGCACGCGGGCGAGGGCGATGTGGCGCTGGAGCATCGGTGAGTACATGAGGCTCGTCGCGTAACCGAGCTGCGCCCCGTCGTCGTCGTAGACGTAGTACTCGTCCTGGATCGGCGTGTGGTCCTTCGGCGGGACGAGGCCGGCGGCGGTGAAGTGGCGGTCGTAGTCGGCCCAGTCGAGGACGAGCCCGACGATCTTCCAGCGCGACGTCCGCTCGGCGAGCTCCCGTTCGATCGCCCGCCGGCCGATGAACGCGCGGTCGTCGCTGGTGAGATCGCGGAACATCCAGCCGAAGCCGAGCTCGATCGGCGTCGATCGCTCGGCGTCCGTCCAGGCGAAGCGGCTCGACCGGAAGTCGACGTCGAGCAGGAGCAGGCCGGCCTCGATCCGGGCCATGTACAGCGCGGTGAGGCCGAACGGCAGGACCCCGCGCCCGTCGCTCGCCTCCGTGACGGCATCCCAGGCGGCGATCGCGTCGGCGGCAGGGATCCACAGCTCGAAGCCGAGATCGCCGGTGTAGCCGGTCCGCGACACCGTCACCGGGCGGCCGGCGATCGTGGCCGTCGTGAGGCCGAAGTACGGCAGGACCGCGATGGCGGGATCGAGCGTGGCGAGGATCTCCCGCGAGCGCGGACCCTGGACGGCGAGCACGGCGTACTCGTCGGTCACCTCCTCGATCGTGACCCGACCGGCACGCCGTGCGGTCGCGACCAGCTCGCGGAAGTAGGCGAGGTTGGGCTCCGCGGCGGTGAGCAGGAACTCGTCGTCAGCATGGCGCAGGACGACGCCGTCCTCGACGACGAAGCCGCGATCGTCGCACCACAGCGTGTACTGGGCGTGGCCCGGTCGGCAGCGCCGGATGTCGCGGGCGAGGACGCCGGCCAGGAACGCCTCGGCGTCCGGGCCGTGGATCCGGTACTTGTAGAGCGGCGACGTGTCGAACAGGCCGGCCGCGTTGCGCAGCGCGACGTACTCGAACTTCTCGCTCATCTGGTACTTCGTCGACACGAGGTGACCGGACCAGTGCTCCCACAGGCCGGTCCGGTTGAGCGCGCTCGTCCGCTCGTGGAACGGGGTCGTCCGGATCATCGGCACAACGGTAGTCGCGACCCCCATCCCGGGCGCGTCGTGTTGCGGCCGGCGGGCCGCTCGATAACATGGCGCAGGTTGTCATGTTTCGCACTACACTCGCATCGTGCGCGCATCCCGCCTCGTCAACCTCCTGCTGCTCCTCCAGGCGCGCGGCGGGATGACCGCCGCGGAGCTTGGGCGCGAGCTCGAGGTGTCCGTCCGGACGATCCATCGCGACGTCGAGGAGCTGGCCAAGTCCGGGGTCCCGATCTACGCCGAGCGCGGGCCACACGGCGGCGTCCGGCTCGTCGACGGCTACCGGACGCGGCTGACCGGGATGACCGCGCAGGAGGCGGAGGCGCTGTTCTTCGGCGGCATGCCCGGGCCGGCGGCGGAGCTGGGACTCGGCACGGTCGTTGCCGCGGCACGGCTCAAGGTGCTCGCGTCGCTCCCGCCGGAGCTCCGGGCGCGGGCGTCGCGCCTCGTCGAGCGCTTTCACCTCGACGCGGCCGGCTGGTTCCGCCAGGGCGACGCGGTCCCGCACCTCGCGAGCGTCGCCGAGGCCGTCTGGGAGGGACGCCGCATCGAGATCGACTACGACCGCGGCGACCTGCGCGTCACCCGACCGATCGACCCGCTCGGCCTCGTCCTGAAGGCCGGCCTGTGGTACCTCATCGGGCGGACCGGCGACCAGCTGCGGACGTACCGCGTGGCGCGCATCTCGCGGGTCGCACCGCTCGGCGAGCGGGTCGAGCGCCCGACGGGGTTCGATCTGGCCGCCTACTGGGCGGAGTCGAGCGCGGCGTTCGAGCGCGATGCGCCACGGGTCGAGGTCGACGTCCGGGTGCGACCAGAGGCCCTCGACCGACTGGCCGACGCAGTGGGTCGCCGTGTCGTCGACGAGGCCGTGCGCCTGCGTGGGCGCGATCCGGACGGCTGGCCGCGGCTCCGGCTTCGCCTCGCCTGGGACGACGAAGTGCCGCGGATGCTGTTCGAGCTGGGGCGGGACCTCGAGGTCGTGGGGCCACCGGACGTCCGAACCCGGATCATCGGGACGGCCCGTGACATCGTCGACCGCTACGCGGGCGGGCCGGCCGGCTGACGGGCCCGGGGGCCACGGCCCGAGCACCGGCCCGGGCGGTCTCGTCCCCCTCAGATCCAGCGTGTCGGGCGGCCCAGCCGATCCTCGTCCGCCGAGCGGCGCGAGTCGACGCCGACGTGGATCGCGGCGAGGCCGAACAGCCCCAACGCGACGGCGCCCAGGAGCAGCAGGAAGGCGGCGCCCGCCAGTGCACCGACGTCGTTCATCGCACGGTGCCTCGCGCCGCGGAGGAGGGACGACCGATCTGGCGGAGCTCGGCGCGCGCGGTCGGCGACGGGTTTGCGACGTCCTCCCGCGCGTGCTTGAGGAGTGTCCGGGTGCGGACGTGCTCGCGAATTTCGCGTTCACGATCCGCGTGGATGGCTCGGGCAAGTTCGGGTGAAAACATGGGACGCGGACCTCGCGCGACGACTCGTTCTGACGTCTCCGACGATACGCCATGAACCTGCCAGGACCTGTCAGGAATAACCCGGACTGACGCCCCGCACGAGGACGCCACGGGTCGTTCGCCCGGCGAACGGTGAGCCGGCGAGCGCCTATGCTTTCGGGGTGACCCTCTACCGCCTCGACGAGCCCGACGATCTTGTCGCACCGACGCTCATCGCGGCCTTCGACGGCTGGATCGATGCCGGTTCCGCGTCGACCACGGCGGCCGCGCACCTCGCCGATGGCGGCGAGGTCGTGGTCACCTTCGACGGCGACGCCGTGTTCGACTATCGCGCCCGACGCCCGACGCTCGACATCGTCGACGGGCGCCTCGCGGAGCTGACCTGGCCGGAGCTGACGATCCGCCGGGTGCGGATCGGGGAGCGCGACCTGCTCGTCCTGACCGGGGCGGAGCCGGACTACCGCTGGAACGAGCTCGCCCGCGCCGCCGTGGAGCTGGCCAAGCGCCTCGACGTCGCCGCGTGGATCAGCATCGGCTCGATCCCGGCGGCGGTTCCGCATACGCGCGAGGTGCCGATCCTGGGGTCCGCGTCACGCCCCGGACTCCTGCGCGGCGACGTGCGCGCCGGCCCGGACGGGACCCTGCGGGTGCCGGCCGCCGCGATCTCCGTGCTCGAGCACGCCGTGGCCGACGCCGGCTTCGATGCGCTCGGCTACTACGCGCAAATCCCGCACTACGTGTCTGGGCCGTATCCGGCGGCGGCGGTCGAGCTCCTTCGGGCGGTGTGGCGGCATCTCGATGGTGAGCCCGCGTTCGGTGAGCTCGAGACCGAGGCGCAGGAGCTCCGGACCCGCCTGAACGTCGCGACCGCCGCGGACGATGCGACCCGTACGTACGTCGAGCGGCTTGAAGCGATGGTCGACGAGGCCCGCCTGCCGTCCGGGGACGACCTGATCAGCGAGATCGAGCGGTTCCTCCGCGAGCGCGGCGGGGAGGGCACGCAGCGGCCCTGACCAGGATGGGAGGGGAAGCGACGGACCGCCGTTGAGGCAGGATGCCGGCTCCGCCGCCGCCCGGCATCCCGCCGGAGGGTCGGCGCGCCGCCGGTCGAAGGTCTCGGTGTCCGGCGGTCCGTTCGCGTTGACCACACCGTAGGCCGCGAGCACCTTGACCCGAACCGGCCGAAGGTCGCCAACGCGCATGGACATTCGTCACGGGTTCGACGGGTTCGACGGGTTCGACGGGTTCGTCGGGTCCGACGGGCCCGGCGGCGCGGACCGCGTCGGCCCGACCGCGGTTCAGGCGAGCGCCTCGAGTACCGCGTCGGACAGGGCGGGCCACGCCTCGACCGCCCACGGCCCGAAGGGTCGGTCGGTCAACACCGCGAGCGCCACGTCGGCCATCGGGTCGACCCACAGGAACGTGCCGGTGCCGCCGAAATGGCCGAAGGTCGACGCGGTGGTACGAGCCCCGGTCCAGTGCGGCTCCTTGCCGTCGCGCAGCTCGAACCCGAGGCCCCAGTCGAGCGGGTCGTAGCGGCCGAAGCCGGGCAGGATCCCGCGGAGGCCCGGGAAGGCGACCGACGTGGCCGCCGCGAACGTGGCAGACCGAACGAGCGTGGGCCGGAGCAGCTCCGCGGCGAGCGCCCCGAGGTCGCGCAGCGGGCCCACCAGCCCGTCGGACGGTCGACCGTCCAGCCGCGTGCTCGTCATCCCGAGCGGGTCGAGCACCGCGCGTGCCAGCTCGTGCCCACTCGAACGGCCGCGCCGCTCCGCGAGCAGCTCGCCGAGCCGGTCGAAGCCCGCGTTCGAGTAGATCCGGGTGGTCGCCGGCGCGGCGATCGGGTCGCGGCCCTCGAACGGCAGGCCGGACGCGTGACCGAGGAGATGCCGCACGGTCGCGCCGGGTGGTCCGGCCGGTTCGTCGAGGCCAACGAGCCCCCCGTCGATTGCCCGAAGCACGGCGAGCGCGGTGACGAGCTTGGTGACCGACGCCCACCGGAACGGCCGATCGGCGTCGCCGACCGTCGCGACGACGCCACGCGGCAGGACGACGGCCGCCGCCGCGTGGTCGGCCGCCCACGACTCGATGAGCCGGAGCGCGTCGACGAGGCGATCGGCTGGCATGGCCGCATTGTCCCGCAACGAAACTGCCACACCGCCGGCCGGAGCGGACGGAGCTCCCGATGCCACCGCCGGTCCACGATCGCCGGCATGACGTTCAGGCGCCAGACCCGGCTCGATCCGGGCCAGGTCCGCGATGTCCGGGGCCGAGGCCTCCGCGGTGGCGGCCTGGCCGTCGGGGGAGGCGGCATCGGTCTCGTGCTCGCGCTCGTGTGGGTGCTCCTCGGCGGCGACGTCGGTGCGCTGGGCCTCGGTGCGACGACGGGCGATCCCGGGACCGGCAGCTCTACGCTTGCGCAGGAGTGCCGGACGGGTGCCGACGCGAACGAGCGCCAGGACTGCCGCATCGTCGGGTTCGTCAACAGCATCCAGGCGTTCTGGAGCGACGAGTTCCGGTCCGTCGGCGAGTCGTATCGTCCGGCGGAGACGGTCCTGTTCACGGGCGGTGTCGCGACCGGCTGCGGGACGGCGTCGTCGGCGGTCGGCCCGTTCTACTGCCCGTCGGACGAGCGGATCTACATCGATCTCGGCTTCTTCGACGCGCTCGAGACGCGCTTCGGTGCGGAGGGCGGCCCGCTCGCTGAGGGGTATGTCGTCGCCCACGAGTACGGGCACCACGTCCAGCACCTCACCGGCGTCCTGCGGCCCGGCGGCGGCGGTGCCGGTGCCGACAGCGACGCGGTCCGCACGGAGCTGATGGCCGACTGCCTCGCCGGCGTGTGGGCCAACCACGCCGCCGCGACCGGCTTCCTCGAGCCCCTGACGGCGGACGAAATCGCCCAGGCGCTCAGCGCGGCGGAAGCGGTCGGCGACGATCGGATCCAGGCGCGCGCCGGTGGCGTGAACCCGGAGACCTGGACGCACGGCTCGTCCGAGCAGCGCCAGGCCTGGTTCCTGACCGGCTACGAGCGGGGCACGACGGCCGACTGCGACACCTTCGCCGCCGACCTGTGACGGGCGGGTCGTCCCGCCACTCGGTGATCAGGCGCGCGGCAGGCGCCGTACGCGCAGCGCAACGCCCAAACCGAGCGCCCGGCCCGGGTCGGTCGACACCGGCCCGACGAGCTCCTCGATGAGCCGGAGCCGGTTCTTCAGCGTGTTGTAGTGGACGAACAGCCGGCGGGCGGCGAGCGCCGCGTTGCGCGTCTCGAGGAAGACCTCGAGCGTCCCGACGAGGTCCGTCCGATGGCGTTCGTCGTAGGCGACGAGCGGGGCGAGCAGTGACGTTGCGAACTCGGCGAGATCCGCCTCCGGCAGGCCGACGAGGAGCCGGTCGACCCCGAGGTCCGCGTAGACCGTCGCGCCGCCGGCGCCGTTCCCCCAGCGCCCGATCTCGAGGGCGCGACGCGCCTCGGTCCATGACTCGGCGAGGGCGAGGGGGTCCGCGACCGATCGGCCGATGCCGATGCCGACGAGCCCGTCGGGAACGGTGCGTCGCGCCTCGTCAAGCAGCCGTGCACCGAGGTCGCGGAGGTCCGCCTCCCGCGGACCGGTCGGCGCGAGCGCTGCGACCTCCGCGCTGCGCTCCCAGATGATCGCGTTCCGGCCCAGGGCGCCACGGGCCGCCTCGGCGAGCCGCCGGCGCGCGCTCGTCTCGTCTGCCGTACCGGCAACCTGGGCGAACGGTCGATCGCCGATTGCCTCGAGCCTGGCGATGACGACCGCCCGGGACACGCTCAGGTCCCAGCTGAAGGCGACCGCTCGTTCCGCGAGCACGGCTCGATCGACGTGGCCGGTGACGAGCTCCTCGAGGCAGATCGCCTGGAACCGACGATCCGATTCGGCCACCGCCCGCGCCTGGACCTGGCGCAGCGCGGCGACCGTGGCGGCGTATTCGATCGCCTCGACGTCGCCCTCCCCGAGCGTGCCGGCCTCGCCGAGGAGCACGAGGGCCCCGAAGCGCTCCGAGCCCACCCGAATCGGTTGGACGGTGAGTGCCCGCTCGCCCGCTCGAATGCCGATCGGATGCCCGTCGTCGTGGCCGTCGCCGCCGTCGTCGTCGGGGCCGGGCAGGGGGAGCGCCCGGCCGGCGCGCCCGACGGCCTCCGAGCCGGTCGAACCGGTCTGGATCACCCCCGCCGCGTCGACGATGGCGACCGGCCGGGCGATCGACTCGGCGAGCGCCTCGGCGATCTGGCGCAGCCCGCCGCCCCCGAGCACGATCGCCGTGAAGCGCTCGTGGATCGCCGCCGTTCGCTGGAGCCGCGACGCCTGGGCGTTGAGGATGACCGTCAGGACGGAGTTGATGATGTCGTTGAACGAGCTGTCCGGGGGCAGCTCGATGAGCGGGAACCCGAGCCGATCCGCGGCGGCGAGCATCTCGTCCGGGATCCGGTCGATGTAGCGGGCCGGTTTGAGGGCGAGACCGGCGAGGCCGCGTCCGGCAAGCCCCGGCACGAGCTCGTCGAGGGCGGCCCGATCGTCGCGCAGCGGGTAGGCCGTGGTGAGGAGGAGCTCGTCCGCCTCGACCCACGGCAGGATGTCCGGGACCTCCATGACGTTGACGTGGCGGACGCGGCGATCGAGGCCGGTCGCGCCGGCCACGACGCGGGCGCCGTCGAGCGGCGCGAGCGCGAGGACCTCACGGAGGGGAACGCCGCCGATCATGGCGATTGGAGAATGCGGACATCCGATCGCGGTGTCAATGTCGAAATCGGACAGTGACGGACCCGGCGAGCCGGCCATACGATGAACGGCGATGGAGTCGCGTCGCCGCCTCGATCCTCCCTCCCCTGCCGTCGCCGTGAGCACGCGCGTCGATCCCGTCCTCGCGCGGGCGGCGCGCCGGGCCGGCCCGGCCGGCCAGACCGGTCGGGCGGGCGCCGTGGTCGGCTGCGTGATCGCGGTGCACGCGAGCGCGGTCAACATGCGGATCGGCGAAGCCCTCGTCACGCTCGCTCGGGCTTCGGTCGGCGGGCTGCCGACCGGTATCGGCCTAGACGACGGGTTCGCGCCCCGCGATGCCGGCATTCGAACCGGCGATCCCGTCGACGTGTCGGGCACGATCGTCCGAGTCGGCCCGCTCGCCATCGATCTCGCCGGGGCCCGTCAGTGGTCGCCCCTCCTCCCCCATCGTCCGATCCCGGTCGACCTCGCCGAGCGCGCGGCGGTCCTCCGGTCGGCCGTCGAACCGCGCGGAGCCGGTAGGGCACCGCTCAGCGCGGCGGACCGTCGGCGGCCGACCGGACCCGCCTCCTCCCGGGGCGGGATCGACGACGTCCTCGAGATACGCATCCGGCGCCTGCGCGCTGCCGTACGGCGTGGCGGCGGGGTGGCGATCGCACGGGCCGGCCGCTCCCTCGTCGGTCTCGGCGCCGGTCTCACGCCGTCCGGCGACGACGTGCTCGTGGGGCTGAGCGCCGCCTGGGCGGCGATCGGCGTCGGGGCGGGGGCCCGCCTGGCGGGCGAGTGGTCGACCTGGGCGGACGGACGGACGACCGACGTGGCCCTCGACTTCCACCGGGCCGCGGCCGGCGGCGCGTACGCCGAACGGCTCCATGACGTGCTCGCCGCGATCCTCGCCGGGCCGGTCGACGCGATCCCCGCGGCGGCCGAGCGGGCCGCGGCGTGGGGCGCGACGTCCGGCAGGGACACGCTGCGCGGCGTGTTGATCGGGCTCGAGGGCGCTGCCGCGGCGTCTCGTCCGATGGCCGGAGCGGCCTGATGACGGAGACGGTCTGCGGCGCGGTGTACCGCAACGCCTACCGTGACTCGGTCGAGCTGATGGGCATCGCGGCGGAGCTCGAGAAGCTGCCCGGCATCGTCCGTGCCGGGCTGGTCATGGCGACGCCGGCCAACCTGGCGGTCCTCGCCGGGGCCGGCCTCGCCGCCGCGGCGGAGGGCGATCCTGGGCCCAACGACCTCGTCGTGGCCATCGCCGCCACGGAGCAGGGCGCCGCCGACGCGGCCCTCGCCCGGGCGGGCGTCGCGCTCACGTCCGGCGGCGGGGACTCGGGCGATGGCGGTTCGCCGGCGGCGCGCGTCGTGGAGACGATCGGCGAGGGTCTGGGCGACCTGCCCGACGCGACGATCGCGCTCGTCTCGACGCCCGGGACGTACGCCACCGCGGAGGCGCTGAAAGCGCTCAAGGCGGGGCTCCACGTGTTCCTGTTCAGCGACAACGTGTCGGTCGAGGACGAGGTCGAACTCAAGTCCGTGGCCGCCCGCAGCGGCCTGCTCGTGATGGGTCCCGACTGCGGAACGGCGATCGTCGGGGGCGTCCCGCTCGGCTTCGCGAACGCGGTCCGGCAGGGCCCGATCGGCCTCGCGGCCGCCTCCGGGACCGGGCTCCAGCAGGTGTCGTGCCTGATCGACCGGTTCGGGTCTGGCGTGTCCCACGCGCTCGGCACGGGCGGGCGGGACCTCGACGAGCGCGTCGGCGGCCGGACGATGCTCGCGGCGATCGACCGGCTCCTCGCCGACCCGGCGACGGCCGTCCTCGTCCTCATCTCGAAACCGCCGTCGCCGACCGTCGCGGCCCGCGTCCTCGACGCCGTGCGCGGGGCGGCCAAGCCGGTCGTCGTCAACTTCCTCGGCGGCGAACCGGACGCGGTCCGGGCGGCGGGCGCGTACCCGGCCGCCACGTTCGAGGCCGCGGCGAGGATCGCGACGGCGCTCGCCCGCGGGACGGCTGTGTCGTCCGGCGGGCGGGGACGGGACGGCACCGACGGAGCGGGCGGCAGCGTCGGAGCCGACGGAGCCGACGGAGCCGACGGAGCCGACGGAGCCGACGACCCGGCGCTCGCCGCGCTGGCGGCCGACGCGGCGGGGCGCCTTGCGCCCGGCCAGTCGGAGATCCGCGGGCTGTTCTCCGGCGGGTCGCTCGCCGGCGAGGCCAAGCTGCTCGTGAAGCGCCTCCTTGGCCCCGATCGCCACGACCGGATCCTCGATCTCGGCGACGACGAGTTCACCGTCGGCCGGCCGCATCCGATGATCGACCCGCGCCTGCGCACGGAGCACATCGCGGCGGTCGCCGACGACCCGACGGTCGCCGTGCTCCTGCTCGACATCGTCCTCGGCTACGGCTCGCACCTCGACCCGGCCGGGGCGCTCGCGCCGACGATCGTCGAGACGCGCCGCCGCGCCGCCGCGGCCGGCCGGCACCTCGCGGTCGTCGCCTCGGTCTGCGGCACGGAGGCAGACCCGCAGGGACTCGGCCGGCAGGAGCAGATCCTCGCCGACGCCGGCGTGCTCCTCGCCTCGTCGAATGCGCGCGCGGCGCGCCTGGCCGCCGGCATCGCAGCCGGCGCACCGTCGCCGAGCAGCGCCATGGCGGCCGGCCGATGACAGACCACCGCGACGGGCCGACGATGAGCGCACCCGACCTGCTGGCGACCGGTGTCCGGGCGATCAACGTGGGCCTGGCCGGGTTCGCCGACCCGATCCGGGCCCACGACGCTCCCGTGGTCAATCTCGACTGGCGCCCGCCGGCGGCGGGCGACCGCGACCTGGGCCTCCTCGCGGCCCGGCTCGCGGACGATCCCGGCGATCCGGTCGGGTCCGTCGTCGCGGCCGCCAACGCGGAGGCGGCATCGCGGCTGCTCGGGGCCCACCCGGCCCTCGTCGACGTCAGGCCGGCCGGCGAGGCGATCCCGGCGCTCGCGGGGGAACGGCTGCTCCTTCACTCCGGCCCGCCGATCGAGTGGGGCCGGATGTGCGGGCCCGTCCAGGGCGCCGTCATCGGCGCGGTGCTCCTCGAGGGCTGGGCGGCGACGCCGGACGACGCCCGGACCCTCGTCGATCGCGGCGGCGTCCGGTTCGAGCCGTGCCATCACCACGGCGCGGTTGGTCCGATGGCCGGGGTCGTCTCGCCGTCGATGCCCGTCGTCGTGGTCGAGAACCTCGCCGCCGGGACTCGTGCGTACGCGACGCTCAACGAGGGCCTCGGCAAGGTGCTCCGGTTCGGCGCGTACGACGAGTCGGTTCTCGAGCGCCTGCGCTGGATCGCGTCGACGCTCGGTCCCGCGCTCGCATCGGTCGTCGCGGCCGGCGGCGCGATCGATCTCAAGGGCATCACGGCGCAGGCGCTACAGATGGGCGACGAGGGTCACAACCGGAACGTGGCGGCAACGTCGCTCTTCACTCGGACGATCGCTCCGACGCTCGTCCGCGCCATCGACGCCGCCATGGCCGAGGCGGTCCTCGCGTTCCTCCGCGGCAATGATCACTTCTTCCTCAACCTGTCGATGGCCGCCTGCAAGTCCGCCCTCGACGCGGCCCACGGGATCCCCGGGTCGACGATCGTGACGGCCATGTCGCGCAACGGCGTCGACTTCGGGATCCGCCTGTCCGGCACCGGTGATGCGTGGTTCACCACGCCGGTCGGCGTGCCGGACGGACTGTTCTTCCCCGGCTACGGCCCGGACGACGCCAATCCGGATCTCGGCGACAGCGCGATCACCGAGACGTTCGGGATCGGCGGCTTCGCGATGGCCGCGGCGCCGGCGATCGTCCGGTTCGTCGGCGGCACCCCGGCCGACGCGATCGGGTTCACCCGGCTCATGGGGAGGATCACCGTCGCCCGCAACACGGGCTACGCGCTGCCGTCGCTCGGCTTTGCCGGGACGCCAACCGGGATCGACGCGCGGCTCGTGGTCGAGACCGGCGTCGCACCGGTGATCAACACCGGCATCGCCCACAAGGAGGCCGGCGTCGGCCAGATCGGTGCCGGCATCGCCCGCGCACCGCTTCCCTGTTTCGAGGCCGGCCTGCGGGCGCTCGCGCGGACGCTCGACCTCGAGGTGGCGGCGTGACGGCCCCGGGATCGGCCGTCGATCGTCGCGCCGTCGTCGCGATCGGCGGCAACGCCCTCATCCTCGACGGCCAGCAGGGCACGATCGCCGAGCAGTACGACAACGCGGTCGAGATGGCCCGCCACATCGCGTCGCTCGTATCGGCCGGCTGGGGCATCGTGCTGACCCACGGCAACGGCCCGCAGGTCGGGTTCATCCTGCTCCGCTCCGAGCTGGTCGGCGACTCCGCACCGGTTCCGCAGCTGTCGCTCGAGATGTCGTCGGCCGACTCGCAGGGCGGCATCGGCCACATCCTCGCCCTCGCCCTCCTCAACGAGCTCGCCGAGCGCGGCATGCCGGACCGGGTCGCGTACGTGCTCACGCACACCGTCGTCGACCCGGACGACCCGGCCTTCGCCGCGCCGACGAAGCCGATCGGCCCGTTCTACACGGAGGACGAGGCGGCGGCGAAGCGCGAGCGCAACGGGTGGGAGATGGTCGAGGATTCCGGTCGCGGCTACCGGCGGGTCGTCCCGTCGCCGCAACCGCGGCGGATCGTCGAGTCGGCCCAGATCCGCTCGCTCGTCGACGCTGGATTCGTCGTCGTCGCCGTCGGTGGCGGCGGAATCCCGGTCGTCGAGACGGCGCCGGGCGTCTATCGGGGCGTCGAGGCGGTGATCGACAAGGACCGCGCCTCGTCACTCCTGGCGGCCAGCCTCGACGTGCCCCTGCTCGTCCTGTCGACCGGCGTCGAGCGCGTCGCCTGGCACTTCCGGCAGCCGGACCAGCGGCTGCTCGATCGGATCACGGCCGGGGAGGCGGCACGCTACCTCGACGAGGGGGAGTTCCCGAAGGGCAGCATGGGACCGAAGGTGGAGGCCGCGATCTCGTTCCTCGAGCGCGGCGGATCCGAGGTGCTCATCACGACACCGGCAGCGTTGGAGCGCGCGATCGCGGGCGAGACCGGGACCCGCATCGTGCCGGACGAGATTCCCGTACAGGCTTGAAGGAGGACGCCGTGGGCAAGGGCACCGTCGAGGCGGAACCGTATCCGTTCGACTTCGAGGTCGCGACGACCGCGCTCATCATGATCGACTTCCAGCGTGACTTCGTGTATCCGGGCGGCTTCGGCGAATCGCTCGGCAACGACACGTCGCCGCTCCTCGCCGCGCTCAAACCGGCCGAGCGGGTGCTCACGGCATGCCGGGACGCCGGGATGTTCGTCGTCCACACCCGCGAGGGTCACCGGCCGGACCTGTCAGACCTGCCGCGGGCGAAGTACGAGCGCGGCAACCCCTCGATCCACATCGGCGACGAGGGACCGATGGGCCGCCTGCTCGTGCGCGGCTCGTACGGCCACGACATCGTGGAAGAGCTCTATCCGATCGAGGGCGAGCCGGTCGTCGACAAGCCCGGCAAGGGTGCGTTCTACGCGACCGATCTCGACACGATCCTCCGGATGAAGGGGATCGAGCGGCTCGTCGCCTGCGGGGTCACGACCGAGGTGTGCGTCAACACGACCGTCCGCGAGGCGAACGACCGCGGCTACGACGCACTCGTCCTGTCCGACTGCGTCGCCTCGTACTTCCCGGAGTTCCAGCGCGTCGCCCTCGAGATGATCAAGGCCCAGGGCGGGATCTTCGGCTGGGTCAGCGATTCCGGGCGATTCCTCGCGGGGCTGGCCGCGGCCACCGGTGCCCAACCGGCGGCCGCCGGAACGGGGGGCTGACGATCGAGGAAGGAGCGGACGCGGCCGGCGGGTCGAGAGGGTGATCCGCCGCGGCTCTTGACCACACCATGGAGAGGGAGTTTGGCTCATGACTGCTGCCACTTCGGGCTTCAAGCCTCGCCTCTGGGTCCCGGGCGACTGGAATGCGTTCTTCGGGCTCGGGACCAACGTCCTGCTCAACGTCCTCGTCCTGTCCGGGCTCGCGCTCGGCGTGGTCGGCCTGTCCGACGACGTCGTCTTCGGCCGGATCCTGCCGGCGCTCGCGATCGCGCTCCCGCTCGGCAACCTGTTCTACGCGTACCTCGCCTACCGGCTGTCGCAGCGCGAGGGCCGCGACGACGTCGCGGCGATGCCGTATGGCCCGAGCGTGCCGCACTACTTCTTCGTCACGTTCGTCGTCATGCTGCCGATCGTGCTCCGCGGCGGCACGCCCGTGCAGGCCTGGATGGCCGGCCTCGCCTGGGCGTTCATCGTCGGCGTGATCATCCTTATCGGCGCGTTCGTGGGGCCCACGATCCGCCGCTACACGCCGCGCGCGGCCATGCTCGGCACCCTGGCCGGGATTTCGATCGCGTTCATCTCGATGCGGCCCGCGTTTCAGATGTTCGAGGTCCCGTGGATTGCCCTGCCCGTGTTCGGGATCATCCTCCTGTCGTGGACGGCCGGCGTGCGGATGCCGGGCGGCGTGCCGGGCGGTCTGCTGGCCGTCGTCGTCGGTTCCGTGATCGGCTGGGTCGCCTACCTGTCCGGCGCGTGGACGGGCATGGATCCCGAGGCCGTCTCCGCATCGTTCGCCCAGTTCGGCATCCATCTGCCGATCCCGGGCACCGAGGTCATCAGCGGCATGTCCGAGATCCTGCCGCTGCTCGTCACGGCGATCCCGCTCGGCATCTACAACTTCACCGAGGCGATGAACAACGTCGAGAGTGCCTCGGCCGCCGGTGACAACTACAACCTTCGGCACATCCTCCTCGCCGACGGCGGCGGGGCGGTCATCGGCTCGTTCCTCGGCAGCCCGTTCCCGCCGGCCGTGTACATCGGCCATCCGGGCTGGAAGGCCGTCGGCGGCCGAATCGGCTACTCGCTCGCCACCGGCGTGGTCGTGGCGATCATCTGCATGTTCGGCCTCGTCGGGCTGTTCCTCGCGGTCATCCCGATCCAGGCCCTCGTGCCGATCCTCCTGTTCATCGGCCTCGTCATCGGCGCCCAGGCATTCACGACGACGCCCGCTCGGCACGCGCCGGCGGTGGTCCTCGCGCTCCTGCCGAACATCGCGGCGTGGGCGCAGGGCCAGATCGACGGGGCGCTCGGCGCGGCCGGAACGTCGGCTGGGGAGGTGGGCTCCGGAGCGTTGAACGGAGCCGGCGTCGTGTACGACGGGATGGTCCTGTTCGGCGGCGGCGCGGTGGTCGCGGGGCTCATCCTCGGGGCGATCGCGGTGTTCGTCATCGACCGTGAGTACACCCGCGCGATCGTGTACACGGTGATCGGGGCGGTGCTCGCCGCGCTCGGCTTCATCCATGCGGCCCAGATCATCATCTCGGTCGACAACGGGGCGCTCGTGTTCGCCCAGCCAAACCCGGTCTTCCTCGGCTACCTGTTCGCGGCGATCGTGTTCTGGATCGTCGGCTGGCGCGAGGGGCGCGCCACGGCGGCCGACTTCCGCGCAGCGGTCATGTCTCCGCCGGCCCAGGAGGAGGGTGCCGCCGGCTGATCCCATCCCGGCGACCTTGGGTCGTCGCCTGACACGCCTTTCGTTCCCGGCCGGGGCGGGCATCCCCCAGCCCGCCCCGGCCACCCGCTTCCTGCGCCGGCCGTCCGCGCCGGACTCCCGATCCCGCACGGAGGACCCATGCCCGTCGACCTGTTCGTCAACGGCACGCTCATGCGCGGCCTCGCGCTGCATCGGAACCTCGACGGCGCCGAGTTCCTCGGCGAGGCGCGAACCGCGCCGCGCTACCGGATCTACTCGATCGGCGACGTTCATCCGGGGATGTTCGAGGTGGCCGACGGCGGGATTTCCGTTCCGGGTGAGATGTATCGGCTGCCCGACGACGTCTGGGCGCGCGTCGAGGCCGGCGAACCACCCGGGCTGTACAAGGGACCGGTCACGCTCGACGACGGCCGGGTCATGGACGGCATCCTGTTCCCGAGGGAGCTCGCCGAGGGGAAGCACCGCGACATAACGGAGTTCGGCGGCTGGCGCGAGTACGTCGCCGCGCGAGACGCCGGCTCGGCCGGAGGCGGCTGAGGGCGCCGGCGGAGGTGGCTGCTCGCCTCGGCGGAGGCGGGCTCCTCGCCTCGGCGGAGGTGGCTGCTCGGAGCACCCATCGGACATTCCGATTTCGTACGCTCCCGGGGTGCGTCCCTTCGCGCCCCCGGCAGTCCGAAGTCGGACTACGAAATCGGATTACGAGAGCGGACTCCGAAACCGGACTAGTCGGCTCGAGGGGACAGCGATCCCGGGGACGTACGAATTCGGAACGATGGCCGAACACGATGGGCGGGCGCGGGCGGGCGTGACGGACGCGGTCCAGCGAGGCACCATGGATGGCGACGATGGCCACCCTGCCCGCCCGGGCTGCGCAGCGAGTCGCTCGCCGGATCTCGCCGCGGCTCCTGATCTGGCTGTTCCACCTCGCCCTGCCGCTGGCGGGCCTGTGGCTCCTCCTCGCGCACCCGGACTTCGACGTCGTGTGGGAGGACCACACGGCCCACTTCTGGCTCATTCTCGCCGTCGCCGTCGTCAACCTCGGCCTCGCGGCGCTCATCGGCCGGGCGGCGGCGCGGCGGGACGACGCCCGCCTCCTGCTCATCGCGCTCGCCTTCGGCGCGGCCGCCGGGTTCTTCGCGCTTCACGCCGTCGCGACGCCCGCGGTCCTCCTCGCCACGCCGAACGCGAGCTTCGTCCTGTCGACACCGGTCGGGATCGCACTGGCCGGCGCCTTCGGCCTCCTGTCGGCCTACGAGCCGGAGCCGGACCGGGCGCGCGCGATCGTGCGCCGCGGGGGCCTGCTCGTGGTTGCGCTCACGGCTGCCCTCACCGCCTGGGCGGTCGCGACGATCATCCCGGACTCCCCGCTCGCGCGCCCGCTACCGCCCGAGGATGCTCAGCCGATCCTGCGCGCGATCGCCCTCGTCGGCGTTACGCTGCTCCTCGCCGCGGCCGTGGGCTACCTCGCGATCTACCGCCGCCGGCCGTCGGTCGTGGTGGTGGCGATCGTGACCGCCTTCGTCCTGCTTGCCGAGGCCCTCGTCGCCACCTCGGAGTCGCGCTCGTGGCACGCGAGCTGGTGGGAGTGGCACGTCCTGCTCCTGCTCGCGTTCGGCTACGTCGCCTACAGCGCCCACGTCCAGTACCGGCGCGAGGGTCGGGCGACCGCGCTGTTCGGCGCCCTGTCGCTCGAGGAGACGGTCCAGCGCCTGCGCGACGAGTACGCGGCGGCGCTCGAGCGCATCGTCGCGGCCATCGAGGACGCCGGAGCGACCGGTCGATCGGTCGATGCCGGCATGCTGGCCGCCCGGCTGTCGGCCGACTTCGGCCTCACCGAGGGCCAGGCGGCCGTCCTCGCCCGGGCGGCCGAGTCGCTCGCCGCCGAGCGCCGTGAGGTGCGACGGCTCGGCCTGTTCCGCCACTACCTGTCGCCGGAGGTGGCCGACGCCCTCCTCGCCGACCCGAGCCAGGCGGAGCTCGGCGGGGCGACCGTCGAGGTGTCGATCCTGTTCGCCGATCTGGGCGGCTTCACCTCGTTCGCCGAGCGCTCCGAGCCGACCGCCGTGGTCGCGCTGCTCAACGCCTATTTCCGCGCCGCGGTCCCGGCGGTGCTCGAGGCCGGCGGGACCGTCGTCCAGTTCGTCGGCGACGGGCTCGTCGCGATGTTTAACGCGCCGGTCCGCCAGCCGGACCACCCGCTCCGGGCGGCACGGGCCGCGCTCGACATCCAGGCCCGCACGGCTGCGCTCGCGGCGGAGCGCCCCGATTGGCCGCGCTTCCGCGTCGCGGTCGCGACCGGACCGGCGGTCGTAGGCAATGTCGGCGGGGAGGAGGTCCGCAGCTTCACGGCGATCGGCGATACGGTCAACCTCGCCGCCCGTCTGCAGGGCGAGGCCGCTGTCGGCCAGGTCCTCGTGAGCGCGGCGACGGCGTCGCGACTCGGCGACGGGGCTGACCTGCGCTCCGTCGGCGAGCGACGCGTGAAAGGCAAGGCGGAGCCGGTCGCCGCGTGGGAGCTGCTCGCGCTCCGCTAGCCTCCGCTAGGCTGGCGTCGATGTCCCGTCTCCCCGCTCCGCCGCGCCTCCGCTCCGTCGTCGCGACCCGCTACGTCACGCCGCTCCGCGAGGGCGGCTCCCTCCCCGCGCTCGTCGAGGCGGACGACGACGGGCTGTACGTGCTCAAGTTCCGCGGCGCCGGCCAGGGTCCCAAGGCGCTCGTCGCGGAACTCGTCGCCGGCGAGCTGCTCCGGGCGTGCGGCGTGCCGGTGCCCGAGCTCGTGCTCGTCGAGGTCGACCCCGCGCTCGGCGACGCGGAGCCGGACCCGGAGATCCACGACCTGATCCGGGCGAGCGGCGGGACGAACGTCGGCCTCGACTTCCTGCCCGGCGCGACGGCGTTCAGCCCGGTCGCCGGCCCCCTGCCAGACCCCGACCTCGCGGCCGACATCGTCTGGCTCGACGCGCTCCTGACGAACCCGGACCGAACGGTCCAGAACCCGAACCTGCTCGGCTGGCACGGGCGGCTGTGGTGTATCGACCACGGCGCCGCGCTGTACGTCCACCACACGTGGCGCGATCCGGATGGGCACGCGCGGCGGCCGTTCGGGCGCGTTCATGACCACGTGCTGCTGCCGTACGCATCGTCGATCGCGGCGGCCGACGAGCGCCTGGCGGCGCGGATCACGCCGGGGCTTGCCGACGCGGTCGTCGGTGCCATCCCGGATGCGTGGCTGGCGGCCGAGCCGACGATGGGATCGCCGGCCGAGACCCGGGCGGCGTACGTCGCGTACCTCGCCCGCCGGCTCGAGGCGCCGCGGCCGTTCGTCGAGGAGGCGGATCGTGCCCGCGTCGCCTGACCGGAGCCAGTTCCAGTACGCCGTCATCCGGGTCGTGCCGCGCGTCGAGCGCGGGGAGTGCCTCAACGCCGGCGTCGTGCTGCTCTGCCGGCCGCGACGGTTCCTCGGGTCACGCACGTTCGTCGATGCCGCCCGGCTGCGCGCGCTCGCGCCCGATCTCGATCCCGTCGTCGTCGCGGCGCACCTGTCCGCGATCGACCGGATCGCTGCCGGGGATGCGGACGCGGGGCCGATCGCCCGGATGACGAAGCCGGAGCGCTTCCACTGGCTCGTCGCCCCGTCGAGCACGATCATCCAGCCGTCCGAGGTCCACACCGGCCTGTGCGAGGACCCGGCGGCCGAGCTCGAGCACCTGTTCCAGGCCCTCGTCCTGTAAGGCACCCGGCCGCCGGTGGTCCGGTCATGAGTTCGCGGTGGCGGTCATGGCTCGAGGTGCCTGGTCATGGCTCGCGGTGCCTGGTCTGGCTCGCGGTGCCTGGTCTGGCTCGCGGTACCGGGCGTGGCTCCCGGTGCTCGCGGTGCCGGTCTCGGCTCGTGGTGCCGGTCATCACTCGCGGTAATGAGATTCGGCCTCACGGCGCGTGCCGCCCGACAGATCGGTCGTTTCCAATCCCGACAGTATTGAGGGGACCCGCTGCAGGCTCTGCGGCCACCCACAACCCCAGTTCGAGCCCGAATCAATGACTGCCAGTAATCGCGACCGGGGCCGGGCACGGGACCGGCCACGGGACCGAGGACCGGGGGCCGGGGGCTGGGCACCGGGCCGGGGGCCGGGCACGGGACCGAGGGCCGGGGGCCGGGGGCCGAGGGCCGGGGGCCGGGCACGGGACCAGCCACGGGACCGAGGGCCGGCGGCCCGTTCGGGCGCCGGCCCTTGATCAGCCTCGGGACCCGCGGTGGATCATGCCGCGGCAGCGGCCTCCCCCAGGTCGGCCACGCCGCCGGTTCCGGCGTCGGACGTGCCGTCGGCCGCCCGGTTGCCCGCCGCGGAATGCGCGGTGGCGTCGGCCCTCCGCTCGGCCTCCCGGGCCGGCAGGAAGGCGAGCGCCACGACCGCGCCGGCGATGGCGAACCCGACCCCGATGAGCGACGTGAACGTCATCGCCTCAACGAACGCCGATCGCGCGGCAACGAGCAGGGCCGCGCCCGCCTCACCGCCGAGCTGGGCCGCGACGACGCCGGCCGCCGCGAGCGAGTCGCGCGCCGCGGCGGCCGCCGCCTCGGGGAGGCCCCGGACGGCATCGGCCATCGACGCACCGTACCCGCCGGCGAAGACGCTTCCAAGGACGGCCACGCCCATCGCGGCGCCGACTTCGCGGGTCGTATCGTTGACTGCGGACCCGACGCCGAACTGATCGCGCGGCAGGGCGCCCATGATCGCGTCGGTCGACGGCGTGATCGCGATGCCGATCCCGCCGGCGATGACGAACAGGACCGTGCCGACGTGAAGGTCCGATGCGGTCGTCCCGACCGTCGCCATGAGCCCGAGCCCCGCTGCCGTGAGCCCGAGTCCCAGGGCGGTCACGACCCCGGCACCGAACCGCGTGGTGAGGCGCGCCGAGATCGACGCCGCGAGAACGATCCCGACCGCGATCGGAATGAACCGAAGTCCCGTCTCGAGCGCGCCCAGCCCGAGCACGCCCTGGAGGTACTGGGTCAGGAAGAACAGTGAGGCGGCGAGCGAGAAGAAGGCGAGCGTCACGGACAGACTGGCCGCCGAGAAACGCGGGTTCGCGAACAGCCGCAGGTCGAGCATCGGATGGGCGACGCGGCGCTCCCACCAGATGAAGGTTCCAAGGAACGCGATGGCCGCACCAAGCGACCCGAGGACGACCGGATCGCCGAAGCCGCGGACGGGAACCTCGATGATGCCGTAGACGAGGGTCACGAGCCCGGCCACGGACAGCGCCGCACCGAGCGGATCGAGCGGCACCCGTCCGGGCGCCTTCGACTCCGGCACGATCGCGAGCGTGGCGGCGATCCCCAGGATGACGAACGGGACGTTGACGACGAACACCGACGTCCAGTGGAAGTGCTCGAGCAGCCAGCCGCCGGCGATCGGGCCGACGACGATGCCGAGTCCGGACACGGCGGACCACGCGGCGATCGCCTTCGGGCGCTCGTCGGCCGTGAAGACCTCGGCGAGGATCGACAACGTCGACGGCATCGTCATCGCCGCCCCCAGGCCCATGAACGCGCGGAGCAGGATGAGCTGCTCGGCCGACCCGACGAACGGGGCGAGCGCAGACCCGAGGCCGAAGAACGCGAGTCCGACGACGAGGAGGAGGCGCCGGCCGAACCGGTCCGACATCGCCCCGGCCACGAGCAGCAGGCCGGCGAACACGAGGATGTACGCGTCGACCATCCACTGGAGCTGCGCCGCCGTGGCCGACAGGTCGGTCGCGATCGTGGGCAACGCGATGTTGAGGATCGTGTTGTCCAGGGTCACCCCGAACAACGCGAGGATGAGCACGCCGAGGATGGCCCAGCGGCGGGGATGTGCGGTGGCTGCCATGGTCGGTGCGTCCCTTCTCGAACACTGATCGGCTGGCTCGTACGGTGTACGAGTTGACTGGTCATGAGGCTACCTCGTACAGTGTTCGAGAGCCAAGAACAACGTACGACACAAACGTACGTTGTTCGACCCGACGAATGACGTAGCGGGAGAGCCGCCCGAACGATGCCCGACACGGAATCCCGATCGCCCCGCGTCAGCTTCCCGTGGTTGACGGAGCGCCCGGCCGACGCGCGCACCCACCTCACCCGCGACCAGATCGTGGAGGCCGCGATCCGGCTGGCCGATACGGAGGGTCTCGAAGCGCTCTCCATGCGTCGGCTGGGCCAGGTACTGGACGCGGGCGCGACATCGCTGTACTGGCACGTCCGAAACAAGGACGAGCTGCTCGACCTCGTCGTCGATCGGATCATCGGCGAGGTCCGGGACGAGATGCGCTCGACCGGTTCGTGGCGCGCCGACCTCGAGGAAACCGCCCGCTCGATCCGGCGCGTCCTCGTCCGGCATCGGCACATCGCCCCGGTCATCGGCTCACGGCCGACCTTCGGCCCTCACGCGGTCGCGGCCCTCGAGTGGCTGATCGGCCGGCTCCGCTCGGCCGGCACCGACGTGCGAACCGCGCTCCTGGCCAGCCAGTCGGTCATCAACTACGCGGCTGGGTTCGCCGTATTCGAGTGTCGCGATCCGCTCGGCATCGACTCGTCGGAGGACGATCGCCGGGCGTTCATGGAGCAGCTCGGCCGCTTCGTCGGGACCCTGCCGGCCGATCAATACCCGAATACGCTCGAGACCCTCGAGGTCGGTGCGTCGATCACGCCGGACGAGCAGTTCGAGTACGGCCTCAGGCAGGTGCTCAACGGTATCGAGGCGGACGTCACGAACGTTCGAACGCGCGGACGAGGCGGCCGAGCAGCTCCGGCGCCGACCCGTCGCCCTCACCGTCGGGGACCGCAGACGGGTCCGGCTCTACGACGTTGACCCACGCCACGAGCGGCGAGTCGACGAAGGTCAGCACCACGCTGCCGACGGAGCGCGAGTCGCGCAGGAACCACGGCGGGCATTCGAGGCTGTCGCCGCAGATAAGCGACGGCGACACGGTCGCGGTGTGGACGATCGGGAACGACTCGTCGAGCGCGCGCCTGGCCGCCGCGACGGCCGCTCCGCACTCCTGGTTCGCCACACCGCCGCAGTCGATCCAGCGAACGATCGGCGAGGCCGACGGCGACGGGTGCGCGCCATCGTCCGGCGGTACCTCCCCCGCCCGACCGGCCAGCCCGGCCGCGACGAGCGCGACGGCGAGCAGCGGCGGCACGACGAGCGGCCAGCGCCGGCGGTTCGAGGCGCGCCCCGACGCCTGATACTGCATCGGCCCAGCCTACGCCGGGTTGCCAGCGCGCGGCGCGTGGCGGTGCGGCCGGTTCGGTCCGGCCGGTTCGGGCGGCGCAGACACCGCGCCCGCCCGCTGCGAGGTGCCGGTCAGTCGCGGGCGGCCCGCGCGGCTGCCTTCTGGGCTCGCTTGCCGGCCTGGTAGGTTGCCAGCGCCTCCGCCGAGTCGACGTCGCCGAGGGTGGGCGTCGTCGGGGTCACCGCCTCCCAGCCCGGCGGCCGGATGCCGAATCGCTTGACGAGGATGGCGATGATCGAGCGCGCCTTCATCTCGCCGATCCCGGGCAACCGGAGCAGCCGCTCCTGAAGATCGCGGCCGTCGCGCGCCTCGGTCCAGACACGGCCGGCCACGCCGCCGTAGTCCGCCGCGATCGCGGCACACAACGCGCGCACACGCTCGGCCATCGACCCCGGGAATCGGTGGATGGCAGGACGCTCGCGGAACACGGCCGCGAGGGCCTCGGGTTCCATCGCCGCGATCCGCGCCGCGTCGAGATGCCCCAGGCGCCGCCGTATCTCGAGCGGCCCGGAGAACGCCTTCTGAACGGTCACCTGCTGGTCGAGCTCGAAGCCGATGAGCAGGGCGAGCGGATCGGTCACGAGGAGGCGGTCGGCCTCGTCGTCACCGGTGAACGGGAGCGTGTCGGGCGGGTTGGCTGGCATGCGCGTGAGTGTAGGCGGCCGCGCCGGCCGCGCGCCAGACCGTGACCGTGCCGACCGCGCGCCGGGCCGCGCCGTCGCGCGCCAGTCCAGGTCTGCGCGCCCCGATGTCATGCATCTGCAACCCGTTTCGGGGTTGGCACCCGCGGCGCCCCGCGGTAGGATTCGGGGCAAGAGGTATCGAGCATGTGGGATCTGCGCCGCCACCCGCTTGATCGGACCGACCGGAGCATCCGGACCGAGGTCGATCGGTCCACGCTGCCGGCAACGGCGGACGCGACTCGGGGCTCGGGCAACCTCGCCACCATCCCGCGAGCCGGGAACATCAGCAGCGATACGCGGGCGGGCAGTCCCGGGTGAGTCGGGGGCGGCGCACCGCCGTCCGGACCACCCGGCAGACACGATGTAAACCGCACCCACGCCGAGCGCGGCGTGGGTTTCCTTATCCGGCCGAGTGCTGCGCGGCCCGCCGGATCCCCCGCCGCAGGCGCGCCGGCGAGAGGGCCCAGCACGACCCGACGAGGGCGGCGGCGAGCCCGACGAGCAACCACAGGCTCGCGCCGAAGTCGCCCGTCACGTCCCGGGCGATCCCGAGCCCAACGGGGCCGACCGCGGACAGGACGTAGCCGGCCAGGAGCATGAGCGCCGCCGTCGCACCGACCTCCGTCGCGTCGTTGGACACGTCGACCGGCAGGGTCAAGGCGAGCGGGAAGATGGCGCCGAGCGACAGCCCGAGCAGGGACGCCCACGCGAACGCGAGGTCGGGGGCGCCGATCACGCCGGCGGTGGCCACGAGCGACCCGACGGCGGCCACCGTGAGCTGGCCGCGACGCGAGCCAAGACGATCGGCGACGAGCGGCACGCCGATCGTCGACCCGAGGCCGACCGCGTGCATGGCGGCGATGAGGTTGGCGGCGTCTCCCTCGGTCCAGCCTCGCTCCACATAGACGTTCGGCAGCCACGCGACGACGGCGTAGTAGAGGAGCGACTGGAGGCCGAACACGAGCGCGAGCGCCCAGGCGGTCGCGCTTCGCCACGGCAGCCGAAGTCCGCGGACGTCCGGCCGCGTCGCGGTCGTCTCCGGCGGGACGAGGACGACCCAGGCGGCGAGGGAGGCGAGGGCCGCGAGCGAGAAGATCGCGAACGCCAGCCGCCACGTGCCGTCCGGCCCCGCCAGCGGGACCGCAACGGCTGCCGCGATCAGCGCTCCAAGCACGATCCCTGCCGCATAGGCGCCGGTGGCGAGGGCCGGAATCCCCGACGCCCGCAGCCGCACGACCATCGACAGGATCGGCCCCGCGGCGCCCATCCCGAGCCCGATCCCGAACGTGAGGAGGAGCACCGCCGGCGCGCCCGGCGCGAGCGCTCGAGCAAGGCCGAAGCCGGCGATGGCGGCGACGCACAGGGCGATCGCGCGGCGCGGCCCAACCGCCCGAGCGAATCGCGGCCCGAGTGGGGCAAACACGCCCATGCACAGGACCGGGATCGTGGCGAGCAGGCCCGCCACGCCGTGCGAGATGTCGAGATCCGCGCGAATCGCCGGAAGGAGCGGCCCGATACCGATCACCTGGGGCCGCAGGGCGAGCGCGACGAGCACGAGGCCGCCGAGCACGGGCAGGACGGCGCGGACGGAGGACTGGCTGGTGGGCATCGCGGAAGGCTAGCGCATCCGGTCGGCCGCCACGCACCCGCGTGCCCTCGTCATCTGTCCATGACCCGGCGCCGACGTTCGTGGTGGCCGATCGCGACCCGTGCCGGGTGGCGTCGAGGGGCTGGCGCGGGACACTCGCTCCAGCGGTGGCGACCGGCGCGACCGCCGTGCACGGACCAGAAAGGAGACGCGCGATGTCCGCTCAGTCAACCCACCTGGAGGTCGACGCCATCGGCGTCGTCCCGTCCCTGCTCCTGTTCCTCGTCTTCGTCCTCACCCTGCTCGGCGTCGTCGCCCACGCGGCGTTCGTCTGACCCAGGCTGCACCCGCAGACAGGGAGGCACCCCATGATCCGGACCTATCCGATCTGCCTGACCGGGCCGGCACCACGCCCGGAGGGCCTTCGGTCGATCATCCGCCGGCTCGAAGCGGAGATCGAGCGACAACCGCGCACGATCCGGGTCACCCGGGTCGGGCAATCGCGGCCACTCGCGCGCCCGTGAGCCGGACCAGATCCGAACCGGCGAGTTCGACCTGGAGCCCGCGCCGCCCGGCACTGACGTAGATCGTCGGTCGGGCGAGCGCAGATTCGTCGACCACCGTCGCCAGCGCGCGGCGCCCTCCGAGCGGACTGATCCCGCCGACGACGTACCCGGTCGCACGCTCCGCGGCGGCGGGGTCGGCCATCGCCGCACGCCGTCCGCCGAGCGCCGCCGCGAGCCGCTTCAGGTCGAGGTCGCAGGCGACGGGCACGACCGCCGCGACGAGGCGTCCGTCGAGCTCCGCGACGAGCGTCTTGAAGACCTGCGCCTCGTCCACGCCGAGCGCGGCGGCCGCGTCGCGGCCGTAGCTCGGGCGCTGGTCGACCTTCCGACCGCGGCGGTCGCCGCGGTCGGTTCCGGTCTCGTAGGCGTGCAGCACGTGGGGCACGCCGGATCGGCGCAGCAGGTCCGTGGCGGGGGTGCCCGTGGCGCTCACGATGGACCCGATCGTATCGGACGGCGGTGACGCTCGGTCGGGTTCGGGCGCCGCCGCGCGGCTTGGGCTATGCTCGCGGCGCCCAAACGGGCCCGTCGCCGCTCACTGCGCGCGCGCCGGGCCGGCCATCGCGTCCGGAGTGGGGCGCGTCCAGGAGCACCGCTTGACCTTCGACACCCTCGGCCTGTCGGCCGACCTCCTCACGACGGTGATCGAGGAGGGATACACGGAGCCCACGCCCGTCCAGCGTGCGGCGATCCCGATCGTCCTCGCCGGCCGCGACGTCCTCGCCGCCGCCCAGACCGGGACGGGCAAGACCGCCGCCTTCGCCCTGCCGATCCTCGACCGCCTTCGTCATCACGCCAACACGAGCTTCTCGCCGGCGCGTCACCCGGTCCGGGCGCTCATCCTCGTCCCGACCCGCGAGCTCGCCATGCAGGTCGACGAGAGCGTTCGAACGTACGGGCGCACGGTGCCGCTCCGATCCGCGGTCGTCTACGGCGGGATACCGATCGAGCCGCAGATCAAGGAGCTCCGCGCCGGCGTCGAGATCCTCGTCGCGACGCCGGGACGGCTGCTCGACCACGTCGGCCAGCGCACCGTCAACCTCGGCTCCGTCGAGATCCTCGTCCTCGACGAGGCGGACCGGATGCTCGACATGGGCTTCCTGCCGGACATCCGGCGGATCATCGAGCTGCTCCCGCCGCAGCGTCAGAATCTCATGTTCTCTGCGACGTTCTCCGACGACATCCGGCGGCTGTCGAAGACGATCCTCAACGACCCCGAGACCGTCGAGGTCGCGCCGCGGAACACCGCCGCCGAGGGGGTCCGCCAGCTCGTCTATCCCGTCGATCGCGACCGCAAGGAGGCCCTGCTCGCCCATCTCATCCGCACGCAGGACCTGCGCCAGGTCCTCGTCTTCACCCGGACCAAGCTCGCCGCCAGCCGGCTCGCCTCGATCCTCGATCGGCAGGGGCTCGATGCCGTCGCGATCCACTCGGACCGCTCGCAGCCGGAGCGAACGCGGGCGCTCGAGGGCTTCAAGAGCGGCGACATCCGGGTGCTCGTGGCGACCGACGTGGCCGCCCGCGGCCTCGACATCGAGGACCTCCCCCACGTCGTGAACTTCGAGCTGCCGTGGAACCCGCAGGACTACATCCACCGGATCGGCCGGACCGGACGGGCGGGCCTGTCCGGCGATGCGATCAGCCTCGTCTGCATCGACGAGGCGGACCTCCTGCGGGGCGTCCAGCGCCTGCTCAAGCGGGCGATCCCATGGACGGTCGAGGAGGGCTTCGTGCCGGACCGCTCCGCCGAGCCGCGACCGCTGGGGCGGGGGCGATCCGACGAGAGTCGCAACGGCGCGCACCTGCACCGCAAGCCGGTCCGGCGTGCCCGGACCGGAAGCCGTCGCTGACCGACCGCCGGGCGCCCGACCTGCCGGCGACCGACCTCAGCCGGCGACCGTCCTCTGCCGGCGACCTACCTCAGCCGGCCGGGGCGGCGACCCCCGTCGGTGGGTAGTGGGCCCCGGGGAAGAAGAAGCCGAGCATGAGGTCCGCGCTCACTTCGTCGACCGCGTAGCGATTGACGTGGGCGTGGCCGTGTTCCGCGCCGCCGCCGCCCGGCCGGTCGGCGAGGGAGATGCGGACGTCGCGCAGGAGCACGAACGTTCCGCTCGGGCGGGTGAGGGCGCGACCCGGATCGAACCCCGGCATGGTGGGCAGTTCGCCCTCGACGACGTACGGGCCGACGGCGAGGCGGACCCGATGCCAGACCGCGTGCACGGGGCCCTGGCTGTCGTCGTCGCCGGCCGCGATCCAGATGTCGTCGGCCTCGAGCCGAATGCCGCGCGGCGCCGCCGCGGGCGACCCATCGAGCGGCGTCCAGCGCGCGCGCTCCACCTCGATCCCGTCGCCCGCCTCGAGCACGTCGCGCAGTCGACCCGCGCGCGCGACGACGCCGCTGACGATCCCCCCACCGACGTAGACCTCGACCCGGATGGGCATCGCTCTTCCCCCGAGCAGGCTCGGAGCGTGCGCCGCTCGGCGTGCGCGGTCCAGACCCGCACGTACCGGGCGGGCCGGCCGGAGGTACCGGGGCGATCGATTCCGGTGCGCCGTGTCACCGCCACGCGGCCCAACCACCGCGTGGCAACCGACGCCCGTCGCGGCCGGGTCAGTCCGCCACCGGGCAGTCGGTGCACGGTCCCAACCGTGGCAGGGCGATGTCGATGAGCGCCCGGACGATGATCCCCGGATCCATCCGGCTCTGGTTGGTCAGGACCGCGATCGCCACGTCGTCCTCGACGAGGTAGCGCATCGCGCCGCGAAATCCGAGGAATCGGCCGGAATGCCCCAGCGTCTGGCGCCCGTCGATGACGAAGGCCTGGACGCCGAGCCCGTACGGGACGGGCGGGCGGTAGCCGGCGACGACCTCGACGTCGCCGACCATGAGGGCCAGCGAGTCCCGCCCGAGCACGTCGCCGCGATAGAGGAGGCGAGCCCATCGGGCGGCGTCGGTCGACGTGCCGGCCATCGATCCGGCGCCGCCGGCCGCGGTCACGACCGAGGTGAACGGCATGATCGGGCTCCCGTCGGACAGGTCGATCGGCTGAAGCGATGTCGCCGACCCGGTGAACCGGTAGCCGTGCGCCGTCGGGGACGGCGGCGTCTCGGCCACCTGGGTCCACGTGTGGTCGAGACCGAGCGGGTCGAGGAACCGGATCCGCAGGGCCGTGGCGAGGTCCGTCCCGGTCAGCCGTTCGGCGATGAGGCCCAGGAGCAGATAGTTCGTGTTCGAGTAGCGCCAGCCGGTTCCCGGCGCGAAGTACGGCCGGCCGACGTAGGTGAGCGCCTGCGTGACCGACCACGGAGCGGCGCGATTCCCCTGGAGCGCGGCATCGATCGTCGGGTCGAGGAAGAAGTCGTGGAGCCCGCTCGTGTGATCGAGCAGCTGGTGGATCGTGATCCGCTCATCGATCGCGATGTCGGGCAGGAGGTCGGCGGCGCGATCATCGAGGCTCACCGTCCCCTCCGCGACGAGCGCGAGGATGAGCGCCGCGACGTACGACTTGGTCATGCTCGCGAACGAGAAGCCGGTCTCCGGCGTGACCGCCGTGCCCGTGGCCACGTCCGCGAGCCCGCTCGACCCCGTCCACGTCGTGCCGTCGGCGAAGACGATCGAGGCCGACACGCCCGGCACGCCGCCCTGCACGCGGAGCCGATCGAGCTGGGCCTGGAGGCGGGCGCCGAGGTGCGGGCTAGCCGTCGGCGGTCGGCGGGCGATGACCCGGACATCCGGCGTCGGCGCGACGGACGGGCTCGGCGCCACGGACGGCGCCGGCGTGCTGGCGATCGGGGGATCCGAGACACCCGGAGAGGCCGGCCGGGTTGGCGCGGTCTGCTCGCCCGGCGGTCCCAGCGCGGGCCCGGCCACGAGGGCCGCCGTCGCGACGATGATGGCGGCGAACGCGATGGCGACCCGACGCGGCATGATGGGTGGACGATACCGCGCCCCGTCCGGTGCCCTCCGGCACGCGCGGTCGCGGAACAGGAGGTCCCATGGCAGGTCACTCGGCCGACGACGGCGCCGCGGCGCTCTTCCGGTCCGTCGGGCTGCTGGCCGACGGACCGGCGCAGCTGGGACGTCCGATCCGGGCGGCGGGTCCCGGCGTCTACGTCGTCGAGCTCGCGGCCCCGCTCGCGACGGCGCCGATCGAGCTGACCCGCGTCGGCAAGTGGCTCGAGCGCGTCCCGGGCCTGCGGCTCGACGGCGAGCGGCCGACGTCCCGGGCGCTCGCCGCCCGGCTGGCCGCGTTCTGGCTGCCGAGCCGGACGGTCCTGTTCGTGGGGTCGACGAGCGGCGCCATCGGTGGCCGGTTGGCGGCCCTCGAGGGGCACGTGCTCGGCGACCCGCGTCCGCACGCCGCGGCCCAGTGGTTGCGCACGCTCGACGTGACCGGGTTGCGCGCGTGGTGGGCGCTGACCGACGCGCCGGAGGAGTACGAAGACGCGCTCCTCGAGGCATTCGCGGCGACGGTTCCACCCGCGGATCGGGCGAACCTGCCGGACACGTCGGTCATCCTGCCCTTCGCGAACCTGCGGACCACGACCGGGACCCGCAAGGCGTACGGGATCACCGGCGCGGTGCTCCCGCTCGAGAAGCCGCCCGCGCCGCCACCGACCCGGGTGACCGCGCTGGCGCCGGGCGACGCCGACGGCGCACGGATCGAGGACCGCGGCAGCGGCACCACGCGGCGCGCACCGCGTGCCCCGAACGCCGACGGCGCCCGGCGGGTCGCGTACGGGGCCGGGACGGGTGGGTCACGACCGTCGAGGGCCGCAGGAAGGGCGACGGGGCCGGCGGCGGGGCGGCCGGCGCACGCCGCCGACCCGCCCGACACGCTCGAGCTTACCGCGGACGGGCTGGCCCGGCTTCGGGCGGAACTCGACGAGCTGATCCGGGTTCGTCGGCCGGAGGTCGTCGCCCGGATCCGGACCGCCAAGGAGCTCGGCGACCTGCGCGAGAACGCCGACTACACGGCCGCGCGCGAGGAGCAGTCCTTCCTCGAGGGCCGAATCCAGGCGATCGAGGCTCGCTTGCGTACGGCGGTCGTCGCCGGCTCGGCGGCCGGTTCTGCACGAGCCGTCCTGGGATCGCAGGTCCAGATCGAGCGCGACGACGGCATCGACACCGAAGCAGCCGTCATCACGATCGTCGGAACGTCGGAGAGCGATCCGTCGGCCGGCCGGATCTCCGCGGCGTCCCCGGTCGGTCGCGCGCTGCTCGGGAGATCGGCCGGTGACGAGGTCACCGTCCGGACGCCGAACGGCGAGGTCCGCTACCGGATCCTTGGGCTCGACTGACCGGCGACGTCCGCCCTCTCAGCCCTCGCGTCGCCGGGTCCGACCGGCGACCGACAGGACGACGATGACGAGCCCGAGGACGATGAGCCCGGCGGACAGGATCGTGTCGGCGCCGGCAAGGCGGGCGCCGGACAGGCCGATCACCGCCTCGAAGAAGAAGCCGAAGCCGAGGAACAGCCCGAGGCCCACGATGAGCGCCCAGCCACCGCCGCGGGCCACCTCCGGCTGGCGGGCGAGGAGCCCGTAGACGAGCAGGCCGAGCCCGACGCCACCGGGCGCGACGAGCGCCCACGCGTAGGCCCACGTCTCCCACAGCCCGGTCGCGTTCTGGACGGCGAGGACGACCCCGGTCATCGTCACGATGCCGGCCGGAACGGCGAAGCCGGCCCCGCCCTGGCCGCCGACCGTGAAGGCGACGAACCAGAGCACGAGCCCGGCGCCGATGACGAACAGCGGCCAGCCCACCTCCGTCCAGCCGAACCCGACCTGCCGGCCGACGAGGAACAGAGCACCGAGGCCGATCAGCAGCACGCCGATCGCCACCGTCGTCCGTCGCTCGTTGTCGCGCTCGCCCATTGGGTCCTCCTCCTCGCTGTGTGGGCACCATCTTCACCGACGCGTCATCCGCCGCGCGAGTGCCGGACGGCCCGACGAATCGGAACCGCCCCGACCGGTCGGTCGGGGCGGTTTCGCGTCTAGATGAGGACCCGACGACCGGGTGGGGGGCTACCCAGCCGTCGGGATGAAGCTCCGAGGGTCAGCGAGCGGGTGCGAGTCGGAGGCCGAACGGCCGGAAGGACCGGCTCTCGCGCGGCGTGGACGTGCGCGCCTGCGCCGCCATCCGAGCCTCTGCCGCCTCGCGGCGCAGCTCCTGCTGGCGAAGGGTCACTTCGATCAGCGACGGGCGATTCATCGATCGACCTCCTTTCTCCCGGGCCTGGTTCGTGTCCCCGGGGACGAGGTCATCATCGACCCGCGGGCCGGCGGGTCGTATCGCCGTCGGTGGTCGATCGCGATGGACGAACGGCGGCGGCGGCCGTACGTCATTCGACGCGGGTCGGCGCGCCGCTCGCGGGCGGGTCAGACGCGCCGTGCTGATGCGCGAGTCAGGCCCGCGGCTCGGCGAGCTTGTGCTCGACCGCGTAGAGCGCCGCCTGCGTACGGCTGGCCAGCCCGAGCTTGCCGAGGATGTTCGAGACGTACGTCCGGGCGGTCCGCTCCGTGATGAACAGGGCGGCCCCGATGTCCTTGTTGCTCATGCCCTGGCCGAGCAGCCGAAGGACGTCCTTCTCGCGCTCGGTGAGCGGCTCCACGAGCTCGTCATCCGGCGACTTCTTCTGGCGCATCCGCTGGGCGAGCAGGCGGGCGACCTGCGGATCGAGGTGGACCTCGCCGGCGTACGCGGCACGGACCGCATCGGCCACCTCGTCCGCCTCGGCGTCCTTGAGCACGTACCCGGACGCGCCGGCCTCGAGGGCTGCCGTGACCTTCTCCTCCTCGATGAAGCTCGTCATCGTGACGATCTCCGTCTCGGGGAGCTCCGCCTTGATCCGGCCGATCGCCGTCACCCCGTCCATGTTGGGCATGAGCAGGTCCATGAGCACGACGTCCGGCTTGAGTCGCCGGGCCATCGCCACGCCCTCGCTGCCGTCCGACGCCTCGCCGACGACCTCGATGTCGTCGAGCAGGTCGAAGAACGACCTCAGGCCCATCCGGACGACGGCGTGATCGTCGACGAGCAGCACGCGAATGCGGGAGCCGTCTTCCACAGAGCCTCCATTCGGGCGACCGCGGGGCGGCGGCGCCGGGGCAATACGATGCACGGACGAGTCTAGCAAGGCTGGGTTCTCCCGGGAGTCAGCGGGGATACGAGGCGGTCGGCCGCCCCGCGGCGAGGACGGCGTCGACGAGCTCGTTGGCACGGAAGGTCTTGCGGACGTACGCGTCGGCGTCGATTGGCGTCCACCCCTCCGGGGCGGCCGCGGCACCGTTCATGACGAGGATGCGGCAGGTCGGCGCGGCGGCACGCAGGCGGCGGATGAGCGCCCGCCCACGATCGAGCTCGGGGAGTCGCGGGTCGACGACGATGATGTCCGGCCGAAGGTCCTCGGCGAGCGACGCCGCGGACACGACATCACCGGCGCTCCCGACGACCACTAGGCGGCCGCCGATCCCAAGCACGCCGGTCAGGCTCTCGCGCGTCCGTGCGTCGGCATCGACGACGAGGACGCGCGGTACCGGGCCGACGGCTGAGGACGACATGTCAGCATGGTCGACCCGAGGGGCCGTTCAGCCCATCGTCGAATGCCGGGTCCGGGGGCGGGCGATTGACGTACGGCGGCTACGTCATTCCGCCGAGCTGTCGGCGAAGGTGGCGGGGGCGGCGGTGGCGGCCAGCGGCACGCTCACCTCGATCGTCGTGCCCGAACCCATGGTGCTGCGGACGTCGATCCGGCCGCCGACGCGCTCGGCGCGGGCGCGCATGCCGGCCAGCCCCAGGTGCCCGGGCGGAACCGCGCCGGGGTCGAAGCCCTTGCCGTCGTCGACGACGCGGAGGCGCGCGTCGCCGGCCGATCGGCCGACCTCGATCCGCACCTGGCGCGCGGCCGCGTGCTTGACCACGTTGTGGAGGGCCTCCTGGGCGATCCGGTAGAGCACTTCCTCGATCTCTATCGGCAGTCGCTCGGCAAGGTCGCTCGTGACGACGATCGGGAGGCCGATTCGGCCCTGGAGGGCGGCGCTGTGGGTCCGCAGGGCGGTGATGAGCCCCTCCTGCTCGAGGTTGCCGGGGCGAAGCTCGAAGATGAGCGCGCGCATCTCGGCAAGGGCCTCGCGCTGGAGGTCGCGCAGCTCGGCCAGCTTCTGCTTGGCCGTGTCAGCGTCGCGGTCGACGAGCATCTCGATCGAGCGGCTGAGCAGGGTCATGCTGAACAGCGCCTGGGTGACCGAGTCATGCAGCTCGCGCGCGAGGTGTGCCCGCTCCTCGCCGGCGGCCAGCTCTCCCGCCTGGCGGCGCAGGTCGCGCTCGAGCGTCTCCCGGTCGCTCACGTCGCGGGCGACGCCCTGGATGCCGGCGAATCGGCCGTCGCGGGTCACCCCGACCGAGGAGACCTCGAAGGGGATGCGCCGGCCATCGACATGGAGCAGCTCGATCCGCACCTGCGCCTCGACGTCCGGCTCGGCCTGGTGCCGGACCCACAGCTCCTGGAGGGCCGGCAGCTGATCCTCCGGGACGAACTCGACGAACGGGCGGCCGATCACATCGGACTGCGCGAAGCCGGTCACCCGCTCGATCGACTCGCTCATGAACGCGTAGCGGCCCTCCTCGTCGATCGAGAAGATGACGTCCGGTGAGTTCTCGACGAGGAACCGGTAGCGTTCCTCCGACGCGCGCAGCTCGCGCTGGAGACGCTCGCGCGCACTGACGTCACGGACCGTGCCCTGGCCCCCGACGAAGCGTCCCTCCTCGAACACGCCGACGACGGTCACCTCCGCCTCGAACGTCGAGCCGTCGCTGCGAGCGAGGGTCAGGGGCACGTGACGGACGGCGTCCGGTTCCGTCGCGATCGCCGCGTAGTTCTCGCGGGCGGTCGGCATCGTCTCCTCGGTCGTGAGGAATCCGAAATGACGCCCCACGATCTCCTCGATCGGGTAGCCGAAGAGGGCCTCGCCGTTGTCGGCCATGAAGGTGAAGACACCGTCCGCGTCGGCCCGCCAGATGACATCCGGCGTGGTCTGCACGAGCTGCCGGAAACGGGCCTCCGAGTCGCGCAACTCGCGCTCGAGCGCCTCGCGCTCGCTGATGTCGCGGGCGACACCGTTGACCGCGACGAGCTCGCCGTCCTCGGCGAGGCCCACGGCGTGGACCTCGAACGGGATGCCGCGCCCGTCCGCATGACGGAGGACGAGGCGGACGCGGACGACCTCGCCCGGCGACGCGCGGACCGCGGCGTCGGCGGCGATCGCATCGTCGATCGACTCGGGGACGAGGAAATCGCCGAAGTGGTGGCCGACCCAGTCCGCCGGATCCCAGCCGAGGATCTCCCGGGTGCGGTCGCTCATGAACGTGTAGCGACCGTCCGGATCCGCGGCCCAGATCAGGTCCGGCGATGACTGGAGCAGGTTCCGGTAGCGCGCCTCCGACGCACGCAGCTCGCGTTCGAGCCGGTCGAGATCGGTCATGTCGCGGACGGAGCCGTTCGCGCCGACGAACCGGCCGTCGGCGTCGAGTGCGCCGATCGCGATGAACTCGGCCGGAATCGCCCGTCCGTCGCGGTGGAGGAGCGACAGGCGACCCCGGATCTCCTGGCTGCCGGTCGCCATGCCTGCCGTCCAGTCGATCTCCGCCACCTCGCGCGACGACTCGTGGACGAGGGCGCCGAAGTGACGTCCGATCAGTTCCTCCGGCTTCCAGCCGGTCAGCCGCTCCGCCGTGTCCGAGACGAACGACAGGCGTGCGTCGGCGTCGATCGCCCAGACGAGGTCCGGCGAGTTCTGGACGAGGTGCCGGTAGCTCGACTCCGATCGCCGCAGGCGCTCGTACAGGCTCGCGTTCGTGATCGCGATCGCGGCGTGGTCGGCCAGGACCTGGAGCAGGCCGATCTCCTCGTCGTCGAAGACGTGCGGGCGGCGGAACGAGACGGCCAGCGTGCCGATGATCCCGGATTCGGCCGAGCGGAGCGGCACGGCGGCCATGCCGCGCAGCCCCAGCCGCTCCGCCGTGTCGAGGTCGTCCGGCTCGAGCGGGATGCGCGGGTCGGTCCGGTAGTCCTCCGTCCAGATCGGTTCGCCCCGACCGGCGGCCAGCCCGTTGATCCCGCCGTCGAGCGGGAAGCGCTGGCCGCGCAGCCACGCCTCGGCGTCTTCGTCGAGGCCGCCGGCGACGACCTCCGGCGTGACGAAGCGACCGTCCTCCGAGAGGCGGGTGAGATGCGCGCCGTCCGATCCGCTGAGACGCCGTGCCTCGTCGACGATCCGCCGGAGCACGTCGTCGGGGTCCCGCAGGACGGCGATCCGGGCGGCGACCTCGCGCAGCGACCGTTCCGCCTCGACCCGTCGGGCGAGGTCCGTCCGCGAGCGCTGGAGCTCCTCGATGAGCCGCGCGTTCTGGATCGCGATCGCGGCCTGGTCGGCGAGCGCCTGGAGCAGCGCGGCGTCGTCGTCGGAGAACCGGTCCGGCTTGGTCGAGCTGATGGTCAGCGCGCCGAGCGGCCCGAACTCTCCCACGAGCGGCACGGCGAGCACCGAGCGGACCTTGTGGCGACCGATGTAGGCGTCGGGGAACTTCGCGTGGACGAACCGATCGTCGTTGAGGTAGTCGCCGGTCCGGAATGGCGTGCCCCGGGCGACGGCGGTGCCGGCGACGCCGACCCCGAGCGGGATCGCACTTTCGATGGCGTGCTCGCGACTGGCCACGCCGGGATCCCCGGACGCGTAGCGCCACAGGAGCAGCTGACCCTCGAGCAGGTCGATCCGAGCGGCGTCGACGTCGAGCAGGCGACGGGCCTCGTCGACCGTCTGCTGGAGGATGACGTCCGGCTCACGGATCGCCGACAGGCTCGCGTTGATTCGGCGCAGCGCGCCCTCGGCGTCCGCCCGACGCCGGATCTCGTCCCGCGAGCGATTGAGCTCCTCAATGAGCCGCGCGTTCTGGATCGCGATCGCGGCCTGGTCGGCGAGGCCGCCGAGGATCGCCGCGTCGAGGTCGTCGAAGGCGTCGACGCGGGTGGCGTGGACCTCGATCGCGCCCACCGGGCCGGCCTCGCCGATGATCGGCGCGGCGATGACCGAGCGGACGCCGAATGCGGCGGCGAACGCGTCAGCCTCCGCGGCGTGAACGTACTCGTGGCGCTCGTAGTCCCCGGTCCGGATGACCCGGCGCTCGTCCACCGCCCGGCCGGAGATGCCCTCGCCGAGGCGGACCGTCGCCGTTGCGATCTCCGACCGGTCGACCGACGCGAACATGCCGGTGTCGTAGGCCCAGCGCAGGACGCCCTCGCGAGCGTCGATCAGGTCGATGATCGCGCCGTCGCCGCGGAGCAGCCGCGACGCCTCGTTGACGGTCTGCTGGAGGACCGCGTCCGGATCGCGGATGGCGGAGATGTTCGCCGCGATCTGGCGGAGTCCGCGTTCCGCCTCCGCCCGGCGTTCGACCTCCTCGCGCGCCCGTTCGAGCGCCTCGATGAGTCGGGTGTTGGCGATCGTCACGGCCGCCTGATCGGCCAGGGCGCGCGCGATCGCCTCGTCTTCGGGACCGAAGGCATCGGCGTCCGGCGAGAAGACCGTGATCGCCCCGACGGCCTCCGTGCCGACGACGAGCGGGGCGGCGATGACGGACCGGATGCCGGCCTCCGCGACGAACTGGTCCCGCTCCGGCGTGTGCCGGAATCGCTCGTCGGCAAGGTAGTCGGCCGTCCACTGGACGGCACCGGTCGCCACGGCCAGGCCGGACACGCCGGCGTCCGGATCGAGCTCGATGTCCTGGAGGAGCTTGATCGGGATGTCCGTCGCGGTTTCCGCCGACCCCGTCCAGGTCTGCTCGACACCGGTCGTGCCGACCAGGTCGATCATCCCGCCCTTGGCACGGAGCAGCCGCGTTGCCGCGCCGACGACCTGTTCGAGCACCTCGTCCGGGTCGCGCATCGCCGACAGGCGGGCCGCGATCTCGCGCAGCGTGCGTTCCGAGTCCGCGCGCCGGGCGACCTCCTCCCGCGAGCGCGCGAGCTCCTCGATGAGTCGGGCGTTGGCGATCGCGATCGCGGCCTGGTCTGCGAGCGAGCGGATGAGGGCGGCGTCCGCGTCGTCGAACGCGAAGGGGCGGGTCGAATAGACCTCGAGGGCGCCGAGCGGCCCGGCATCGGTCGCGACCGGCGCGGCGATGAGCGACCGGAAGCCGGTTGCCGAGAAGAACAGCTCCGACTCCGGCGACGGCGGGAACTGGCCGCGCAGGTCGTCGCCGGCGGTCACGACCCGGTCCTCCGCGACGGCGATCCCGGTGGCACCGACGCCGACGGGCAGCCACAGGTCCGCCAGCTGCTCCGGCGTGAACTTCGAGGACAGGCCGGAGTCGTATGCCCACTGGAGCCGGCCGGTGGCCGGATCGAGCAGGTCGAGAATCGTCCCGTCCGCGCGGACGAGCCGGTTCGCCTCGTCGACCACGTGCTGGAGCAACTCCGACGGCTCGCGGATCGCCGTCAGCCGGGCGGCAATCTCTCGGAGCGCGCGCTCCGCCTCCGCCCGCCGGGCGAGCGCCTCGCGCGACTGCCCGAGTTCGGCGATGAGGCGCGCGTTCGTGATCGCGATCGCGGCCTCCGTCGCGAGGGCGTCGATGAGTTCGGCATCGGCCGGCCCCCAGGCGTCGACCCGGGTGGTGTAGACGGTCAGCGCCCCGAAGGCGCCGTCCTCGCCGATCAACGGCGCGGACATGACCGAGTGGACCCCGACGGCATCGATGTACTGGTCGGCCGTCTCGCCGTGGACGAAGCGGCGATCACGCAGGTAGTCGCCGGTCCACTGGACGATGCCCTCGGTCACGGCCTTTCCGGACACGCCCTGGTCGAGCGTCTCGTTCGGATCGCTCGGCCAGACGTCCTCCGTCGGCCGCGTGCCACCGGACTGCCAGGCCCAGCGCAGCAGGTTGATGACCGGGTCGATGAGGTCGATCCGCGCTCCGTCGGCGCCGAGCAGCCGCGCGGCCGCGTCGACGGTCTGCTGGATGACGTCGTCCGGGCTGCGGATCGACGAGATCCGGGTGGCGATCTCGCGGAGCTCGTGCTCCACCTCCGCCTGCCGCGCGGCCTCATTGCGCGAGCGATCGAGCTCCGCGATGAGGAGGGCATTCGCCATTGCCGCCGCGGCGTGGTCGGCGAGGGCCCGGACGAGGCCGATCTGCGCGTCGCTGAACGCATCCGGTCGGGTCGAGAACGTCCCGAGCCCGCCGAACACCCGCTCGCCGTGGACGAGCGGGGCGACGACCATCGAACGGAGGCCGACTTCGCGAACGAAGCGATCCGGGTCAACCGCGTGGGTGAACGTCCGGTCGGCCGGGTAGTCCCGGGTGGCCACGACGCGCCGGTCGGCCACGGCCACGCCGAACATCCCCTCGCCGACGGTCAACCGAAGGCGTCGCACCCAACGCCGCCGTGACAGGTCCGCGATCCCCGCGTCGTGCGCGAAGCGGAGGGTCTGGCCGTCCTCGTCGAGGAGGTAGATCATCGCCCCGTCCGCCTCGAGCAGGGTGGCCGCCTCCTCGACCGCTCCCTGGAGGAGCTGGGCGGTCGGCGTCGCGGTGTCCGCGTCGGGGCGGCTCCGGGGGCCGCTCTCGCGACCGTTCGCGGGGCCGTTGCGTTTGACGCGCGCGGGTGGCGGCGTGGCCGACCTGCCGGCCGGGGGCGAGGCCGCTCCGCCGGCCGATGGCGCGGCCCGCGCGCGTGCTCGGTTGGTCGTCATGTCGATCGAGCATAGCGCGGCCTCCGCATCGGGCGGCACCGACGTTTCGCCGGACCGGCTACGTCATCCGTCGACGAGCCCGGCGACGTTCGTCCCCTCCGGGGCGCCACCGTTCGTCTCCCGCGATTGGCGGCGCATGCCGACCGCCCGCCCCGCCGCCGCGGCGCCACCATCGCGGCACCGCCGACGGGAACCGTGCCCGCGGCCGAACGACCCGACATTCGACCAGGAGGTCCCACCGCCATGGCCAACCGGCCCGCCTCGCGCTCGTTCACCGCCGTCGACGCCGTCATCCGCGTCGCCATCGTCGCCCTCGTGCTCGGCACGGCCTACATCCACTCGACCCTCGGGGGTCTGCTGTTCACGCTCAATGCCGCCGGGTACGTCGTCGCCGCGATCGCGATGATCGCCCCGATCGCGCTCGCCAGCCGCTTCCGCTGGGTCGTCCGGGCCGGACTGATCGGCTACGCGCTCACGACGATCGTGGGCTGGGCGATCCAGGGCCCGTACTACTCGACCGCGTATCTCGCCAAGGCCATCGAGGTGGCGCTCATCGCCCTCGTCGCGGTCGACTTCGTCCGCTTCGACGGCAACCCGATCTCCGTCGTCCGCCGCGAGCTCGCCACCGGCATGGCGTTCCTCCGGGCTCGCCGCGCCGGGGCCGCCGCCTGACCCGCGCCCGATCCACCCACCCGCTGCGTCCCGCCAGGAGTCCACGACCATGAAGCGACTTGCCACGACCCTTGCCCTCGTCGCGCTCGCCGCCGTCCTCGCCGCCTGTTCCGGCACGAGCGCCGCGCCGACGCCGGCCCCGTCCACCGACCCCGACGCGCTCAAGATCTCGTCGAAGGACCTCGCGTTCTCGACCGACACGCTCGTCGCCCCGGCCGGGAAGGCGTTCCAGATCGTCTACGACAACCAGGAGAGCGCGCCGCACAACGTCGCGATCTACGCCGACCAGGGCTACTCGCAGAAGGTGCTCGTCGAGGAGCCGTTCAGCGGGCCGAAGGTCGTCACGTACAGCGTCCCGGCCCTCGACGCGGGGACGTACTACTTCCGCTGCGACCTGCACACGAACATGAAGGGCACGATCGAGGTCAAGTAGCCCGATCGGGACCGCTCCCCTCCCACCCCGCGCGCCCCGCGCCCGGGCCGGTTCGCCGGTCCGGGCGCATCCGTTTTCGGGCATCCTTCACGAACACGCACGCCGGGAGGACGCCACCCCATGCTCGAGATCGACGACCTGACCAAGCGCTACGGGCCGGTCGTCGCCCTGGACGGCGCGTCGTTCACCGCCCAGCCCGGCCGGATCGTCGGGTTCCTCGGTCCCAACGGGGCGGGCAAGACGACGACGATGCGCTGCGTGTTCGGGCTCGTCCGCCCGGACCGCGGCGAGGTGCGCTGGCGCGGGACGGTCGTCGACCGCGAGGCGCGCCTGCGGTTCGGCTACATGCCGGAGCAGCGCGGGCTGTACCCGCGGATGCGCGTCCGCGAGCAGCTCTCGTACTTCGCCCAGCAGCACGGGATGTCGGGTCGCGACGCGAATGCGGCCGCCACGCGCTGGCTCGAACGGATGGGCCTTGGCGACCGCTGGAAGTCGAAGCTCGAGGAGCTCTCCCACGGCAACCAGCAGCGGGTCCAGCTGACCGCCGCGCTCGCCCACGACCCGGAGCTGCTCGTCCTCGATGAGCCGTTCTCCGGGCTCGACCCGCTCGGGACGGCGACGATGACGGCGGTCCTCCGCGAGCGCGCCGCGGCCGGCGTCGCCGTGCTGTTCTCGAGTCACCAGCTCGATCTCGTCGAGGACGTGTGCGAGGACGTCGTCATCATCGCCCGCGGCCGGATCGTCGCGGCCGGCGAGATCGACGCCCTCAAACGAGCCTCCGGGCGGCGCCACCTCGACGTGGAGGTGGCCGGCTCCGGTGGGTCGTGGCTCGACGGACGCGACCACCTCACCGTGCTCGACCGTTCCGGCGATCGGATCCGGCTGCTCGTCGACGCGACCGTCGACCTCGATGAGCTGCTCGCCGCGGCGCGCCGGGGCGGGGAGGTGCGGCGGTTCAGCTTCGAGCCGCCGAAGCTCTCCGAGTTGTTCATGGAAGCGGTGGCCGACCCGACGACGAGCCCGTTCGGATCGGAGGCCGCCTGATGCCCCGCTGGCGAAGCATCCTGCTCGTGGCCCGGCGGGAGGTGCTCGAGCGCGGCCGCAGTCGCGGCTTCATCCTGTCGATGCTGTTCACGACGGCGATCATCGTCGGCTCGTTCCTCGTGCCGACGCTCCTGTTCGCGGACGACGGCGATCTCGATGTCGGGGTCCTTCGGCCGGCCCCGGCGGGACTCGAGGTGGCGCTGACGGCGGTCGCCGCGCCGTTCGGCTCACCGCTCGAGATCACGACGTTCGACGATCGCGCTGCGGCGGAGGCCGCCCTCGAGGCCGACGAGGTCGAGGCGGTCGTCGCCGTGCCCGCGGACCTGTCCGATGCGGGCACGCTCATCGTCAAGGAGGAAGCCGGCGACGCGGTCCGTGCGATCGTCGGCGCGGCGGTCGTGGGACTGCGCCAGGCCGCGCTGCTCGAGCAGGCCGGCGTGGACCCGGCCGACTACGCCGCGGCCTCGACGCCGCCGGCGGTCGATGCCCTCGATCCGCAGACCGAGACCGACCGGTCCCAGTTCCTGTTCGCGAACATCGGGGTCGTGCTCATCTTCGTCGGCATCTTCTCGTTCGGGTTCACCGTCCTGACCGGCGTCGTCGAGGAGAAGCAGAGCCGGGTCGTCGAAGTCGTCCTGTCGACCGTCCGCCCGCGCGACCTGCTCATGGGCAAGGTGCTCGGGATCGGCATCCTCGGGCTGGTCCAGCTGGCCATGTTCGTCGTCGCCGGTGCCGGCAGCGCCCTCATCACCGACCGCTTCGAGCTGCCCCCGACGGCGCCCTCCGCGATCCCCCTCATCGCCCTGTGGTTCATCCTCGGATACGCGCTCTATTCGACGGCCCTCGGGTTCCTCGGGGCCCTCGCGACACGGATCGAGGAGGCATCGAATGCCTCGACGCCGGTGACCACGGTGGCGATCGTCTCGTACCTCATCGGCCTGTTCGCCGTGACCGACGATCCGACCGGCATCGTCGCGCGGGTCGCCACGTTCGTGCCGGCATCGGCGCCGATGGTCGTCCCACTCCGCGCCGCGCTCGGCGCGATCGAGCCGTGGGAGGTGATCGTGTCGATCGTCGTGACGCTCGTCGCGATCTACGGATTGTTCGTGGTTGGCGGACGGGTGTACTCCGGCGCGGTGCTCCAGACGGCCGGACGGATGAAGCTGCGCGACGCGTGGAGGTCCGCCGGGGAGTAGCGCCACGGCGGCGGGTGCGCCGTTACCCGGGCAGGGCCTCGAACAGGCCGGGCGTGCCGCCGGCGTGCCAGAACACGACGGATTCCCCGTCGTGGCGACCCTCGCGGACGGCGGCGACGAGGCCGGCGAGGGCCTTCGCCGTGTAGATCGGGTCGACGAGGATCCCCTCGGTACGGGCGAGGAGTCGCGTCGCCTCATCCGCCGCGGCGGTCGGCCGGCCGTAGCCCGCGCCAAGCTGATCGTCGCGGATCGCGATCTCGTCGGCACGGACCGTCGCCCCGATCGGCTGGCACGCCGCACCCAGCTCCGCGGCCAGCCGCTCGACGACCGGTCGGAGCTCCGCGGCGGGCTGCGCGACCGCGATCCCGTCCACGCGCGTCGCGAGGCCTCCCAGCCGGAGCCCCACGAGCAGGCCCGCCTGGGTCCCGCCGGTCGCCGTCGGCAGGACGACGGCCGATGGACGGATCCCGGCCACCGCCGCCTGGTCGACGAGCTCGAGCCCGCCGAGCAGCTGGCCCATCGCGCCCACCACGCCGGACCCGCCGACGGGGATCACGTACGGCCGCCGCCCGGCCGCCCGGAGCCGCGCCGCGGCCGCCTCGATCGCCCGGGAGCGCTCATCGCGGTCCGCCGACGGGGTCACCTCGACCGTCGCGCCGAGCAGGGCGTCGAGCCGTTCGTTCGGACCAGGCGGCGAGACCGGCGGCCCGGACAGGACGAGGTGGACGGCGAGGCCCGCCCGCGCTCCGGCGGCGGCGGTCAGACGGCAGTGGTTCGACCAGCGGCGACCCGCGGTGACGAGCGTGTCGGCGCCGTCGGCCAGCGCCGCGCCCACGTGGAACTCGAGGTTGCGCAGCTTGTTGCCGCCGAACGCGAGCGGCAGGAGGTCCTCGCGCTTGATCCAGACCTCCGCCCGTCCCCCGAGCACGGCGGAGAGGCGCGGAACGGGCGCGAACGGCGACGGCCCGTCGAGCAGCCGGAATCGCGGCAGCTGCGGCAGTCGGTCGCGCGGGACGTCCACGGACGGATCGTAGTCCGGTGCTACCCTCCGCGAGAGCCCATGCCGACGCCGCTCGATCAGCCAGTGCCGCTCGATCAACCAGTGCCGCACGTACCGGTACTCACCCGGCGCCGCTTCCTCGTCCTGTCGGCCGCCGCGACGCTGGCGGCCTGCGGCGACGATCGACCCAGCCCGTCGTCATCGGCCGCCCGCAGCCCGGACGAGTCGGCCGGCCCAACCCCGTCTCCGTCGCCGTCGGCCACCCCGTCGGCCACCGTCCCCGCCCGGACCGACGCGCCGGCCACCCCGTCCCCGGCCCCACCGATCGTCGGACGGCGCACGCTCTATCGCGACGGCGCACTCGCCGACGGCCGGTCCGACCGCCTCCGGCTCGGTGTCAGCATCCTCGTCGACGGCGGCGTCATCCGCTGGATCCGGCCGCGCGACGACGAGGCGGACCCGGGACCCGTCGACGGGCTCGAGGTCGTCGACGCGAGTGGCGCGACGTTCGTGCCCGGCATGGTCGACGGCCACGCCCACGTCACGCTTCCCGGCGGCGCCCACTGGATCGACCGGATCGCCGACCCGCCGGCGGCGCTCCTCGAGGTGGCGGAGCGGAACGGACGGCTCCAGACAGCCGCGGGGATCCGCTGGGCGCGTGACGTCGGTGCGCCGTACGTCGACGACCCGGTCGACGGCCGGCGTCGGGCTCTCAGCCTGGGTCTGCGCGACCGATGGCGCGGCCGGACGGAGTTCCCGCACCTTCGCGCCGCCGGGACGTGGCTCGACAGGACCGGCACGCTACCGCCGGCGGCCCACACGGTCGAGGCGCGGACGGCGGACGAGTTGCTCGCCAACGCCGTCGGGCAGCTCGTCGACGGGGCGGACCTGCTCAAGCTCTACCTCGACGGACCGGATCCCGATGCGAGCCCATGGTCCGTGGCGGAGATCCGGCGCGTCGTGGACATGGCCCACGGTCGCGGCGCGCGGGTGACGGCCCACTCCGGACGGCTGTCCGGTGCCCGGAACGGCGTCCGGGCGGGGGTCGACGCGATCGAGCATGGCTTCCAGCTCGACGCGGACCTCGCCGCGGACATGGCCGCCCGCGGCACGTTCCTCGTGTCGACCCTCGCGGTCATGCGGTCGTGGCAGACCTTCGCGCGGACGACGAGCCTGCCGTTCTTCACCGGGGCGGCCGGCCGGCGGACGATCGCGGAGCGCCAGGAACGCGCGGTCGACAGCGTCCGCGTCGCGCATGCGGCAGGCGTGCGCGTCGCAACCGGGACCGACGCCGGCGGCGGGTCGCTCCGCGCGAACCAGCTCGCCTGGGAAGTCGAGGAGCTCGTCCGAGCGGGCTTCGAACCGTGGGAGGCCCTCGGCGCGGCGACGTGGCGCGGCGGCGAGCTGCTCGGCGAGGCGGACGCCGGGGTCATCTGCGAGGGCGGTCCGGCCGACTTCTTCCTCGTCCACGGCGATCCGCTGTCCGACCCGGCGGCGCTGTGGCGGGTCTGGCGGGTTGCCTGGGCGCCCTGACCGGCCGGCCGGCGCGCCGTCGGCCACCTATCATCGGGCGATGGCGCGCAGGGTCACGCCGGCCGACTGGATCGTCGGGACCGGACAGAACGCGGACATGGAGCGGGCAATCGCCGTCTCGAAGGCCACCGTCGGGTCCGCCGGGCTCTACTCGTCGGTCGTCACGACCCAGCCCGGCGGCCGGACCCGGATCCACCACCACGGCCCGTGCGAGACGTCGATCTACATCCTGTCCGGTCAGGCGCGCTTCACGTGGGGGCCGACCGGCCTCGACGAGACGCTCGACGCGGCGGCCGGCGACTTCGTGTACATCCCGGCCGGCGAGATCCACGTCGAGGAGAACGCGTCAACCGACGACGAGCTCGTCGTCCTGCTGACCCGCAACTGCCCGGATTCGCTCGTCGTGTACGTCGACGGCGGGCCCGACGGAGGGTCCGACACGCCCGCCCCGTGCTGACGCACTGGGACGCCCGACGCCTCGACGACCTCCTCGCCGAACACGGCCTCGCCGGCTCGCCGGAGGAACCGTTCCCGAACGACGGCTGGTCCGGTGCGCAGCTGACGCTGCTCCGCCGCGGCGCCGACCGCTTCATCCTCAAGCGAACCTCGTGGGCGACCGACTGGATCGCCCGGGCGACGCGCGACCACAGCCTGCGCGAGGCATTCGT
>DASTOB010000094.1:0-5083 GCA_035720425.1 Candidatus Limnocylindrales bacterium
CGACAGCGTCGCGACCCGCCAGGTCATCCCGCGCGCCTTGAACGAGCCGGTCCGCTGGAGGTGCTCCGCCTTGACGTACAGCCGGTCGTCGGCGACTGACACGCCCGTGGCCGCGCGGACCACCGCGGCCGCCGTCCGCGAGGTGAGGACCGGGGTGCGGTTCACGCGCCCATCGATGAATGCTCGCGCCTCGCGGATGCGGTCGAGCGCGATGCGACGGTCCGATTCGGTCATCGGCGGAGTATCGCGCACGCGCATCCCGTATCGTCGGGCGCACGATGACGAGCTATCGGCCGGCGACGTTCGACGAGGCGCGCACCCTCTACGACATCTTCGAGCCGACGGTCGACGACCTGAGCCGGTGGATGGGCTACCAGGCGAACTCGACGGCCGACGATCCCGACCCGTGGGCGGTCCGTCGGCCGCTCTGGGAGCACCTCGCCAGGACGGGTGAACCAGCGTGGCTGGCGGTCGACGACGGCGGGCGGCCGATCGGCTACGCCCGGTCGATCCTTCGCGACGGCGAGCGGGAGCTGACCGAGTTCTTCGTCCTGCCGGGGCATCAGTCGGCCGGGATCGGCCGGGAGCTACTCGACCGGGCGTTTCCCGCCGGGGCGGGCGCGGCCCACCGATCCGTCATCGCCACCGGCGATCCGCGCGCCCTCGGCCGATACCTCAAGGCCGGGCTCGAGATGCGGTTCCCGATCGTGACCTTCATGGGCCGACCGACGACGGAGGTCATCCCGACCGACCTGGAAATTGAGCCTATCGAGGGAACCGCGTCGGTCCTGGCAGCCCTCGACCGAGTCGACCGCCGGATCATCGGTCATCGCCGCTCCGAGGACCATCGCTGGCTCGTCGGTCAGCGATCCGCGGTCGTCGCGCGGCGCGGTGGACGCGTCGTCGGGTACGCGTATGCCGGCCGATTCCAGGGGCCGATCGCCGCGCTCGATCCGGCCGACCTGCCGGCGCTCCTGGCGTGGGCGGCATCGACAGCGGCGGCGGCCACGGCCGAAGCCGCTTCGGTCGAGATCGGCTTCGACGTTCCCCTGACGAACGTCGTCGCCGTGCGCCATCTCCTCGCGCGCGGCTACCGGCTCGACCCGTTCATCACCTACTACCTGTCCGACGGGCCGGCGGGCCGCTTCGACCGCTACGTCGTCACGAGCCCGCCGCTGTTCATCTGACCGCCGCCGCTCCGCCGGTCATCCTCAGGGCAGCGCGATCTCCGCTGCCCACCCGAGCTGCGCGCCGAATGAGTCGTCCCCCGTGACGACGAGCGGGTCCGGCGTGAGCCCGGTGCCCGTGATCGAGACCGAGCCCTCGACGTCGGCCCAGACGTAGCGCTCCTGGCGGAAGTACCCGGCCGACAGTTGGTGATCGATCCGCACCTCGTGAGCGCCCGAGGCGAGCCAGTCAAGGTCGATCGTCGCGATCATCGAGCCCTCCGGGCCATCCGGGATCGTCACCTCGGCGGCAACCGACGCGCGCTCGAACAGCTCCAGGTCGGGATCCGGCACAGGGACCCAGTTGGTGAAGGTCCCGAGGTGCTCGTCGGCACACGTGTCGTAGACATCGAGGCTGACCGACACGTCGCTCCACGACCCCGGAGCTCCTGACCCGATCGGACCCTGAAGGTTGTCGCCCGCGATGAAGGCGACCGACACGTAGGCGTAGCGACACTCCCCGGCTTCGGTCTCGAACCACGCGGTGGCGAAGCGCTGGATGTCGCGTCCGCCCGTGTCGGGGCGCGCGGCCGATACCGCCGGGGCGGCGACCGCCGCGACGGCAACGGCGAGGACGAGCACCGCCGCCCATCTCGATCCACGACCAGCCATGAACGTAACCCTTCCTTCCCGGTCGCACCCGGTTCGTGCCGGTGCTGCACTGCGAGCACTCCGGCGGCGACAGTGGGCCGCCACCTCGCTGCAACGACGCGTTCCGGCGACCATCGTTACGTCCTATTCACGGCTGGGTCAGATCCTGCGGTGGCGTGCTCGGCCAGGGTGTGCTTCTGACGGCCTGAGCGCGTGGACGAGCGTGGATCGGGGCCGTTTCATTCAGTTGTGAATTGGGCGCTGCCGCTGGAGGGCCCCACCGCTGGACGGCCCCGCCGCTGGACGGCCCCGCCGCTCTGCCAGCCCGGGCCGGACTCTAGCGTCCAATTCACGGCTGGGTCAGATCCTGCGGTGGCGTGCTCGGCCAGGGTGTGCTTCTGACGGCCTGAGCGCGTGGACGAGCGTGGATCGGGGCCGTTTCATTCAGTTGTGAATTTGGGGTTGCCGCCTGACCCGGCCCTGCATCGGCTCCGCGACCAGCACCACTCGCGACGACGGCCGCTGATGCAGGGCTCGGCCACCAGCGCCGCTCGCGCCAACCCCCACCCCAACGGGACTTGCGTATTTGCGCAAGCAATGACATACTTCGAAGCGTGTTGAACCTCGTGGGGTCGAGCGAGCTCGAACGGCAGCGCTATGCCGCCGTCGGGCGAGCCCTGGCCGATCCGAAGCGGCTGTGCGTCCTCGAGTCGCTTGCCGACGGCGAGAAGTCCGTCAGCGAGCTGTCGGTGACGGTCGGCTGCCAGGTTCCGAACATGAGCCAGCACCTTGCGGTCCTCCGGAGCGCCGGACTCGTAACGACGCGCCGCGATGGAAGCACGATCTATTACCGTCTCGCGGACCCGCGGGTCCTCGAGGCCTACCAGCTCATCCAGACGATCGCCCGGTAGGGCGGACAACCCGGGCGGAGAGACCCGGGCACAGGTCCCGCGGGAGCGGGAGAAAGGATCGATCCTCCATGGCGGAGATCAAGCAGGCGACCGACACGACGTTCGAGGAGCTCGTGCTCAAGAACGACAAGCCGGTCGTGGTCGACTTCTGGGCGGCCTGGTGCGGGCCGTGCAAGATGGTCGCCCCCGAGATGGAGAAGATCGCCGAGAAGTACGCCGGCTCGGTCGACGTCGTGAAGGTCGACGTCGACGCCAACCCGCGCCTGTCGCAGACGTTCGGCATCATGAGCATCCCGACCATCGCCTTCTTCCGGCCCGGCGCGCAGCCGATGGGCGTCGTCGGCTTCCGGCCGATGGAGCAGCTCGAGCAGCAGTTCGGCCTCGCCCAGTACGTGCCGGCCAAGCCCGCCTGAGCGGGCGACCACAACCGAATACTCCCGCGTCGGCGGCTCCTCCTCCCCCGTCCGACGCACGGCGACCCCGGTCTCGCGACCGGGGTCGTTCGATTCCCGGGAAACTCCGGGGTTCAGTCCACGACGTGCCGCCAGGCAGCGACGAACCAGGCGACCGCCCGGTCGACGGCCATCCGGTCCAGGTCCGGCGGCGCAAGCGCGACCCACTCCGGCCCTCGCTCCGACGTCGACGTGTTCGGCGTCCCGAGGGCCGCACGTCCGACGATGGCCGGCAGGCAAAACTCTGCCCGAGAGCCGCTGAGCGCAGCGAACGCGCGGCCGGCGCGTCGCCACTCGACGCCGTTCACCACGTCCACCCGCTCGATCGGGTCGAGGTCGGCGGCCGCCCGATCGAGAATCTCGGCGAGCGTCACGCTGGGCGAGCCGCGGCGAGGACTGCCTCGAGATCCGCCCGATGGTCCTCGTAGTGCTCGATCGTTTCCTCGACGAACGACTCGAGGTGGGCCGGGTGCTTCACCCAGCGCGTCTCGGGGACGACGGTCAGGTAGCCGCGCAGCTCGCCGGCGACCGACGCGAACCGCCGACGCACCTCATCGATCGGCAGCGCCGCCCACGCGGCAAGCAGCTCGTCGTTGACCACCTCGCCACCGCGCTCCTCCCACTCGCGGTCGATTCGCTCGATCGTCGGGGCCGACTCGCCCACCGCGAGCTCCTTCGCCACCGCGAGCGACACCTCCTGCCACGCGACGAGGTGACCCATGAGGTCGCGGCCGGACCACCCGTGCGCGGCCTCGACCGGCGTGTCGAGTGCCACGTCGTCGAGATCGAGCAGCGCCTCGTATGGCCGCCACGCGTCGCGCTCGTCCTCGAGGAACGACAGGGCATCGAGGTACATCGTGACGGGCTCCTCTCAGACGGCGACCGGCTCGCGGTACTCGCCGAACACCTCGCGCAGGACGCGGCACTGCTCGCCGAGGGTCGCATAGGCCGCCGCGCAGCGGATGAAGTGTGGCATGAGGTTCGTCGCGCTGGAGCCGGGCCGACTCGCGGCGTCGCGCAACCCGGACAGGGCGGCCTCGACCGCCTCGGCATCGCGCTCGCGCCGCGTCCGCCCGAGCCGGGCGAGGTGCCGCTCGAGCGACCCCTCCGGCACGGCGAGCACCGGGATGGCCGTCTCTTCGGCCTCGTCGACGTACGCGTTGACGCCGACGATCCGTCGGTCGCCCGCGTCGAACTCGCGCTGGAAGCGATACGCCGCGTCGGCGATCTCGCGCTGCGGGTAGCCCTCCGTGATGGCCGCCACCATGCCGCCCCGCCGGTCGATCTCGTCGAGGTAGCGCCAGACCTGGCGCTCCGTCTCGTTCGTCAGCGCCTCGACGAACCACGAGCCGCCGAGTGGATCGACGCTCGACGCGACACCCGTCTCCTCGGCGATGACCTGCTGCTGGCGGAGGGCGAGGAGCGCCGCCTCCGCGGTCGGCACCGCGAGCGCCTCGTCGTACGCGTCGGTGTGGAGCGACTGCGTCCCGCCGAGGACGGCGGCGAGGGCCTGGAGGGCGACTCGGGTCAGGTTGTTGAGCGGCTGCTGCGGGGTGAGCGACACGCCCGCGGTCTGGGTGTGAAAGCGCATCCACGCAGAGCGCTCGTTCTCCGCGTGATACCGCTCCGTCATGAGCTTCCACCAGATCCGGCGGGCGGCCCGGAACTTGGCGATCTCCTCGAAGAAGTCCGAGTGGGAGTTGAAGAAGAACGACAGGCGCGGCGCGAAGTCGTCGATCCGAAGCCCGCGCCGGAGCGCGTCCTCGACGTAGGCCATCCCGTCGGCGATCGTGAAGGCGAGCTCCTGGACGGCGGTCGACCCGGCCTCGCGGATGTGGTAGCCGGAGATCGAGATCGTGTTCCAGCGCGGCAGCTCGCGGGTGCCGAACTCGATCGTGTCGGT
>DASTOB010000095.1:0-2172 GCA_035720425.1 Candidatus Limnocylindrales bacterium
CAACCGGCGGCCATCACGCGCGTGGACCGCGCGGACGGCGCCGTCGAGACCGTTGTCGACGCCTACCGCGGCGCCCCGCTCAACTCGCCCAACGACGTCGTCGTCACGCGCGATGGCGCGATCTGGTTCACCGACCCAAGCTACGCGCACGTCCAGGGGTTCGGCCCGGAGCCGCAGGTCCCCGACGCTGTCTACCGCTTCGCCGGCGGCGAGCTCACCCGCGTGGCCGACGGCTTCGAGAAGCCCAACGGCCTCGCCTTCTCGCCTGACGAGCGCGTGCTCTACGTCGGTGACAGCGAGGCGTGCGTCATCTGGGCCTTTGAGGGCGGCGAGCGGCGGCTGTTCGCCGAGATCGCCCCCGGCTACCCCGACGGGCTCAAGGTCGACGCCGCGGGCCGCATCTACAGCACGGCCGGCGACGGCATCCAGATCTTCGAGCCGGACGGTCGGCGCGCCGGCCTCATCCCGATCCCGGGCGCCGTGAACTTCGCGTTCGGCGACGGGGCGCTCTTCATCACCACCGACGACGCGATCTGGAGGACCACCGCATGATCCGGATTAGGAAGATCATCGACGACGAGGGCGCCGCGACCGCGCTCGACGCGGCCGAGGCGGCGGCGCGCGGGCACGGTCATCGGGTCGTGATCGCAGTCGTCGACCCGTGGGGGGAGCTCGTCGCGCTGCGGCGCACCGCGGGCGCGCAGGCCGCGAGCTCTCGGGTGGCGGTCGACAAGGCCCGCACGGCGGCGATCTTCGTCCGCCCTAGCCGCGAGATGGAGGAGCAGGTCACCGGCGGCCGGATCGGGGCGCTCGCTCTCCACGGCGCCGCGTGCCTCACCGGCGGTATCCCGCTCGTCGTCGACGGGGAGGTCGTGGGCGCGATCGGCACCAGCGGCGAGACGCCCGACGAGGACGAGGCGATCTCGCTCGCGGGCGCCGCGGCCGAGCTCTCCGTCACCGAGCTGCCGTCGCTCACCTACGAGGGAGCCCGGATGGTCGCCGAGGCCGCGGGTGGCGAGGCCGCGCGGCGGGGCGTCGCACCGGTGGTCTCGGTGGTCGACCCCGGCGGGGCGCTCATGTACCTCGTGCGACCGGACGCGGCGCAGGTCGCGAGCGTCGCCGTGACCACCGACAAGGCCCGCACGGCCGCCATCTATCGCCGTCCGAGCAAGGACTTCGAGGACCAAGCCGGCGGCGGGCGGCCCTCCGCTCTTCACCTGGCGCGCGCCGTGCCGCTCCAGGGCGGCATCCCGATCGAGCACGACGGCACCGTCGTCGGGGCCATCGGCGTGAGCGGCGCCACGTCGGCCGACGAGGACAACGAGCTCGCGCTCGTCGGCGCGGCGGCGATGAACGGCGACCGCTCCAACGGCGCGGCCTTCTTCCCAGCGGCGACGGTGGTACGCAGGTTCGAGTCCGGCGGCCTGCTGCTCGACGAGCCCGGCTATAAGATCGACGCGGGGCGCCGCGAGGCGCCTGGCGAGGCCGAGTACCACGAGCACACGGTCGACGTGATGCACGTGGTCGAGGGCACGGCGACCGTGGTGGTGGGCGGCGAGCTCCGCGAGGCGCGGCAGGTCGCGCCTGGGGAGCTGCGCGGAGCGTCAGTCGACGGCGGCCGGCGGCACGACCTCGGCGCCGGAGACGTGCTCGCGATTCCGAACCGCGTACCGCACCAGTTCGTCGACGTCTCCGAGCCGTTCCTGTACTTCGTCGTGAAGGTCGCGGCATGATCCCCGGCCCGCCCGAGCTCCTGCCGGGGCGGCCCGAGGCGATCGTGGACCTCCAGACCAACGAGGGCGCCGACCTCGTTGGCGCCCGCTGGCGGTACGCGGACGCGCGCGTGGAGGAAACCGACTTCGTCGCCATCGCCGGCCCGGCCGCCGCCGATCCGCTCGGGCCCGGCCACGTCCCCAACCGCACGTACGACGTCGTCCCGCACGCGGAGGCCGCCGACTACGACGACTCCGCGTGGGACGTGCTCGCGCCCGCCGAGACGATGAACCGGCTCGCCAACGGGCGGGTCTGCTTCAACTGGTACCGGACGCGCGTCACGGTCCCCGAGCGGATCGGCGACTTCGACCCCACTGGCGCGACCATCGTCTTCGAGGTCGTGGTCGACGACTACGCCGAGATCTGGGTGAACGGCGAGCTCCCGCTCTCCCTCGGCCT
>DASTOB010000096.1:0-6427 GCA_035720425.1 Candidatus Limnocylindrales bacterium
TGCCGGTCAGGCCATGGCCACCGGCTCGTCCGGCGATCGGGGCGGGTGGCGGGCTGGCGATGCGGCGGCGATACGCGTCGAGCGACGCGCGGACGTCGCCCATCGTGTCGCCGCCGAACTTCTCCACGATGAAGCGTGCGAGCGTCAGCATGACCATGGCCTCACCGACCACGCCGGCCGCGGGCACGACGCTGATGTCGCTGCGCTCGTAGTGCGCCTTGTCGACGGCCTCGCCGGTGATGAGGTCGGCCGACGGCAGCGGCCGGGCAAGCGTGGAGATCGGCTTCACCGCGCCCCGGACGACGATCGGTTCGCCGTTCGAGATGCCGCCGGTCAGCCCGCCGGCATTGTTCGTCCGGTGGACCCAGCGGCCGTCGTCCGTCCGGCCCTCGATCACGTCGTGGACGGCCGACCCGAATCGCCGGGTCTGCTCGAACCCGAGGCCGAATTCGACGCCCTTGACGATATTGATGCTCATCACGGCGGCCGCGAGCGCGGCGTCGAGCCGGCGATCCCAGTGGACGTACGAGCCGAGCCCGATCGGCAGGCCGTGGGCGACGACCTCGAACACCCCGCCGACCGTGTCGCCGGCCGAACGCGCCTCGTCGATCCGGGCGATCATCCGCTCCTCGGCGGCCGGATCCGGGCAGCGCAGCGGCGAGGCGTCCGCCTCCTCGCGGGAGCGCGTCGCGTTGGCCGGGTCGAGCGCCACGCCGCCGACCTCTGCGCTGAACGACCAGACGTCGATCCCGAGCTCGCGGAGCAGGGCGCGGGCGACGCCGCCGGCCGCCACCCGCGCTGCCGTCTCCCGGGCCGAGGCGCGCTCGAGGACGTTACGCACGTCGTTGAAGCCGTACTTGAGGGCGCCGGCAAGATCGGCGTGGCCGGGTCGGACGCGGGTGACCGGGGTGGCCCGCTTGTTGCCCTCGTCGGCCTGCGCCGCCAGCTCCGCCGCCTGCTCGTCGGACAGGCCCTCGACCTGCATGACCCGGGTCCAGTTCTCCCAGTCGCGGTTGCGCACGAGGAGGTGGATCGGCGAACCGAGGCTCAGCCCGTGGCGAACACCGCCGAGGATCTCCGCCCGGTCCTGTTCGATCGCCTGGCGCGCGCCACGGCCGTAGCCGCGCTGCCGACGGGCGAGATCGATGGCGAGGACGTCGGCGTCGAGGGGCAGCCCGGCGGGAATGCCCTCGACGATGACGCCGAGGGCCTGGCCGTGCGACTCGCCGGCGGTGAGGAAGCGAAGGCGGCCCACTCCGGTGCCGTCCGTCTGATTCGCGGCGCGCCGGCCGGCTAGGAGCCGGCCACCGCGGTCGGCTCCGGGCCGGTTGGCTCGGGACCCGCGGGCTCGCCCTCGGCGGAACGCAGCCCGCCGGCGCGCGCCTCCGCCAGCTTCGCCTGCATGAGCTCGAGCGGCGCCGGCTGGCCCGTCCACAGCGTGAACGCCGCCGCGCCCTGGTGGAGGAGCATGAGCTCGCCGTCGAGGGTCGTGCAGCCGGCCGCCGCAGCGTCGCGGAGCAGGCGCGTCCGGTTGTAGATGAGGTCGAGCACGAGCAGGTCGCCGTGGAGGATCTCGGCGGGGATGGGGCTCTCGTCGCTCGTCAGCCCGATCGACGTGGCGTTGACGAGGACCTTCGTCTTGGCCAGCTCCGCCTCGATGATGGACTCGTGCCATGGCATCGCCCGGAGCTCCATGTGGGCGGCACTGCGGGCGAAGTGCTTGACCATGCCCTCCGCGCGGTGCAGGTGGCGGTTGAACACGACGATCCGCTGGAAGCCCTCGGTGATGAGGCCGAGCACGACGGCGCGCGCACCGCCACCGGCGCCGAGCACGACCGCCTGGCGCGGCATCTTCTGCCGGCCGACGAGTGTGTCGAGCGCGACCCGGAAGCCGGGCACGTCCGTGTTATGGCCGATCAGCCGGCGGCCCTCGCGCGTGATCGTGTTCACGGCGCCGGTCGCGTGGGCCTCCTCGGTCAGCCGATCGACCATCGGCACGACCCGCTCCTTGTGCGGGATCGTCACGTTCGCCCCGAGGAACGCGTCGGTCCGAAGCTCGGCCACCGCGTCGGCCAGCTGGATCGGGGAACGGTCCCACAACTCGTACGCGGCGTCGATGCCGAGCTCGTCGAAGGCGGCCTGGTGCATCGCGCCCGACAGCGAGTGGGCTACCGGATGGCCGATGAGGACGACGCGCTTCGTCATGCTCGCACCCCTTCGAGGTCGCTGAAGAAACCCGGATAGGAGATCGCCGCGCTCGATGGGCGGCCGACGGTCGCCGCGCCGCGGGCGATGAGGCCCGCGACCGCGAACGTCATCGCCAGGCGGTGATCGTCGAGGCTGTCGGTCACGCCGCCGCGCAGGTCGGTGGGACCGGTGATGCGGAGGTCGTCGCCGTCGACCGCGATGTCGGCGCCGAGCGCCGCGAGGCCGGCGGCGATGCCCGCGATGCGATCGGACTCCTTGTGGCGCAGCTCGCTCGCGCCGCGGATCGTCGTCGTCCCGCGGGCCTGGGTCGCGGCGAGGCACAGGATCGGGATCTCGTCGATCGCCGCCGCGACCTCGCGCGGTCCCAGGTCGATCGCCCGCAGCTCGCTCGATCGGACGGTCAGGTCGGCTAGCGGCTCCCCGACACCGTCGTCCCTCGCCGGATCGCCTGCCTGGCGCGGTTCGGACGACCCGTCCATTCGAATCGGCCGCTCGTCGAGGTCGGCGCCCATTGCCGCGAGCAGATCGATGATCGCCCGCCGGGTGGGATTGACCCCGACTCCCTCGATCGTCAGGACGGCATCGGGGTGGATCGCGCCGGCGACGAGCCAGAACGCGGCCGCGGAGACGTCGCCCGGGACCCGCTCGTCGACTGCCTGCACGGCCTGTCCTCCCTCGAGGCTCCACGAGACGCCGGCGGGACCGTCCTCCCGTGTCACCGGCACGCCGCGCGCGCGGAGCATCCGCTCGGTGTGGTCGCGCGTGGCGACCGCTTCGCGGACGGTGGTCCGTCCCTCGGCCCGCAGGCCCGCGAGGAGGATCGCCGACTTGACCTGCGCGCTCGGCACGGGCGTCGTCACGTCGATCGCCCGAAGCGGGGTGCGCCCAACCACGGTGAGTGGTGGAAGGGAGTCGTTCTCGCGGGCGTGAAGCGCCGCGCCCATCGAGCGCAGCGGCTCGATGATACGAGCCACCGGACGGCGGCGCAATGATGCGTCGCCGTCGAGGACGCTCCGGAACGGCTGTCCGACGAGCACGCCGGCGATGAGTCGGAGGCTCGTGCCGGAGTTTCCGCAATCGAGCGGGCCGGTCGGTTCGCGCAGGCCGTCCACGCCGGGCGACGCGACCCGGTAGCCCACCGTGGCGCCCGCGGAGCCGTCGGCTTCACGCTCCACGTCGGCTCCCAGGCGGCGCATGATCCCGGCCGTCGAGCGGACGTCGGCGCCGTCCCCGGCGCCCGCGATCCGGCTCTCGCCAGCCGCGAGCGTGGCGAGGATGAGCGCGCGGTGGCTGACCGACTTGTCGCCGGGCACCCGCAGCCGGCCGCGCAGTCGCGCGGCAGGAGCGATGGCGACGGCGTCCGCGACCGCGCTCAATGCTTGCTCAGTCCCGCGCCGCCGATGCCGAGGCCGGCGCCGCCGACGACTGGGTCGCCATGGAGTCCCCGGACGTGCTCGTGAACCGGCACGAGCGACGCCATCATGTCCTCGAACTGGTCGAGCGTGAGTTGCTGTTCCGCGTCGGACAGGGCCTCGTCCGGGTGCGGGTGGACCTCGACCATGACCCCGTCCGCCCCGACCGCGACACCGCCGATGGCGAGCGGCTTGACGAGCCAGCGCTTGCCGGTCGCGTGCGACGGGTCGACGATGACGGGCAGGTGGGTGAGGTGGTGGAGGAGCGGCACCGCCGACAGGTCCATCGTGTTGCGCGTGTACGTCTCGAACGTCCGAATGCCTCGCTCGCACAGGATGACGTTCGGGTTGCCGGAGCTCACCACGTACTCCGCGGCCATGAGCCACTCCTCGACCGTGGCGCCGTAGCCGCGCTTGAGCATGACCGGCCGGGCGACCCGCCCGACCGCGGTGAGGAGCGAGTAGTTCTGCATGTTCCGTGTGCCGATCTGGAGGATGTCCGCGTACTCGGCGACGATGTCGACCTGGTTCGGCTCCATGACCTCCGTGATGACCGGCAGGCCGGTCCGGTCGCGCGCCTCGGCGAGGTAGCGGAGGGCCTCGACGCCGAGACCCTGGAAGCTGTACGGGCTCGTGCGCGGCTTGAACGCGCCGCCGCGCAGGACCGTCGCCCCATGGGCCTTGACCGAATCGGCCGTCTCGAACAGCTGATTGCGCGTCTCGACCGAACACGGACCGGCCATGACCGTCAGGCTCCCGTCGCCGATCACCGCGTCGAGCACCCGGATCACCGTGTCCTCGGGGTGGAACTCCCGGCTCGCGAGCTTGAACGGCCGGCTGATCGGCGTGATCTCCTCGACCCCCGGCAGGCTGGCCAACCGGCTCATGAGCAGCTGCTTGCGAGGTCCGACGTCGCCGACGACCGCGATCACGACGCGCTCCGCGCCGGCGTGGTCGAACGGAGTCATGCCCTCGGCGAGGATGTGGCTCTTCACCCCGAGGACGTCCGCCTCGGTCGCGGTGCGGGCCATGACGACGATCATTCCGTGCGCGTCCTTCCGTCTCCGTCCCGCCGTGGTCCTCGCCCGTGCCCGCGTCCCCGTCGGCCAAACAAAAAAGCAGAGGTCTCGCCTCTGCTTCGCCCGACACGACCCGTGCCCCCGGGTCCGACTACGATCCGGGAACGCTCATGCCGGGCGTCGATAAAAGTAGAAGCGGCTCATCTGGTGTCCGGAGGCTAGCGCGACGCGCCCGCCCGTGTCAACGAAACCGCGGCGCGTGCCGGCACCGCCTCCCGGACCGGCCGATCCCCTGTGCTAGGATTCCGGCCGCTGCGCGACGGAGAGGTCGCATAGAGGCCTAGTGCGGCGGTTTGCTAAACCGTTGAGTGGGGTAACCTGCTCCGAGGGTTCGAATCCCTCCCTCTCCGCCAGCCCCGCCGGCATGCAGCACCCCGCCGGCACGCGTGCGCCCGTAGCTCAGTGGATAGAGCGTCAGGTTGCGGACCTGAAGGTCGTGAGTTCGAGTCTCGCCGGGCGCGCCAACCCCAGTCGTGTGGTCGCTGATGGGTCGAACTCGCCGCACAACCCTGCCCGAAACGGAGCTCTATGCGCCGGTCAAGGCCCTGCTCGAGGCACAGGGCTACAGCGTCAAGGGCGAGGTGCAGGGCTGTGACGTCGTTGGCGTCCGCGCTGACGAGCCGCCGGTGGTCGTCGAGCTCAAGCGGACGTTTGGCCTGGGTCTCGTCCTCCAGGGGATCGATCGCCTCGCGCTGACCGATGCCGTCTATCTCGCGGTCGGGGCGTGGCCGGCTCGACCGGTCGACACGCGGCGTCTGTGCCGGCGGCTCGGGCTGGGGCTGATCGTCGTCGCCGACGGTCGAGCGGACGTGGTCATCGACCCGGCGCCGTATGTGCCGCGTACGAACCGTCGCCGGGTGGCTGCCCTGCTCCGCGAGCACGATCGTCGGATCGGTGATCCGACGGGCGGCGGCGCGACCCGTCGTCCGATCATGACGGCCTACCGGCAGGAGGCGATGCGCTGCGCCGCACTCCTGGCAGCGGGCCCGCTGTCCCTCATGGCGATGCGGGCGGCGGGGGATGTGCCGAACGCTGGCCGGATCGTCCGCGACAACGTCTACGGTTGGTTCGAGCGAGTTGACCGCGGCGTGTACGCCCTTACCCCTCGAGGCGCGGCCGTACTGCCGGTAGCCGGATCCGAATCCCCGTCCTGATCGCGTTCGACGGCTTCAGGCCCTTCGGCCCTTCGACGAATCGGGCCGGCGCGCGACGATGGTGGCGGCGCCCCACCGCTACGCGAGGTTGGTACACATGCGCATCCTGGTCGTCTACGGATCGGCACTCGGGGCGACCCGGGGCATCGCCGAGCGAGTCGCGGCGACGATCGGCTCCGATGGTCACGACGTTGACGTGCGGTCCGCCGCGGAGTCGCCGCCCGTGGAGGGGTACGACGCCCTCGTCATCGGCAGCGCGGTCCACGGCGGCCACTGGCTCCCCGAGGCTGCTGCCTTCGTGCGGACGAACCGCGAACGCCTCGCGGATCGACCGACCTGGCTGTTCTCGAGCGGCCCCGTCGGCGACCAATACGTCACGCGCGAGGGTCCCGACCCGGCGGAGATCGAAGACTTCCGCTCGTGGATCACGCCACGCGATCACCGCGTCTTCGCCGGCGCCCACGACCGGTCGTCGACCCTCGCGGACCGCCTCGGAACGGTCAATCGATTCGTCGCCCGGCGGTTGATTCCCGAGGGTGACTGGCGGGATTGGCCGGCGATCGAGGCGTGGGCG
>DASTOB010000097.1:0-3264 GCA_035720425.1 Candidatus Limnocylindrales bacterium
ACTCCGAGATTCGTCAGCTGCTCACGTGGTGAGCGGACGACACCCGAACACGGTCGGCGCGCTCATGGGGTGAGCATCCGACGATGGAACGGTCCCTGGCGCTCACCCCGTGGCGCAGGTGACGATTCGACGCCCGATCGCTGTGACCAACGCTCACCCGGTGAGCGAACGACGAAACGGGGGCGGAGGGGTGGAGGGGTGGCCGAAGGGGGGGCGTCGATCCTCAGTCGGCCGGGATGGGGACGAGGCGAGCTGCGGTCGTTCGCCGGATCAGGAGCGCCACGACGCCGGCGGCGATCGCCATCCACCCGGCCGCGATGAACGCGAGGGCGTAGTCGCCGGCGCCGTCGCGCACGACGCCCGCCGCCCACGCGGCGATCGCCGCACCGAGCATGTGCGCGGCGAACACCCAGCCGTAGACGACCCCGACGTTCCGCCGCCCGAATGTGTCGGCGACGAGCATGACCGTCGGCGGCACCGTCGCGATGTAGTCGAGCCCGAACAGGACGCTGAACGCGACGACGTCGAGCGTGTCGTGGATGGCCGGCAGGTACAGCAGGCTGAGGCCGCGGAAGACGTAGTACACGAGCAACAGCCGCCGCGGGTCGAACCGATCGGTCAGCCAGCCGGACGCGATCGTGCCGACGAAGTTGAACGCGCCCATCAGGGCGAGCGCGCCCGACGCGGCCACGGCGGTGAACCCGTGATCGACGGCATGGGCGATGAAGTGCTGGCCGACGACCCCGTTCGACGTCGCCCCGCACACGAAGAACGTGCCGGCAAGCAGCCAGAACTCCGGCGCCCGGACCGCCCGCCGGAGGATCCCGCGTTCCGCGTGGATCGGCGTCGGCGGGAGGTCGGCCGCCGCACCGAGCGCCCGGAGCCCCACGTCCGCCGGGCGCTCGCGCAGGAGAAGGATCGCCGGACCAACGACCGCAGCGAGGAGGACGCCGAGCGTGATCACGGCGAGGCGCCAGTCGGCCGCAACGGCGATCGCGGTGAGGAGCGGGAAGAAGACGAGTTGCCCGGCGCTCGTGCTCGCCCCCATCAAGCCGACCACGAACCCGCGCCGCGTCTCGAACCAGCGGTTGGCGATGACCGGCCCGAGCGAGCTGGCCACCAGGCCGGCACCGAGCCCGGTCAGCACGCCGAACACGAGCACCAGCTGCCAGAGCTCGGTCACCGCGGCCGACAGGAGCATGCCGCCGGCCGCGAGCCCGATGGCGAGGGCGGTCAGCCGGCGAATTCCCAGGCGGTCGATGAGCAGGCCGGACAGCGGGCCGCCGAGTCCGAGCAGGAGCAGCCCGGCCGCACCCGCGAGGGCGATGTCGCCGCGCGACCAGCCGGTGTCCGCCTCCATCCCGAGGAGCAGCGCGCCGGGCGCGGCACGGGTCCCGGCCCCGAGCAGGATGACGAGCGCGGCGACCGCGACGACGACCCACCCGTAGAAGATCCGCGATCGGAGTCCGCGCACCCGCGGATGCTACCGCGCGTCGGTCCGCGTCGGTCCGCGTCGGTCAGGCGTCGGTCCGCGTCGTCAGGCGTCGGTCCGCGTCGGTCCGCGTCGGTCCGCGTCGGTCCGCGTCGTCAGGCGTCGGTCAGGCAGCGGTCAGGCAGCGGTCTCGAGCGTGGCGGACGTCCCCCCGGCATGCATCGCGCCGAGCCGTCGGCGGAGGCGATCCGCACCGAACCCGGCGGCAAGGAGGATCAGGCCCTCGACGAGCAATCCCGCCTCCGTTGAATCGGACAGGTACGAGAAGTTGAAGTCCGACAGGCCGATCATAAGGGCGAGCGCCGCCGCGTAGACGAAGGTGCTCGCGCCGCGCCGGAACGCCCGCTCGACGAGGACCGCGGCGAGGGCGACCAGGGCGAGGTCCCCGATCCACGGCTCGAGCACGCGCCCGTACGTGTCACTGCCGAGGTAGTCGCTGCGCAGGATGGCGCTGGCCAGCCCGGCGGTCGCGAGGAGCCCGGCCCACAGGCGGGTCAGCCCGGCCCGTCGGCCGGCGGCCTCGTCGCCGTCTCTCGCGGCTCGCGCCTCGCGAAGACCGAGCAGCCCGAGCCCGACCGCAACGGCGAGCCACCAAGCGGCCGCGGCCACGGCGAGGATCACCGGCTCCGGCCGGTCTCCGGTGATGGGGTTTCCCGACGGCGTGAAGCCGAGGTCCGGCGCGACGATCGACTCGAGCCAGCTCAGCGACGTCGCGGCGAGGCCGGTCAGCGCCGCGAGCAGGGTCGCCTGCGTGAGTAGCGAGGCGTGGAGGTACCGGTAAGCGACCGCGGCCGCGGTGGCCGCGAGGGCGCCGATGACGGCGACGAGCGGCCAGTTGATATCCGCCCATCCGCCGAGAGCGGTTCCGGCCGCGGCGACATGGCCGGCAGCGGTCGCCAGGACAACCCCGACCGCGCGGCGACGTCGCGGATCCGTGGACCGGAGCAGGACGACCGCGATCGCCGTGAGCGCGGCGGCCGCGATGCCCGCGCCGACGGCGATCGTCCTCTCGGTTGCCGTCGCTTCGCCGGCCTGTCGGATGACGAACGCGTTGTAGGCACCGAGGAGGAAGGCGCCGCCGAGGTAGGCGAACATCTCGCCGATCGAGATACCGGGCCCGAAGATCTGGGCGAGCGTCGAGGGCGGGCGCGTGGTGGCCGTGGTTCGTGCCGCGCCATCCGCATCGGCCGGGACGGCGCCCCCGCTATCGGCCGAAGCCGATTCCCGTGCTGCCTCGTCGACGCGAAGCCGTTCCGCCGTTGCCGCGTCGATCAGGCCGGCGGCCTGCCAGCCCTCGATCCGCGCGATGATCCGTTCGTCGCCCATGATTGCTTCCTCGGTGACGGTCATCGGGTAGACGGGCGCGGCGCCGAAGTGTTACGCCGGACTGCGTTGAGCGGCTCGGCGAGCGCGCGCGCCGACACTGCCCTCATGCCGGCATGCTCCGGCGAATGCGCGCCCTAGCCGGGCGCCCGGCATGCTCCGGCGAGCGCGCACTACTCCCCTGGCTTCGGTGCCGTTCGGCCTCGCGTGCCGCCGCCCGCCCTGCCACCGCGCCCCCTTCTTTCGTCGGATTCTCACGGGATGCGCGTTCGTCAAGTGACAACAACCGTGTCGGTCGACGGCTCCGCGCCGCCGAGCACGAACGCCTCGTCTGCGGGACTCCGAGATTCGTCAGCTGCTCACGTGGTGAGCGGACGACACCCGAACACGGTCGGCGCGCTCATGGGGTGAGCATCCGACGATGGAACGGTCCCTGGCGCTCACCCCGT
>DASTOB010000098.1:0-6726 GCA_035720425.1 Candidatus Limnocylindrales bacterium
ATCGACCGCGATGACCCACCCGCCCTGCCCGGCATCGCGGCGCGCGTCGCCGTCGCCGGTCACGAGGCTCCCCGAGGCTCCCTGACCCATGGCCGTCGGCTCCTCCAACGACTTCGATCTCGTCGTGCTCGGCGCGGGCACGGGCGGCTACACGGCGGCGTTTCGGGCCGCCCAGCTGGGCCTCAAGGTGGCCCTCGTCGACGAGGACAAGATCGGAGGCACGTGCCTCCATCGCGGCTGCATCCCGACCAAGGCCCTGCTCGAATCGGCCGCCTTTGCCGAGCGCCTCCGCCACGCGAAGGACTTCGGACTGAACCTGCCCGGCGAGGCCACGATCGACTACGGCCAGGTCGCCGCGCGGCGCGATCAGGTCGTGAAGCGGATGTGGACCGGGCTCAAGACGCTCATCGACAAGAACAAGGTCACCTGGGTCGCCGGCCGCGGCCGGCTCGACGGGCCGAACAAGGTCCGGGTCAGCCAGGCGGGCGAGGACGGGACGCCCGGCGGGGGAGGGGAGCGCGTCCTCCAGGCGACCGACGTCATCCTCGCCACCGGCTCGCGGGTGAAGAGCCTGCCCGGCCTCGAGCCGGACGGCCGGCGGATCATCACCTCGGACGACTGCCTGCGGCTCGACACGCTGCCCAAGGACATCATCGTCGTCGGCGCCGGCGCGGTCGGCGTCGAGTTCGCCTCGCTCTACCACGATTTCGGGGTGAAGGTGACGCTGCTCGAGTACCTCCCCCAGATCGTTCCGCTCGAGGATCGCGAGGTGAGCCAGGTCGTCGAGCGCAGCTTCACGAAGCGCGGCATCGCGGTCATGACCAACGCGCGCTTCGATCCCGCCGCCGTGAAGGCCGACAAGACCGGAGTGACCGTGTCGGTGGGACCGGAGGGCAAGGAGCCGACGGAGCTGCGCGCCGAGGCAATGCTCGTCGCGACCGGGCGCGCGGCCAACGTCGAGGACATCGGCCTCGAGACGACGAAGGTCGAGGTCGACCGCGGGTTCGTCACCGTGAACGGCCGGATGCGGACGAAGGAGCCGCACGTCTACGCCATCGGCGACCTCGTTGGCGGGCTCCTCCTCGCCCACACGGCCGGGCACGAGGGGATCGTCGCCGCCCACGCGATCGCCGGCGACACGGAGGTCCACGAGATCGACTACGTGACCCAGCCGCGCGCGACGTACTGCCGACCGGAGATCGCGTCGGTGGGCCTCACCGAGCAGCAGTGCCAGGAGCGCGGCCTCCCGTACACCGTCGGCAAGGTGCCGTTCCAGGCGATCGCCAAGGCGATCATCGGCGGCGAGTACGAGGGCTTCTGCAAGGTCATCGGCAACCCGGAGACGGGCGACACGCTCGGGGTCCACATCGTGGGGCCGCACGCGACGGACCTCATCGCCGAGGCGTCGCTCGGGTTCACCCTCGACGTGACCCCGTGGGAGATCGGCGCGGCGACCCATCCCCATCCCACCCTGTCCGAGATCGTCGGCGAGGCGGCCATGGCGGTCGACAAGCGGTCGATCAACTTCTGATGGCCCGGACGTCCGTCGGCCTCGGCGCAGACGTCGGGCTGTCGAACGACGATCTCGTGGCGATGTACCGGATGGTCGCCCTCGCCCGGGCGATCGACGAGCGGATGTGGATCCTGAACCGGGCCGGCCGGATCCCGTTCGTCATCAGCGGCCAGGGCCACGAGGGCGCGCAGGTCGGCATCACGTGGGCGCTCCGGCGCGGCCATGACTGGGTCGCGCCGTTCTATCGGTCGATCGCGACGTGCCTCACGTTCGGCATGTCGCCGCGCGACATCATGACCGCCCAGTACGCGACCGCCAACGACCCGTCGTCCGGCGGCCGCCAGATGCCCGGCCACTACGGGTCGCACGAGCACAACCTCGTGTCGGTCTCGTCGCCGGTGGCGACCCAGATCCTCCACGCCGTCGGGATCGCGCTGGCGGCGAAGGTGCGGCACACGGACCAGGTGGCGATGACGTTCATGGGCGAGGGCTCGTCGAACCAGGGCGACGTCCACGAGGGCCTGAACTTCGCGGCGATCCACCGGCTGCCGTTCGTGTTCGTGGTCGAGAACAACGGCTACGCGATCAGCGTGCCCGCGGCGAAGGAGCTGTCGGTCGAGGACGTCGCGGTCCGGGCCTCCGGTTACGGCATCCCCGGGGTGGTCGTGGACGGCACCGACGTGCTCGCCTGCTACGCGGCCGCTCGCGACGCCGTGGCGCGAGCGCGCGCCGGCGAGGGCCCCACGCTCATCGAGGCGAAGGTGACCCGGCTGACCGCCCACTCGTCGGATGACCAGCAGACGAAGTACCGATCGGCGGAGGAGCTCGAGGCCGAGAAGGCACGCGATCCGCTGCCGCGCTTCCGCGAGCAGCTCGTCGCGGCCGGCGTGCTGACCGACGAGGTCTTGAGCAGACTGGCATCCGACATCGTCGCCGCGGTCGAGGACGCGACGACGTACGCCGAGGCCCAGGCAGATCCCGATCCGTCGACCGCCCTCGACTGGGTCTACGCCGAGCGCTGGCCGTCCGAGACGCCGCCGCCGTGGGGCCTGGGACGCGGCGCCGAGGACCACTGACGCGTGGCGATCCGGACGTTCATCGAGGCGATCCGCGAGGGTCTCGCCGACGAGATGCGCCGCGACGAGCGGGTCATCGTGCTTGGCGAGGACGTCGGCAAGAAGGGCGGCGTGTTCCTCGCGACCGACGGCCTGTGGGCCGAATTCGGCGACGACCGGGTCATCGACACGCCGCTGACCGAGTCGATGATCGTGGGTGCGTCGATCGGGGCGGCCGTCAATGGGCTTCGACCCGTCGCCGAGATCCAGTTCGCCGACTTCATCCACCCGGCGTTCAACCAGCTCGTGTCCGAGGCGGCCCGGATGCGTTACCGCTCGAACAACGGCTACGCGGTGCCGATGGTCGTGCGCGCGCCGTATGGCGGCGGGGTCCACGGCGCGCTCTATCACTCGCAGTCGGTCGAGGCGTTCTTCACGCACGTGCCCGGGCTCAAGGTCGTCGTGCCGTCGACCCCGCACGACGCGAAAGGCCTGCTCCGGTCGGCCATCCGCGACGACGACCCGGTCCTCTTCTTCGAGCACAAGAAGATGTACCGATCCGTGCGCGGCGAGGTACCGGAACGCGACTATGTCGTGCCGCTGGGCCGGGCGGCGATCACGCGGCCCGGGTCGCAGGTCACCGTCGTGGCCTACGGGCTCATGGCCCACTACGCGCTCGAGGCGGCCGATCGGGTGGCCGACGAGGGGATCAGCGTCGAGGTGGTCGACCTGCGGACGCTTCGGCCGCTCGACACCGACCTCCTCCTGTCGTCGGTCAGAAAGACGGGCAAGTGCCTCGTCGTCTACGAGGACAACCGGTTCGGCGGGTACGGGGCGGAGGTGGCGGCGATCGTCGCCGAGCAGGCGTTCGACTACCTCGACGGGCCGATCACCCGGATCGCCGGACCGGACGTGCCCGGCGTGCCGTACAACCACGTCCTCGAGGACTGGTTCATGGTCAACCCGGAGAAGATCGCCGACGGCATCCGCCGTCTCGCGGCCTACTGACGGCGCCGCGCGGACGGGCCACGCCGCTCGCCGAGCCTCAGGCGAGCGAGCCGATCATGTCGAGCGCGTACTCGACCGCTTCGTCGAACGACATCGCACGGCCGAACTCGGCGGCAGCGCTGAATCCGGCGTCCCCGAGGTGTGCGCGAGCGACGGTCGACGGATCCGCCCGACCAGTGACCACCTCGAGGATGACCGGTGGTCGGACGGCGAATCGGCGCTCGAACTCCTCGTACGCACCGAGCAATGTCGCGGCCTCCTGCCAGCGCTCCGTCTCGGCCGCCACGATCGCCGCGGCCCGGAGCGAGAACGTCGTATCGGACACGCTGCCAGCCTGCCACGACGTGCGCATCGCACGGCCGCCCCAGCGGGCCGCCTCGACGATGTTGCCGAGCACGAGGTTGACCCAGGCGATGCTGCCCACGCACAGCTCGGCGTAGAGGAAGTCGTCGAGGGCCTCGAAGCGCGCGTGCATCGCCGTCAGGACGTCGAGCGCCTCTGGTCCAAGGTTGAACCCGGTCTCGCCATTGATCAGCCCGCCCGCCGAGCGCGCCCAGGCGACGCGAGCCTGGCCGCGCTCATGGCCGAGGTCCGCGTACAGGTCGCCCGCCCTGCCCAGGAGCGCGGCGGCGGCGTCGCCTTCGCCGCCGACGGAGATCGCGTGTGCGAGATTGAAGGCGCCATCGGCCTCGCCGAGGCGATCACCGATGCTCCGCGCGATGCGCATCTGGGTCTCGTAGTGCGCCCGTGCCTCGGCGATCTCGCCGCGCCAGTAGGCGATGCCGCCCGCGGCCTCGATTGCCCGCAGGCGGAGCACGTCATCCCGCTCGGCGCCCGGGATGCCGAGCAGCCGGGGCATGACGGCATGTGCCTCGGCGAGGTGGCCGCGCAGCTGCCAGAAGCGCCACAGCGAAGCGGCGAAGCGAAGTCCCATCTCGGCGTCCCCGGCCTCGATCGACCAGGCCACCGCGGCTCGCAGGTTGTCGTGGTCCTCGGTCAGTCGCTCGAGCCGGACGGCCTGCTCGCGTCCCGGCAGGTGGACCGCCTCGGCCTCGGCGAGCGCGAGGTAGGCGACCGCGTGCCGGGATCGTGCGTCCTCGCCCTCGCCCGACTCCTCGAGTCGCTCGCCGGCAAACGAGCGGATCGTGTCGAGCATCGCGAAGCGCGGCCCATCGACGCCGGAGCGCGGCACGATGAGGCTGTGGTCGTTGAGCGCCGTCAGCGATGACAGGACGTCGGCATCGCCGTCGGGCGCGCCGCCGACCGCGCCGCCGACGCCGCCGCCGACCGCCCGTTCCACCTCGTCGAGGCGACTCCCGCCCTCGAACACGGCGAGTCGCCGGAGCACGCCGCGCGCCGCCGGGTCGAGCAACTCGTAACTCCAGGCGACCGTGTCGCGCAGGGTTCGGTGCCGAGCCGGAAGATCGGCGGCACCCGGCGTCGGAAGGTCCAGGCGGCGCTCGAGTCGGTCGAGAATCGCCCGCATCGGGAGGATCCGCACCTGCGCGGCGGCCAGCTCGATGCCGAGCGGCAGGCCGTCGACGCGCCGGCAGATCGCGGCGATCGCGGCCTCGTCCGCGGCATCGGGTGCGTACGCCGGCCGGGCACGACGCGCCCGTTCGATGAACAGCCGGACGGCATCCGGGGTGCCGTGCTCGTCGTTTTCGATCGCGAGCGGCTCGAGTGGATAGATCTGCTCGGCGGACACGCCGAGCGGCCCCCGGCTCGTCGCGAGGACCCGAACGCCGGGCGCGACACCGAGCAGGTCGACGATCCGGCGCCCGACACCGGGCAGCTGCTCGAGGTTGTCGAGCACGAGCAGCAACGCCCGATTCGCGAGGTGGTCCTCCAGCCGGGCCGCCGGTGTTCGGGTTCCCGCGTCCGGGATGCCGAGGGCATCGACGACCGTCGTATCGAACAGGGCGCCGTCGCTCACGGCGTCGAGCCGGGCAAGCCAGGCGCCGTCGGGGTGGTCCGCCGCCACGCGCCGGGCGAGCTCGAGCGCGAGGGTCGTCTTGCCGATGCCGCCGGGGCCGATGATCGTGACCAGGCGCGACGCCTCGAGGAGGCGAGTCAGCTCGTCGAGATCGTGCCCTCTCCCGACGAGCGCCGTGAGCGCGGGCGGAACGTTGCCGGCCGGCGCCGCGCGCAGGCTTCCGGCCACGGGCGAGATGCCGGGCACGACGATCTCGAACAGTCGCTCGGGATGGGTCATGTCGCGGAGCCGATGGACACCGAGGTCGCGCAGGGAGGTGCCGGGCGGGAGGTCTCGCTCGACGAGAGCCCGGGTGGCGTCCGACACGAGCGTCTGACCGCCCTGGGCGAGGCCGGCGATCCGGGCGGCGCGGTGAATGTCGACGCCGACGTAGTCGTCGCCCCCCGCGATGCCCAGGCCCGTGTGAAGGCCGATCCGTACCCGAACGCTCGCCCCCGGCGGCCACGCATGGTCCGCCAGGGCCCGCTGTGCCGCCACCGCCGCCGCGACCGCCGCGGGACCCTCGCGGAAGATCACCGCGAACGAGTCGCCCTGCGTTCCGCGCTCCACGCCGCCGTTCGCGGAGAACGCGGTCCGCATGACCCGGTGGTGGTCCTCGAGCGTCGCCCGGAAGACGTCCGGGCCAACCTCCTGGACGAGGCGCGTCGATGCCTCGATGTCCGAGAAGAGGAAGGTGACCGTGCCGGTCGGGAGGTCCGGGCGGCGGCCGGGGACGCCCGACGTCGTCGTCACTGCGTGCTGATCCGCTCGGCGAGGGTGGCGAGCATCGCCCACGCCGCCTCCGGTCGTTCTCGGAGGATCGCCTTCACGCCATCACCGGCGATGACGAGCCCGCGAACCCCCGGGTCGTCGGCGAGGACGCTCGCGGCTCGCGGCCGCTCGCGCAGCACCGCGAGCTCGCCGATGTGGTCGCCGGCGCCGTAGGTCCGCAGGAGCCGCTCGCCGTCGCCCTCCTGCCGCACCACTCGCACGGAGCCGTCGACGATGACGACGAGTTCGTCGCCGAGCTCACCCTCGCGGACGAGCGCCTCGCCGCCGGGGTAGTACCGCTCGGTCGCCGTCGCGGCCAGGCGCTGCAGGTCCTCCGGCTCGAGCTGGCCGAACAGCGGCACGCGGCGGAGGAACATGATCCGCTCGACCTCGCCGAGTGTCGC
>DASTOB010000099.1:0-6755 GCA_035720425.1 Candidatus Limnocylindrales bacterium
GCCGGGATCGCCGTCGGGGCGCTCATCCACGGGTTCGTCCCGACGGAGCTCGTCGTGTCGGTCGGGGGTCGCGACAACCCGCTGGCGGTGCCCGCCCTCGTCGCGCTCGGGGTCCCGCTCTACAGCAATGCCGCCGGAACGATCCCGATCGTTGAGGCGCTGCTCGGCAAGGGCCTGCCGCTCGGCTCTGCCCTCGCGTTCATGATGGCCATCACCGCCCTGTCCGTGCCGGAACTCGTGATCCTGCGCCGGGTCATGAAGCCGCGCCTGCTGCTCACGTTCGTCGCCGTCGTCGCCGCGGGCATCCTCGCGGTCGGCTACGGCTTCAACCTCTTCCTGTCGTGAAGGAGGTCGGCATGCACGTCATCGAGGTCCTGGGTCCCGGCTGCGCGAAATGCCAGTACGTCGAGCGGATCGTCCGCGAGGTCGTCGAGGCGGTTGGCATCACGGCCGAGATCCGCCACGTCGTCGACTATCCGGACATCGTCGCGCGCGGGGTCATGTCGACACCGGGTCTCGCGATCGACGGCCGGGTCGTGCTGGCCGGACGGGTGCCGACCCGCGAGCAGGTTGCCGCCTGGCTCAAGCTCGCCTGACCGGCGGTCCCGTTTGACGGCCGACCGGCGCGGCTCGTAGGCTGCCCGACGGCGATGGTGTCCGCCAAGGCGCGCTGCGCCTGAACCGCCCGGACCGGGCTGATGGCCCCTGACTGATGAGCAGCCAGGGGCCGTGTGGTCCCTGGTACCGGGAGGTCATGGTGGACAACGCCTATCTCGTCGCCGCCGCCTGGATGGGCCTCGCGCTCGCGGCGAGCCTGCTGTCGATCCGCCTCGGGATCTCGGTCGCCTTGATCGAGATCGGCATGGGCGTGGTGGGCGGCAACGCCCTCGGCCTCCAAACGACGCCGTGGATCGACTTCCTCGCCACGTTCGGAGCCGGCCTCCTCACCTTTCTCGCGGGAGCGGAGATCGATCCCGTGTCCCTGCGCCGCCACGCGAAGGTGTCGGTCACGATCGGGGCCGTGTCATTCGCCGCACCGTTTGCGGCCGCGTTCGGGTTCGCCTACTTCGTCGCGGGGTGGGATCTCGCGGCCGCCCAGATCGCCGGGATCGCCCTGTCGACCACGTCGGTCGCCGTGGTCTACGCGGTGATGATCGAGTCCGGCCTCGCGGGGCGGGATCTCGGCAAGACGATCCTCGCCGCCTGCTTCATCACCGACCTCGGCACCGTGCTCGCGCTCGGTGTGCTGTTTGCCGACGTCAACCCGTTGTTGCTCGCCTTCGTCGTAGCGACAATCGTGGCGCTCTACTTCGTATCGCGCTGGACGCGCTGGTTCGTCGAGCACGTCCCGGGAAGGGTCTCGGAGCCGGAGATCAAGTTCCTGTTCCTCGTCCTGTTCGTCCTGGGCGGTCTGGCCAGCGAGGCGAACAGCGAAGCGGTCCTGCCCGCGTACCTGGTGGGGCTCGCGGTGGCCGGCGTGTTCGTCCGCGATCGCGTCCTCGTCCATCGGATGCGGGCCATCGCCTTCAGCATCCTCACGCCGTTCTACTTCATCAAGGCCGGGTTGTTCGTTGCCCTCCCGGCGGTGATCGGTGGCGCGGGCCTGGTCGGCGCGCTGCTGGCGGTCAAGGTCGGCGCAAAGGTGGTCGGCGTGTGGCCCACGGCGCGGGCCTTCGGGATGCCGGTCCGCGAGGCGAACTACACGACGCTGCTCATGTCCACCGGGCTGACGTTCGGGACGATATCGGCGCTGTTCGGCCTGACCAACGGGATCATCGACCAGGCCGCCTACACGATTCTTGTGACGGTCGTGATCCTGTCGGCCGTGGTACCGACACTCGTCGCGACGACGTTCTTCGAGCCGGTCGCCCTGGCCGACATCGAGCGCGAGGAGATTGAGGCCGCCGACGAGATCGACAGCGGCGCGCTCCCCCGACCGCGGCCCCGCTCGGATCCCGCATGACGAGCCGGCCGGACGAGCTGGTCGGACGAGCTGGTCGGTCAGGCACGCGCCCGCGGCAGAATGCCAGATTCTTGCCCCGCGACCGTACGGCGAGGTTGCGGCGCCTCGCGCGCCCTCAGCACCCCTTCGCTGAGCGTGGACCACGCCCGGAATCCCCGAATGGGCGCCACCGATCGCGCCTAACTGTCGCCCGGCGAGAATCTGGCAGCCTGCGGGGCGCTAGCGACGGGTTTCCGGCGCGAATGACCGGTTTCGCGCGAGCGACGGGTTTCCGGCGCGAGCGACGGGTATCACTCGAGGACGGCGGGCACCGCGCCCGTGGACGCCGGCTGGGCGACCGGCTCCCCGGGCCGCCGCAGGATGAGGACCACGGCAAGCAGCACCGCGCCGGCGCCGATCCATTGCATGAGCGCGAGCCGCTCCCCGAGGAGGACGAGCCCCCCGGCGACGCCGAAGACCGGGATCAGGTAGAACGACGCGGCGGCCGATGACGCGGGCATACGGCGCAACGCCGACAGGTAGAACCAGTAGGCGGCGCCGTAGTACAGGACCCCGGACGCGACCGCGCTGAGCCCGCCCTCGATCGACATCGTGGCCGGCACGACCGGCCCGCCGAGCAGTCCGACGACGCCGACGAGGCCCGCGGCGAGGACGAGTGCCCAGGCCTGCTGGGCGACGACCACCGGCGCGGTGGCGTCCACGGTCCCGAGCCATCGACGACCGAGAACCGTGTACACGGCGCAGCAGGCGATCCCGGCGATCGTGAGCGCGACCCCAACGACGGCGCCCTCGCCCGGCTCGTACACGAGAAGCGCCACGCCGCCGAGGGCGAGACCGGACAGGACGACGAGCGACGGGCCGATCCGCTCGCCCAGAACGAGCCCCGCGAGCACGAGGATGAGGATCGGCTCGACCGTCCACAGCAGGACCGACAGGCTGGCCGTGATCGAGGTGAGGCCGAGCAGGCTGAGCGCGTAGGCGAGCCCCGGGTTGAGCAGGCCCAGCCGACCGAGGGCGGCCGGGGCAGCACGGTCCCTGAGCGGCAGGCCACGCGCCCGCATGACGACGGTCAGCACAATGAGGCTCGCGGCGAGCTGCACGGCGAGGAGTGTGGCCGGCGGGAACTCCCCGACGGCATGCTTGCTGAGCACGGTGCCGAGCCCCCAGGACGCGGCGGCGAGGATCAGGGAGCGGCGGGCTCCGCGTGCGGCGTGGTCACCGGACATGGGCGAACTCCGAACGTGACAAGGCTGGCCAAGCGATTCGACAGGATCGAACCGTCGCCCTCCTCGTCGCACCGCGCGTAGCCGGGCTTTCGCTGCCGGCGGCTGGTGCGTCGCGGGTTCACGGAGCCTCGGCCCGGATCAGGACGGCCGGACGGCCGCAGGTCGGGCAGCCGCGGATCGCGGGCCGCGTGCCAGCGTCGATGCCGGGATGAGCCCGCCCGGGACGAGCGAGCCGGCGATCCCGGCGAGACGGTTCGCGACGTCCGGCGCGAGGCGATAGTCGACCCACGTGCCACGCTTCTCCGAGGTCACGATGCCCGCCTCGCGCAGCACCTTGAGGTGATGCGACACCGTCGGCTGGCTGACGTCGCAGCACGAGGTGAAGTCGCATGCGCAGACCTGCCCGTCGGCCGCGAGCTGGCGGACGATGGCAAGGCGGGTGGGGTCCGCGAGCGCATGGAGCAGGCGGACATCGGGGTCGAGCTGGATCTTCTTCATGGCCCGCCCACTGTATCCATGAATTTCGATATTGACAAGCCCGAATCCGACGCTATATTGACAAACGTCAATACATTGTGCCGCGCAAGAACGGAGCTACACCGATGCATGCTCACGGCCCCACCCCCTCGCTCGTGTCGTGGATGGTCACGGCAGACCGCCGGACCGACGAGGATCGTCGCCTCAGCCACCTCGTCGCGCTGGCCGACGCCCGCAGCGGCGAGCCTTCCCTGATCGAGCGCGTCCGAACCCGCCTGACCGGCCGATCCGCGACGCCGGCGCCGGTTCCGGCCCTCGACTGCTGCGCCACCGCCTGAATCCGTCAGCAAGGAGTCGAACCGTGACCGTCACCGACGCCGACCGCATCCGCGACGAGGTCCGCGACCACTACGCGGAGGCCGCCCGCGCGGCGACCGCCCTGCGCGAGGACTCTGCCGCCCAGGCCAGCTGCTGCGGCCCCACCGGCGAGATCGTCTTCGGCAACACCCTCTACACGACCGACGAGCGGGCGGCCCTTCCGGACGCCGCCGTCCTGGCCAGCCTCGGCTGCGGCAACCCGACCGCGGTGGCCGAGCTGCGCGAGGGCGAGATCGTGCTCGACCTCGGTTCCGGCGGCGGCATCGACGTGCTCCTGTCGGCGCGCCGCGTCGGTCCCGGCGGACGCGCCTTCGGGCTCGACATGACCGACGACATGCTCGACCTCGCGCGCCGCAACGCGGCCGACGCCGGCGCCACGAACGTCGAGTTCCTCAAGGGCACGATCGAGGCGATCCCGCTCGCGGGGTCGACCGTCGACGTCGTGATCAGCAACTGCGTCATCAACCTGTCTGCCGACAAGGGTGCCGTGTTCCGCGAGATCGCCCGGGTCCTCCGACCCGGCGGCCGCGTCGGCGTGAGCGACGTCGTGGCGGACGACAGCCTGTCCGCCGATGAGCGGGCCGAGCGCGGCAGCTTCGCCGGCTGCATCGCCGGCGCGCTGTCGTTCGCGGAGTACCGCGCCGGTCTCGAGGCCGTCGGCCTGACCGGGATCGAGGTCAGGCCCACGCACGCGGTGGCCGACGGCCTGTACGGGGCGATCGTCCGGGCGACCAAGCCGGCCGACTGGACACCGGACGCGATCCGGGAGCCGTCGGTGCCGTTGCCGGCGGCGCGACTCCTCGCGGTCGTCGGCGAGGCGGGGTGCTGCGGCGGCGGGGGCTGCTGCTAGGCGCTGCGCTGCGGGCCCAGGTCGGAGCCGCCGGTCTCAACCGGGAACGGCAGGGCCACCGGGTCCGGGGTGATCCGGCTTCGGCCCGTTGCATCGAACCGGTCGAGGCCGAGGTTGGCGAGATCCACCACGTCGGACCGCCCGTCGAGGGCGAGATCGGCCGCCGCCCGCGCCAGCGCCGGGCCCCACATCATCCCGTGGCCGCCCGCGGAGGCGACGGTCACCCCCGCGATCGGGCCTCCGTCATGGCCGAGCGCGGGCCCGATGATCGGCAGGTGGTCCGGCGTATAGTCGATCGTGGCCGCCCAGATCTTGCGGGTGCCGACGCCGCGGACGGATGGCACGAGCCCATCGAGCCGGGCACGGATCCGGTCGTGATACGGCCAATCAATCGAGCGCGCCTCGCCGGGCGCCTCGTTCGGGTTGCTCCAGCCGAACAGCAGGCCCCCCTCCTCGAGGCGCCAGTACAGCCCCTCGCCGATGTCGAACACCATCGGCATCCGGTCGACGTCGAAGTCGCGGTGCGGCTCGAGAACGCAGACCGTGTGGCGGGTCGCCCCGACCGGAATGGGGATCCCGGCCAGCCGGCCGACCTCGGCGAGTCCCGGACCGCCGGTCAGGATGACCCGATCGGCGTCGATCGGCCCGCCATCCGTGTCCACGCCGACGACCCGCCGCGCGCCATCGGGCTCGCTTTCCGTCCGCAGCCCCGTCAGCGCCGTCCGCTCACGAACGTCGACCCCGGCCGAGCGGAGCGCGAGCGAGTACGCGCGGACGTTCCGAACGGGGTCGATGCAGCCGTCGGTGTCGAGGAAGCTGCCGCCGCGATGGCCCTCCGGCGCGAGCGTCGGGATCGCGCGCACCGCCTCCGCCGCGCTGAGCCAGCGAACGTCGAGACCGGCGTCGCGCTGCATCGCCACCCGCACGCGCCCGGCGCGTTCGTCCGCCTCGGTCACGGCGAGGATCAGGTATCCGAGCTCGCGGAAGCCCGAATCCGTCCCGATGAGCTCCGCCTGGCGGCGGTAGAAGTCGATCGACCAGCGGCCGAGCGCGACGGTCTCCGGCGTCCCGCCCTGGGCGCGGACGATGCCGGCCGCCCGCGAGCTCGCGCCCATCCCGACGAGGCCACGCTCGATGACGATCACCCGGCGAGCGCCGCTCGTGGCCGCGAACCACGCCGCCCAGCCGCCGATCGTCCCCGCGCCGACAACGACCAGGTCGGCTCGCTCGGTCACGGCGATCCCTCGAGGGCGGCCGCCTCGACGCACTGCGCGATCACCCCGAGGCGGTCGAGGCGAGCGGCCGTCGCGCGCCGCCGCACGGTCCAGGCCGCGAGCTCGAGCCCCGCCGCGCGGACGGCCGCCGCGGTCGCCGGCGTGATCGCCCGCCAGTCGACGCTGATCGCCGTGCAGCCGAGCTCGGCCGCGAGGGCGACCGTGTCGGCCGACAGGTCGACGGCGTTGAGCCAGCGTGGCCAGTCCGGGCGCGCCCGGGCGATCGCGCGCAGGGCGAACGGCTCGAACGATGAGACGGCCGCCCGCTCGAGCGCCGCCCCGCGACCGGATTCGAGAACGGCGACGAGGGCGTCGATCCCGTCCCCCGGGTCGCCCTTCAACTCGACGTCGAGGAAGGCGTCACGGGGGACGGCGGCAAGGACGTCGGCGAGGGTCGGGACGCCGTAGCGGGCGAGCTCCGCCGCGGTCAGGTCGCCGGCGCGGTCCGGCCGGCCCTGGACGCGGGCGAGCGTGTCGTCGTGGAGCAGGATCGGCTGGCCGTCGGCGCACAGCTGGACGTCGAACTCGAGGCCGTCGCATCCGGGGACCGCGAGGGCGGCGAGGAGTGCCGGCAGCGTGTTCTCCGG
>DASTOB010000100.1:0-7027 GCA_035720425.1 Candidatus Limnocylindrales bacterium
GCCGCCTCGAGGATTGCCGGCTCCGGCTCATCCGGATCGACCACGCAGTAGACGTCGTCGCCGACGATCGCGAACGGGGCGACACCGGACGGCGCGTGGGCTGGCGTGAAGATCGCGAGCCCGACCGCGGCGCCGCGGTTCTCGCGCGCCTCACGGAGCTCGTCGCGGATGCCGCGCATCGACATCGCCCGGTCCTTGGCCTCGACGACCACCCGCAGGTCCACGCCGCGGGCGAGCCGCGAATCGATCGTCAGGACGAAGTCGCCCTTCTTCGACTTGAGCGTCGCGCCGGCCTCGTTCGACGTCCGGTCGAGCAGATCGCCGGCCCCCCGCGCGAGGTCCGCGAGGAGCGCCTCGAGGACGTCCTCGAAGTCCGTGCCCTTGGCCGCCGACCGGGCGCGCTCCGTGGCGCGCGCGGCCGCCGCCGCCTCGATCGCGGTGAGCCGGTCGTTGAGCTGGGCGAAGCCGGCGCTGATCTCCTCGCGGAACTGGTGCATCGGCGAGCCGAGGCGCGTCGGGTCGAGCAGGCGGGCGAGCTTCGAGGCGTCGCCGTCGAGGTAGGTCCCGAGGAGCGTCCCGATCCGCCCGATCGCGCTGTCGCGCTTCGACTCGTCGAACAGCTCGTTGACGAACGTGCGCAGCGCGCCGCGGTCACCGAGGAACCGCTCGAGCGTGCGCGGCAGCCGGCCGTCGTCGTCGGCGAAGTTCGTGCGGAGCGTCTGCTCGAGCGCGGTCGCGGCGCGCTCGTTGACCTGCTCCGCCTGCCGGAGGAGGCGCTCGAACTCGCCCTTCACGACGTCCACGTTGACCGTCACCCCGGCGTCCTGGAGCGCGAGCAGCCCGATCCGCAGGGCGCGCTCGACGAGGACGGGCCGCTCGTCGACGTCGCGCTCCGCGAGGAACGCCGCGAGGGCCGGATCCGTGACGGTGAGCCGATCGATGACGATGCGGTCGCCGTCGACGCGGATGCCGGCCTGCGGCGGAGCGGCGGTCGGGAGCGGGACGAGTCGTGCTTCCATGGCCCGCATCCTGGCGGGCCGCCGTGTCAGCTAGGGTGTCACGACTCGCGGCCGACCACGGCGAGCGCGAGGCAGGCCGGGCAGGCGGCATCGGCCCACGCGAGCGCGGACTCCGGCCCCGACCGACGGCGGGCTCGCACGAGACGCCAGCCGACGACGCCGGCGGCGCCGAGGCCGGCCAGCACGAGCGCCGGCACGACGAGCCCGCCGGTGATCCCGGACGCCGCCGCGCCGAACCCGACGCCGAGCGCGAAGTGCCCGCTCGTGAAGACCGCGTTGCCGGTCGCCAGCCCGGCGACGAACCGGCCGACCGGGAGGGCGGCGAGAGCCGCCGCGGCGATCGCCACGATCCGGAGGCCGGGTGTCATCCGCGCGACCGCCACGGCCGCCGTGCCGCGCCGTCGGACGCGGTCGGTCATCGGCTCGATGCGCGCCTCGCCGATGCCGAACCGGGCCAGCACGCCGAGGACGGCGGCACGTCCCGGGCCGCGCAGGACCGTGAACTGGATCGACCCGCCGATCACCGTCGCCGCGATCGCCGCCCCGAGCGCGACTACCGCGTCGTACCGTCCATCCGCCGCGCCAACCCCGAGCCCGATCACGAGCAGGTCGCCGGGCACCGGGATGGGCACGCCCGCCTCCTTGACGAGGAGCAGGCCGACGATCAGGAGGGGTCCGAGGCCGAGGACGTCCATCGCCGATCCATGCGCGTCACGGGGTCCCCCGGATCACTCGCCCCGGCGCACGGTCGCATCGATGAGGCCGTGCGGCTCGCGCGTGGCGACGAACACCTCGCCGCGGTTGTCCATCCCGAACGGGCGCAGGTCGACCGCCCAGTGGTGGAGGTTCGGCAGGACCATCCGGACCTCGTCGATCTCGGGATGGGCGTCGAGGATCGCCGTCCCCATGATCCAGATCGACGCCTGGACGGACGGCGAGTGGTGCTCCGCGAACACCTCGAGCAGCGTCGCGCCGACCGCGTCGAACGTCGCGTCGTAGTCGAGCCCGGCCGGATCGCCGGATCCGCCGTCGGCCGCCCCGTACCGCCACGTCGCTGTGACCATCGTGGCCATGATCCGATCGTCGACCTCCGGCAGGGTCGTGAACCGGTCGCGCGGGAAGCCGGCGAAGGCCGACCGAGTCGACTTCATGACCGTCAGGTCGCGCAGGCCGGCGGTCGTCGTCACGCCATCGGCCGTCGCCCGGACCTCCGCCGTTCGGGTGAAGTCGCCAGACCGGAGGAAGGCATCGGGGGCCGGCCCGTCGTCGGTCGGAATCCGGACCCAGCGGTGCTCGTCGATCGAGATCGTGGCGGCCGATACCTGGGGGTGCGCCACGAAGTGGTGGGCAAGGGCGTGGCCGAAGCGCTCGATCGCGCCGGTCAGGTGCTCCGGCGCGAAGGCGTAGACCGTGTTCTTCATCGTGTCGGTCGCCACGACGGACGCGTTGTCGCCCTCGGTGTGGGCCGTCTCGAAGTCCCCCTCGAGCGCGACGGCGACGGTCAGGTCGCGGACGGTGTGCCGCTCGCCGTCGCGGATGAGCTTGACCAGCCGGATGGCCGACTTGCCGTAGCGGTTCGGTCCCATCTCGATCACGAGCGTTCCTCCCTCAGCCGCGCCAGCCGGTCGGCGGCGATCGCGACGACGTCCTCGACGGCCCGCCGGAGCTCGGCTCCGCGATCCGCGTCGAGTGCCTGCTCCATGCCCTCGAGCAGCGCCGCCCGCGGCCGACCGGCGACGAACACGCAGTAGCGGAAGCCGAAGCGCGCCTCGTACGCCGCGTTGAGGCGCGCGAGCTCAGCTGCGACGCGCTGCCGCTCCACCTCCGCCGCCGAGTCGGCGGCGTCGCGGTCGTAGCCCTGCTCGACGAACGAGTGGGCCGACACGGAGCCGGGCGGTGCGCCGAGGCGCGGGTGGGCGTCGATGAGCTCGACCTGCTCGTCCTCCGGCATCGCCTGGGCGACCTCGCGGGCGCGCTCGACGAGACGCTCGTCCGACCCGAACGGGCGCGCCGCGGCGAGCCGGGCGAGGAACCGCGGCGCGCCTTCGAAGAGCGGCGCGACGGCCGTCGCGAAGTCGGCCGCCGGCAGCGCGTCGAGCTCGTCGATCGGGGGGATCGTCGCGGGTGGGTCGACCGTCCGTGCCACGCGCGTCAGCTGCCGCGGTACGTCGTCATCGAGTAGGGCGCGAGGAGGAGGGGGACGTGGTAGCTCCTCGTCACGTCCTCGATGCGGAGGTCGACGGTGAGGCGGCGGAAGAACCGATCGTCGCCGCTGCCGGGCCGCTGCTCACCGGCGAGGTTGAACTCGAGCCGGTAGTCGCCGGGCGCCATCGGCCGCTCGAGCAGGTCGCGGACGCGCCCGTCGGCGTCGGTCAGCGCCTGGGTCATGCGGATCGGCCGGTTGTCCTCGCCGAGCCGGTAGAGGGTGACGTGGACGCCCGGCGCGGGCCGACCAGCCTCCGTGTCGAGGACGTGGGTCGAGATCGTCGGGCTGGCGTGTTCCGCGGCGTCGGCCACGCGGTATCCTCCGGCGATGGGTGATCTGCAGATCCGTGTCGGCGACCTCCACTTTAGCGCCCGCTGGGACCCGGCCGCGCCGCGAACGATCGAGGCGATCCGGGCCATGCTGCCCCTGTCCTCGCAGGTGATCCACTGCCGCTGGACCGGCGAATCGGTGTGGATCCCGTTCGGCGACTTCCGGCCGGGGATCGACTACGAGAACCACACGTCGCATCCGGCGCCGGGTCATCTCGCGATCTACCCGGGCGGGATCAGCGAGTGCGAGATCTTCTTCCCGTACGGCTCGTGCACGTGCTCGTCGAAGGTGGGCCAGCTTGCCGCCAACGTGTTCGCCGCGGTCGTGCCGGACGAGGGCTGGGACGACCGGCTGCGCGAGATGGGCCGCCGCTGCCTGTGGGAAGGCGCCCAGCCGATCTCGATCGTCGAGCTGGGGTGAGCGGGTCGGTTTCCATCGACTCGCGGTTCGTCGCGCCGTTCGCGGAGCGCCACGTCTCGCGATTCGGCGCGCGCTTCAACTCGCCCTTCGTGGAGCGCCGGGCGGTCCACTCGCGGCGCCGCGCGACGGCCGCGCCACGTGCTCCCTGGCGCTGTTCGTCGCGGTATCGGCCCCATCGATGCCGCGCGGGCTTCGCGATCGATAGGCGTCCTTACGAACCACTGTTGATGCGACCGTACGCGACCTCACGCCCCGTTTCATCGCCTCCATCGATGAAGGTGGTGATTGGCACGGCCGCGGACGCCCTTCCGACACGGCGTGTGCGGGCGCCATTGATGGGTGCGATACGGGGTGGCGCAGGGGCGGTCCCCGTCGCTGCACGTGTGGTGGCGTGGGGCTCCGGGCGGTCCAACGAGCGGCTGAGGCCGGCGCCCGACGTCACGTGGACCGCCCACGGGTCCAAACGACGCCGGATGGTGCCGCATCGCAGGATGCGGGAGCCCTCCTTCGTCGCTTGGAGCGCCGGGCGCTCCAGGTGCTCCACCGTCGGCCGATGACGGACCGATGACGGATCTGCTCATCCGCGGCGGAACGGTGGTCACGCCGGCCGGCTCGCGGCGCGCCGACGTGGCGGTGGTCGGCGGGCGGATCGACGCGGTCGAGCCGGACCTCGGCGGGCTCGCCACGAGCGCCGGCGAAGTCGTCGACGCGACGGACCTGCTCGTACTCCCGGGCGTCATCGACGTCCACACGCACACTCGGCTCGCGACGGACGCGGAGCCGGACCGCTTCTTCCAGGACTCCGTGGCCGCCGCGTACGGCGGGACGACCACGTTCCTCGCCTTCAACAACCCCGGGACCGGGATCAGCGATGGCGTCCGCGGCTCGCTCCTCGCCGGACTCCGCGAGTGGCGCGACCGCACCGAGCACGACTCGGCGATCGACTACGGGGTGAGCCTCGCGATCACCGGCCAGCACGAGGACCCGATCACGGAGCTGCCGGCGGTCGTCGACGCCGGCGTACCCACGTGCAAGGCGTTCATGGTCTTCGACTTCCGCCTGCCGGATGCCCGCCTGTTCGAGGCGATGCGCACGCTCGGGGCCGCCGGCGGGATGCTCGAGGTCCACTGCGAGGACCCGGTGCTCATCGACGCCGCGGTGGCCGCAGCGCTTCAGCGAGGTAACACGGCAGCACGCTACCACGCTGAAACGCGGCCAGCCGAGGCGGAAGCCGTGGCGACCCACCGGGCGATGGCGTTCGCCCGGGCGTCCGACGCGCCCGTGTATGTCGTTCACCTGTCGTCCGCGGCCGCGCTCAGGTACGTCCGCGAGGCGAAGGCCGACGGGGTGCGCGCGTACGCCGAGACCTGCCCCCACTACCTCGCCCTCGACGATTCGCGCTACGACGCGTCCGATCAGCTTGACGTTGCCTGCTGCGTCATCTCCCCTCCCCTCCGCCCGCCGTCCAACCGCGACGCCCTGTGGGCCGGGCTGGCCGCGGGCGACCTCGACCTCATCGCCACGGACCACGTCCCGGACCGCCGGGCCGTGGAAAAGGCGGAGGCCGTCGCCGGAACGCCGTTCGATCGGATCAGCAACGGGGCCCCGGGCATCGAGACCCTCCTGACGATCGGCTGGACCGAGGGCGTCGCGCGCGGCCGCGTCACGGCGGAGCGTCTCGTCGGGCTCCTCGCGACGACGCCCGCCCGGCTGTTCGGCCTCGAGCGGAAAGGCGCCGTCGAGCCGGGCAAGGACGCCGACCTCGTCCTGTTCGACCCGACTGCGCGCCGGACGATCCGCGCCGCCGACCTCCACCACACGAGCGACTACACGCCATACGAAGGCATCGAGGCATCCGGCGTCGTCCGTGACGTGTTCGTCCGTGGCCGCGCCGTGATCCGCGGCGGCACGTTCGTCGGCCAGCGCGGCTTCGGCCGCTTCGTCGAGCGTGCCACGCCGGACGCCTGAGAGCACGACCAGGCCCGACGGGGTCGGCACACTCGGGCCGGGTCGCCCGGGATGTCGGGACCGATGTCCCTGTCACGAGCGGTTCGGGACCGGTCAAGATCAGCGTCGGCGTCCACCTCGAACGCAGGTGCCAACCATGACCCGGATCGTCCTCGCCCTCTTCATCGTCGCCCACGGGCTCATCCACGCGTCGTACGTCATGCCGCGCCCGGCGCCGACGCCGGGCGGCCCGGCCTGGCCGTTCGAGCTCGCCCGCTCGTGGTTCCTCAGCCCGCTCGGGGTGTCGGAGTCCCTGCTCCGACCGCTCGGCATCGGCCTCGCCGTCCTGGCCGTCATTGCCTTCGCGCTGGCCGGCCTCGCGACGCTCGGGGTCATCCTGCCGGTGAGCGCGTGGCAGCCCCTCGTCGCCACTGGCGCGGTCGCGTCGCTCGCGCTGCTCGTGCTGTTCTTCCACCCGTGGATCGTGCTCGGGGTCGCGATTGACGTCGCGCTCGTCGTGGCGATCTGGCAGGCCGACTGGTCGCCGGACGCGTTGACCTGACCGCCCGCGCCCACCGCGGCGGGACCCACGGTCACCGGCCGCACCCCGCGACCGCGCCGGCGCCTACCCGAGGAGCGGGTACGCTCGCAGGGTGAGGAACTCGGCGAAGTCGTCGTCGAGGACGAGGCCGTCGAGCAGGTCCGCGGCATCGCCGAGCCGACCGACAGCGCGCCCCCCGAGCCGCTCGAGCTCGTCGTCGCGGATCGCCGCGTAGCGCTCCGCCGTGAGCGGGCCCCCGTCGTCGAGCGGGACGCCGGTCACCCGCCACTGCCAGAGCTGGGAGCGGCTGATCTCGGCCGTCGCGGCGTCCTCCATGAGGTTGTTGATCGCGGCCGCCCCGTTGCCGCGCAGCCACGAGTCGAGGTAGGCGAGGGCGACCGAGACGTTGAGCCGTACGCCGGCCTCGGTCACCCGACCGCCGTCGACCCGCAGGTCGACGAGGTCGGCGGCCGACGCCGACACGTCCTCGCGCACGCGTTCCTTCTGATGCGGCGCGCCGCCGAGCACGCCGTCGAACACCGACGTCGCAAGCGGGACGAGGTC
>DASTOB010000101.1:0-13976 GCA_035720425.1 Candidatus Limnocylindrales bacterium
GATCCCCAGCAGGAGCTTCAGGACCTCGTTGGTCTGGAGCAGGCCCATGATCCCGGGCACGACACCGAGGACGCCGGCGACGGAGCAGCCCGGCGCCAGCTCGGGCGGGGGCGGGCTGGGATAGAGGCACCGGTAGCACGGGCCCTCGTAGGGCTTGAAGACCGTCAGCTGGCCTTCGAACCGGAAGACGCTGGCGTGGACGACCGGGATGCCGGCCGCGACCGCCGCGTCGTTCAGCAGGTAGCGCGTCTCGAACGTGTCGGTGCCGTCGAGAATGACGTCGTACCCCGCGATGAGCCGCTCGACGTTGTCGGCGACGAGCATCTCCTCGTGGGTCACCACCGTCACGTCCGGGTTGAGCGCCTCGATCGTCTTGCGGGCCGAATCGACCTTGCGCTCCCCGACCCGATCGTTCGTGTGAACGACCTGGCGCTGGAGATTGGACAGGTCGACGACGTCGAAGTCGACGATGCCGATCGTGCCGACACCGGCCGCGGCGAGGTAGAGCGACGCGGGGGAACCGAGCCCGCCGGCGCCGATGAGGAGCACCTTCGAGTCGAGCAGGCGGGCCTGGCCGTCGATGCCCACCTCGGGGATGAGGAGGTGCCGGCTGTAGCGCTGCTTCTGTTCCGGGCTGAGCGCAGCGGGGACCTTCCACGACCGACCCTGCGTCTTCCATTGCTGGAAGCCGCCGGACATCGAGGCGACGTTCGTGTAGCCGAGCTGCTGCATCGTCTGGGCCGCGAACAGCGAGCGGACGCCGCCGGCGCAATACAGGACGACGGGCGTGTCGCGGTCCGGGACGACGCCCTCGACCTGCTGCTCGATGTAGCTCTTGCTGATGTGGGCGGCGCCGGGAATGAATCCCTGCTCCCACTCCGACGCCTCGCGGACGTCGATCAGCACCGGCGGAGCATCCGTCTCCAGCTGCAGGTCGACCTCCCCCGGCGTGAACTCGCGGACCTGGGCGCGGGCCTCGCGGAGGAGGTCGGCGTATGACTTCGGCATGGTGGTGGGGACTCCGGTGGTCGACGGGCTGCCGGTGATCGGCAGGGCGGTTGACGGGTGGGTGGTGGGCGGCGCGGCGGTCGCGCGTCGCGGGGCGCCGGCGGTCAGGCCGGCCGACGACACCTGCAGCGGCGCTGGCCGATCCGGCTCATGCCCCTGTCTCCGCGCCGGCGGAGGCGGCCGACTCCGTGGCCGGCATGTCGGCGAGCGCCGCCTGGAGCGTGTCGAGCGAGAGCATCGCGCACTTCAGGCGGGCCGGGCTGATCTCGATCCCAAGCAGGTCGAGCAGGTCGTCGGCGCGAAAGGCAGTCACGTCGCCGAGCGGCTTGCCCTTGATCTCGTCGGTCAAAAGGCTCGCGCTGGCCTGGCTGATCGCGCAGCCACGCCCGGTGAACCCGACCCGCTCCACGACTCCGTTGCGCACCCCGAGCTGAAGCGTGATCCGGTCGCCGCACAAGGGGTTGGCTCCCTCGTGGGACGCGCTCGGGTTGTCGATGACCCCGAAGTTGTGGGGCCGCCGGTAGTGTTCGAGGATGTAGTCGCGGTAGAGATCGTCCATTCGGCCGTCGAGTGTACCGCGTTCGCTCAATCCCGACCAGCGAAGTCGGATATAGGCAATGTCTCAGTCTGACTCAGGCCACGTGGCCCTGGCCGTGGGCACACGGCCCGCTCAGGATGCCCCGAGGAGGCAGACCATGGTGAACCTCACCCGGCGAACTGGCATCGTCCTCGGCTCGCTCGTGGCCGCATGGCTCGTGGTCTGGTTGGTCGGTGGCGCGACTGTCCCGAGCGGCTTGGCCGGGCTGATCGTGTTCGTCCTCGGTGGATTGATCTATCAGGACATCGTGCGGCGCGAGGACCCTCGGCCCCGGTAGACCATTAGCACGCCCGCTCGAACTTGGCCGGGCCGCCGCAGGGCGACCTTCCCTGCCAAACGTGACCCGGGTGCACGTTGGACGGGGGCGCGTATGCCAATTCGTGTCCGTGAGGTCGAATTGGCAGGCAGGTGCGGCGTCAGGCCGCTCGGCCACGCACGGCGACGCGGCCCCACGACGCGCCGGCACCGACCAATGTGCCTGGGGTGACCGATTGGCAAAGAGGCCGGACGTCGTCGCGGGCGAGTACCCGCGTCCCGCGGGCGGTTGGGGTGAAGGCGTGCCCGACTCAGCCGGCGAAGAGCCGCTCCACCTCGTGGAGGCCGGCGACGAGCGCGTCGACGTCCTCTCGAGTCGAGTAGACGTTGAACGAGGCGCGCACCGTCGCGGCGAGGTCCAACCGCTCGTGGAGCGGCATCGTGCAGTGGTGGCCGGCGCGGACGCAGATGGCGAACCGGTCGAGCACCTGCGCCACATCGTGCGGATGGACGTCCGGCACGTTGAACGGGATGACCCCACCGCGGAGCGCCGGATCGAGCGGTCCGTACAGCGCAAGCGACGGCAGCTCGCGCGGCAGCTTGTCGAGCGCATAGGCGACGAGCTCGCGCTCGTGCTCGCGCACGCGGTCCATCCCGATGTCCGTGAGGTACTCCGCGGCGACACCCAGGCCGATCGCGTCGGCCACGGCCGGCGTGCCGGCCTCGAACTTCCAGGGAATGTCGTTCCACTCGGAGCGGCGCAGGTGGACCTCGCGGATCATCTCTCCGCCGGCCAGGAACGGTGGCATCGCCTCGAGCAGCTCGCGCCGGGCCCACAGCGCGCCCGACCCCATCGGGGCGAGCATCTTGTGGCCGGAGAAGACGTAGAAGTCGGCCCCGAGGGCCTGCACGTCGACCGGCACGTGCGGCACGGCCTGCGCGCCGTCGACGAGCACGAGGGCACCCGCCGCGTGGGCCATCTCGGTCATCTCGCGGACCGGGTTGATCGTGCCGAGCGTGTTCGAGACGTGGGTGAACGCGACGAGTCGCGGCTTGAGACGCAGGAGCACCTCGAACACGTCGAGCCGGAGCAGCCCGTCGTCGGTGATCGGGATGAACTCGAGGTCGCCGTCCTTCTCCTGGACGAGGAGTTGCCACGGGACGAGGTTCGCGTGGTGCTCCATCTCGGTCAGGACGATCGCGTCGCCGCGGCCGATGTTCCGCCGGCCCCACGAGTAGGCGACGAGGTTGATCGCCTCGGTCGCGTTGCGGGTGAACACGATCTCGTGCGGGTCGGGAGCGTTGATGAACCGGCCGACGCTGGCGCGTGCGGCCTCGTACGCCGCGGTCGCCCGCTCGCCGATCTCGTAGATCCCGCGGTGGACGTTTGCGTTGTACTCGCGGTAGTACGTGTCGACCGCATCGATGACGACCTGCGGCTTCTGCGACGAGGCCGCCGAGTCGAGGTAGACGATCGGCCGACCGTGGACGGTCGTCGACAGGATCGGGAAGTCCCGGCGCAGCCGATACGGGTCGAGCGGTCCGGCGGCAGCGCCTGCCCTCGATTCGGCCGCAGCCCCCGCCGTCGCCCCGGCGGCCACCCCCGGAGTCGGCTCGACGATCGCCATCGGTCGGTCCCCCGCCCTAGCGGGCGGCCTCCACCGGCTCGCCGGGCGCATCCGGCGCGATCGGCACGTGGAGCGCCTCGTCCGGAAGGGTCGGCTCGAGGCCGGCCTCGCGGAGAATCGGGCCATAGCCCTCCTCCTCGAGCCGGAGCGCGAGGTCCTTGCCGCCGCTCTTGACGATCCGGCCTTCCGCCAGGACGTGCACGACGTCCGGGACGATGTAGTTGAGCAGGCGCTGGTAGTGGGTGATGAGGAGGATCCCGAGCTCCGGGTTGAGCATCGCGTTGACGCCCTCGGCGACGACCCGCAGGGCGTCGATGTCGAGCCCCGAGTCCGTCTCGTCGAGGATGGCGAGCTCCGGCTCGAGGACGGCCATCTGGAGCATCTCGAGGCGCTTCTTCTCGCCGCCCGAGAAACCCTCGTTGACGTAGCGCGACGCGAACGACTCGTCCATCCGCAGGAGCGCCATCTTGTCGCGCATCTTCTGGCGGAACTCGCGCATCGAGACGCCGCCGCGCATCGGGTCCGTGGGATCGACGTCACCGTTCTTGTCGATGCCCTGAAGCTTCGCGTTGAGCGCGCTCCGGATGAACGACGCGACGCTCAGCCCGGGGATCGCGGTCGGGTACTGGAAGGCGAGGAAGAGGCCGAGGCGGGCGCGCTTGTCCGGCGACAGGGCAAGGATGTCGCGACCCTTCCAGTGGACCGTGCCGCCGGTCACGACATACGACGGGTGGCCGAGCAGCGCGTAGGCGAGGGTCGTCTTGCCGGAGCCGTTCGGTCCCATGATCGCGTGGACCTCGCCCTTGCCGACGTCGAGGTCGATCCCCTGGAGGATCTCCTGGTCCGGATGGGCGGCCGGCGCGACGCGGAGGCCGCGGATGACGAGGCGCTGGTCGTCGGTCACGTGTTCGTCACTGCTCCCTGGAGGACCGGCGCGGGTGCGCCGGCGGGGTCTGGCTGGATGAGGCGGGGTGGGACGAGGTCCGCCAGGGTCATCGCATCGAGCGTGCCGGCGATCGCGTCCCGGACGCGGACCCAGAGCAGGTTCACCGTGCAGCGCGAGGATCGGTCGCACGTTGTTCCGTGCTCCGGGTCGTCGGTCGCACAGATCATCGGCGCGATCGGCCCCTCGAGCGCCCTCAGGACCTCGCTCATCCGGATCTCGGTGGGCTGGCGGGCCAGCTCGTAGCCGCCATGCGCGCCACGGGTGGACGTGACGAGGCCGGCGTCGCGGAGGCTCATGACGAGTTGCTCGAGGTACGCCCGGGGAAGGTCCTCCTCGGCGGCGATCTCGGCGAGGCTGGCCGGCCCCTGCCCGAAGTGGCGGCCCAACTGGACCATGAGCCGGACGCCGTACTCGCCCTTCGTGCTGAATGCGACCGCGCCCGATCCGTGGAACGTGGGACGCGCCTGGGTGTGGCTCAGCGGAGGCTCCTCAATCCCGAGTGATTTCGTCGGGATTGTACGGCCGACGGTCGATGAGCGTCAACGCGCGCTGCTCGCGTCGGGTTCGCTGAGCGCGGCCGGCACGAAGCCTGTAGGCTCCGGCCGCGTGACCACCTCGACGATGCCATCGGCCCAGTCGCCCGCGATCCACGTCGCCGGCCTGCGCAAGACCTTTCATGTCCCCGTGCGCGAAGCGGGGCTCGTCGCCGCGGCCCGCAGCCTCGTCCGGCGAGAGACCCGCGAGGTCCAGGCCGTCGACGGCATCTCGTTCGACATCGCCGCGGGCGAGATCGTCGGCTTCCTCGGTCCCAACGGGGCCGGCAAGACGACGTCGCTCAAGATGCTGTCGGGATTGCTCTACCCGTCGGGCGGGGAGGCGCTCGTGCTCGGGCACGTGCCGTCCAAACGCGAGTCCGCGTTCCTGCGCCGGATCACGATGGTCATGGGCAATCGCAACCAGCTCCAGTGGGACCTGCCGGCGCTCGATTCGTACGACCTGATCCGCGCGATCTACCGGCTGCCGGCCGACGAGTTCCGCCGCACCCGCGACGCGTTCGTCGACCTGCTCGACCTGGGAGATCTCGTCAACAAGCCGGTTCGCAACCTGTCCCTCGGCGAGCGGATGAAGGCGGAGATCGTCGGCGCCCTGCTCCATCGGCCGGCCGTTCTGTTCCTCGACGAGCCGACGATCGGGCTCGACGTGACGATGCAGAAGCGCATCCGGGCGTTCGTGGCGGACTACAACCGCCAGACCGGCGCGACGGTCCTCCTCACCAGCCACTACATGGCCGACGTCCAGGCCCTCTGCCGGCGGGTCATCGTCATCCATCACGGCCGGATCCTGTACGACGGAGCACTGGCCGAGCTGGCCACGGCATTCGGCTCGATGAAGACGATCGGCGTCACGCTCCGCGATGGCACGGTCGACCTGTCGGCCTACGGTGAGGTGATCGGCGACGAGGACGGACGGATCCTCCTGCGCGTCGAGCGCGCCGTCGCGCCGGAGGTGGCGACCCGCCTGCTGCGCGACATGCCGGTCGCGGACCTCACGATCGAGGACCCACCGATCGAGGACGTCATCGAGCACGTCTTCGCGAGCGCGGCGCCGACCGGGTGAACGTTCGCGCCTGGGCCGACATCTACGCGACCCAGATCCGGATCGCGATCGCGGACCAGTTCCAGTACCGCGTCGCGAACTACTTCTACATGATCGGCATGATCGCCGAGCCGATCATCTACCTCGTCGTGTGGTCGACCATCGCCCGCCAGCAGGGCGGCCAGGTCGGCGGCTTCACGCCCGGCCAGTTCGCCGCGTACTACATCGTCTGGACGCTCGTCCGGAACATGAACATCATCTTCACGCCGTTCGGCTGGGAGGAGCGGATCCGGCAGGGCGAGCTGTCCGGCATGCTCCTCCGCCCGATCCATCCGATCCACTGGGATCTCGGCTACTTCGCCGGCTGGAAGTTCGTCGTGATCGTGTTGTGGCTGCCGCTCGCGGCGGTGCTCGCGTTCCTGTTCAGCCCGGAGCTCAATCCGCGCCCGATCGATATCGCCGTGTTCGCCGTCGCGATCTGGGGCGCGTACCTCATCCGGTCCGTCCTGTACTGGATCCTCGGGATGCTCACGTTCTGGACGACCCGCGTCGGGCCCGCATTCGAGCTCATCTTCACCGCCGAACTCCTCCTGTCCGGCCGCCTCGTCCCCCTGTCGCTCATGCCGGACTGGGCCCAGCAGCTGGCGAACGTGTTGCCGTTCAAGTGGACGTTCGGCTTTCCGATCGAGGCGCTCGTCGCCCGCCTGCCGGAGGACCAGCTGCTCGGCGGTCTCGCGATGCAGGCGCTGTGGATCGCGATCGGGTCGGTCGGTGTCGCGCTTGCCTGGCGGGTCGCCATTCGCCGCTACGGCGCCGTGGGCAACTGACGATGGCGACCCCGACCGTCGGACGCCGCCGCCGGGAGCCCCTCCGGCCCTTCCGCCTGTTCGGCCTGTTCCTCCGGGTGAGCGTGCTCAACGAGCTCCAGTACCGGGCGAACTTCGCGATTCAGCTGTTCCAGAGTGCGATCGCGCTCGGGACCGGACTGGCCGTGCTCGCCCTCGTCTTCGGCCAAACCGACGAGCTGGCCGGTTGGTCGCAGCCGGAGTTGCTCGCGGTGATGGGCGTCCACGTCCTCATGGGCGGGGTCATCGGTACGTTCATCCAGCCGAACATGGTTCGGCTGATGGGAGACATCCGCCAGGGCACGCTCGATTACGTCCTGACCAAACCGGAGGACGCCCAGGTCCTCGTGAGCATTCGCGAGGTGCGCTTCTGGCAGGCCGTCGACATCGTCATCGGCGGCGTCGTCCTCGCGTTCGCGGTTGTCCAGCTGGGCGGCGGCGTCGGGGCCGTCCAGGCGGCTGCATTCGGGGCCGCGCTGCTGCTCGGGGCCGTGATGATCTACTGCTTCTGGATGCTGCTCACGATCACGGCCTTCTGGGTCGTCCGCATGGATCAGATCGTCGAGTTGTTCGAGGGTGTCTACCAGGCGGGTCGCTGGCCGGTCACGATCTACCCGGGATGGCTGCGGATCTCGTTGACCTTCCTCGTCCCGATCGCCTTCGCCGTCACCGTCCCGGCGGAGGCGGTGACCGGCCGGCTGACGCCGGAGACCCTCGCGCTGGCGGCCGGCTTTGCCGCCCTGCTCGTCGCGGTCACGCGCGCCTTCTGGCGGATTGGGCTGCGCCGCTACGGCGGTGCCTCCGCCTGACGCGACGGCCGTGCCTATCCCGCGCCCCGCGCCTCCCGGATCTGCGCGGCATGGTCGTGGGCGTGCGCGGCATAGATCTCGAGCCAGCGCTCAACGGAGTACGGCCCGGATTCGGAATGCGTGCCCGTCCGCTGCCACTCGTCCGGGGTGAGCGATTCGAGCAGCTCGAGGCTCGCGTCACGGACCGCGCGGAGAACGGCGAGGGACCCCGCGATCGGTCGTTCGTAGTGGAGCCGCCGCGCGTATTCCGGCTCGTCGTAGCCGACGATGACCGGTTCGTCCTCCGCGATCAGCCGGCGCAGCCTGACGTACGCGTGCGTCTCGCTGTCGGCGAGGTGGTGGGCGACCATCCGGGCCGTCCAGCCGCCGCCGGGCGGCTGCCGGTCCAGGTCGGCGTCGGTCGCGCCCGCCAACGCGTCCTCGACGTCCGCGTATCCCGTCCGGAACCGGTCGAGTTGTGCGGTCCGGTCGCCAGAGGACTCTGCCATCGGCGGGATTGTGGCAGACGCGACGGCGTGTCGTGCCGGATACGGCGAAGCGCACGACCGGCGGATCGCCGGTCGTGCGCCCCCACGGTTGGTGGAGAGCCGAGCTCAGTACCCGGCGAGGCCGGCCAGCCCGTTCGGCGTGCCGGTCAGGGACGGAAGAGCGGTGAGCGAGCCGTCACCGCCGATGCTGAAGATCGCGATCGCGCCGAGTGCCGAGACGCGGGCGTAGAGGTACTGGCTGCCGAGTGAGACTGCCGCGTCGGTCGGGTTCCCGCCGGTCGCGGCCGTCACGCCGTCGGCGTCGAGCAGCGTCGCCGTGCCGTCGGCGTCCAGCCGAAAGCCCGAGATGTTGCCAGTTCCGGCATTGGTTACGTAGCCGAAGCGGCCGTTGCGGGTGAGGACCGTCCAGCAGGCGGCTCGCTGCCCGGTCATGACGTTCGAGCTCGTGACCGCCAGGCCCGCATCCGGGCCGAGCGCGTACGACGAGGCTCCACCGCCCGCGCCGGCCTCCGACACGAGCAGCGTGTTGCGCTGGCTGATCGCGAAGCCGAACGGCGTCGGCCCGGCCGACGCATGAACGATCGGGTTGCCGAGTCGCCCGTCCGGCCCGACCGCGTACGTGTCGATCCGGTTGGTTGCCTTCTCGGTAACCACGACGGTCGACCCATCGGCCGAGAATCCGACCTGGGCCGGGCCCGTCGAGTCCTCGCTGAGCGGCCGCGTCGAGGCGTCGATCGCGGTCAGGTCGCCCTGATCGTCGACCCGGAAGCCGCTGACGTTGTTCGGCGTGCCCGCGTTGAGAACGTAGACGAGGTCGTCGAAGACCGCGACGCTGATCGGCAGGCTTCCGCCGGACGAGACCCGGTCGGCCAGGTCGAGACCGTCCTTGCCGACCCGGAACGACGCGATCTCACCGCTGCCGGCGTCCACGGCGAACAGGAGCGTGTGCGAGCCGTTGAGCGTGACCGCGCCCTGCGACCCGAGGCCGGCGCCGCTGCCGGCGCCGCCGGTCGGGAACGTGCCCTGGTAGCTGAGCGATCCGTCGGCGGAGCGGTTCCAGGCGATCACGGCGTTGCCCGCGGGCGAGTTCGTGATCGCATAGACGGCTCCGGCCGACGTGCCGGCGCTGACGGCCGGTGCGAACGACAGCGTCGCGAGCGCGACGCCGGCGAGGAGAACCGAGGCGTGGCGACGCACGGTTCGAAGCATGGGTATGCCTCCCTGTAGGGTGTGGGGTGCCGGCACGGAACCAGGCGATCCCGGCGGCGGATTGGTCGGCCATCCCGGCGGATCGATCACGCCGGAGTGTCGCCGGTGATGTTCGCCCGGTCCGGGCGTTCGTTACATCGACACGTCGACGCCGCCGACGCCGTCCATGCGCGGCTCGCCGCCCGGTGCCGCTTCGTGTTCGTCGGCTTCGACGGCCGCCAGGCGACCGCGCAGCGTCAGCACCACCGCCGCGCCCGCGAAAGCGAGGACGAGCGCGCCGAGGCCGGCGAGCGGACCGCTGGCGTCCAGTTCAAGCGCGCCGTCGAGCGATGCGAAGCCGGGGCCGACGACGGCGATGCCGACGACGATCGCGGCGACCGTGAGCACGTACTCGGCGCCGCCGTTGAAGATCCAGAGGCCCTTGCCGGCGTGATCCGTGCGGGCCGCCACGAACATCGTGGCGGCGATGAGCGCGGCGGCGAGCGGCGTGGCGAGGCCGGCGCCGAACAGCACGCCGCCGGCGAGCTCGGCCGCGCCGGCAAGGGCGGCGAACAGCCGACCCGGTCGGAACCCGAACCCCTCGAGATACCCACCGGTGCCCGCGAGGCCGAAGCCTCCGAGTCGGCCGAACAGTTTTTGCGCGCCATGGGAGGCCACCAGGCCCCCGACGACGAGGCGAATGAGGAGCAGTCCGATGTCCATCGTCGATACCCTTCCGTTGCGGTCGACCGGCGCGTCCGCCGCGGCTGCGGCGCGGATCCGGCACCGGGTTTCGTGCCCGGGCGAGCGGCGCCGTTACGGGCAGTCCCGTTGAGCTGGCAGCCCGGTCCCGGGAACCGCCGACCACCGTGTAACGCCACCGCCTACGTAACGCACCACATACAGAGAGGCGTCCCGGCACCAGACTTCGACTGCCACATGAGGAGGGTCTTCGGGTGATCGAGCGACGCTCGCTGCTGAGCACGGGCCGGCGATCCCGGGGGCGGTGATGACGACGCCGGGGGCACCCGTCGTCGGGCCACTCACGCAGTCGTCCGGCTCATCGGTCGGGTCGCCCGTCGGATCGGCCGTCAGGTCGACCGTCGGACCGCCCGCCCCGTCCGCCGTGGCGTCCGCCGAGGAGGCGGATCTCATCCACCGCCTCCGGTGCGGCGACGAGGCCGCCTTCGAGCACCTCGTGGAACGCTACGGCCCGCCGCTCGCCCGCCTTGCGCGCGTCTACGGCACCGACGCGGTCGCCGCGGAGGTGGTCCAGGAGACGTGGATCGCCGTCATCCGCGGGCTCGCCGCGTTCGAGGGTCGGTCGTCGCTGCGGAGCTGGCTCTACGCGATCGTGCGCAACATCGCTCGCCGCTTGGGCGAGCGCGAACGACGCCAGGTTCCGCTGTCCGCGCTCCTCGACGACGCGGATACCGGGGCGCCCAGCGTGGACCCGCGGCGGTTCCGATCCTCCGACGACCCGTGGGCGGGCCACTGGCACTCCTACCCCCAGCGCTGGGACGAGCTCCCGGAACAGCGCTACCTGGCGAACGAAGGAGTCGAGACGGCCCGGCTCGCGATCGACGGGTTACCACCCGCCCAGCGCGAGGTCGTGACCTTGCGCGATATCGAGGGCTGGACCGCGGAGGAGGTCGCGAACATGCTCGGGATCAGCGCGGTCAACCAGCGAGTCCTGCTCCATCGCGGTCGCTCGAAGGTGCGCGCCATCCTCGAGGCGGCGATCGTCGAATCGAAGTCCGGGGCGGAGGTACACCGATGAGGACGCCGGACGATCGGCGGTCGCACGTGAATGCCGAGCACTACTACGACGTCGCGACCGATCGCGCCGCGGCCGACCGCCACGTGGCGGGCTGCCCGACCTGCCGGGCGAGGCTCGAGGCGGTCCACGAGCGGCTCCGCGACCTCACCTGCAGGGAGTTCGTCGAGCTCGTCACGGACTACCTCGAGGGCGCCATCGACGACCCCATGGTGGCCCGAATCGAGGATCACCTGCGGGTCTGTGAGGGCTGCCGGAACTACCTCGACGAGATGCGCGCGACGCTCGAGATCCTCGGCCGGATTCCGGCCGAGGGGCCCCCGGCCGGACTCTCCCGTGACGTCCTCCTCGCGCTCTATCGCGAAACGATGACGCTGGGCCGCCGAGACGGGTAGCGCTCAGCCGGCGCCGCCGAGCCGGGCCAGATAGCCGACCCGCCAGGATTCCGTGGCGTCGACCGCGTTGAACGTGTAGAGGTGCAGGTCTTCGATCCCGGCGGCCGGGTCGGCGACGTGTGGCGCCAGGCCCTCGAGGAGGCCGTCCGGACGGTAGAAGCCACCCTGGCGGACGAGCCGGGCGACGAAGCGGATGTTCTTGGTCAGGAAGCGATGCGTGTCGGCCACCCCGATCCGCGCTGCGATGGCGAGCAGGCGCTGCGGCTCGGCGACACCCGGGATCCCGAGGTGGACGGGAAGGCTGAGGCCCTCGGCCCGGCGCGCCGCGAGCCACGTCGCAATGGCACCCGGATCGAAGCACAGCTGGGTCGTCATGTACGCGGCGAACGGGGCCTTGTCGCGAAGCGCCGCGAGGAGCGGCGCGTCCGGGATGAACGCGTGTCCCTGCGGATAGCACGGGATGCCGATCTCGGCGAGCGGATGGCCGATCTCCGCCATGGCGCGGAGGAGCGACAGGCCGTCGACGAATTCGCCGGGCTCCTTCTCGTCGCCGCCGACGACGAACGCACGGTCGACCCCCGCTCCCTCGAGCCAGGCGACGAGGTCGCGAAGGTGGGCGCGGTCGCGGATCATCCGCGCCGACAGGTGGGGCACGGGCCGGAAGCCGCGGGCCTGGAGCTGCTCGGACAGGGCGACGGTCGCCTCGACGCCCTTGGCCGGCGAGGCGGTGACCGACACGCGCGCGCCGGGCGGCAGGTGCGCAGCCTGGTCGAGCGCGTTCTTCAACGGGACGAGCTCGAACGTCGGGTCGCGCAGGACGCGTCCGAGCGCCTCGCGGGCAGGCCGGGCCAGGCGCGCCCGACGCCGAAAGAGCATGGGCTCGTCCGGTCCGCGCTAGACGTCCGAGTCCGGGAACTCGGATTTCCGGCGGGCGATGAAGTCCCGGAGCGCCTCGTCGATGCCCGGATCGATCGGCGGCGCCTCGTACTCGGCAAGCATCCGCTTCCAGATCCGGTTCGCGCGCTGAGCGGCGTCGAGCGAGCCGTCCTCCTGCCACTGCTCGAACGAGTTGTTGTCGGCGGTCTCGGAGCGGTAGAAGGCGGTCTCGAAGTTGGCCAGCGTGTGGGCCGTGCCGAGGAAGTGCTGCCCGGGCCCGTTCTCGCGGATCGCGTCGAGGCCCTGGCCGTTGTCCGACAGGTCGATCCCGCGCACGAACGTCGCCATCATCCCGCACTGGTCCGCGTCGAGGATGAACTTCTCGTAGCCGACGGCGAGGCCGCCCTCGAGCCAGCCGGCGGCGTGGAGCACGAAGTTGACGCCGGCGAGAACGGTCGGAATGAGCGTTGCGGCGGACTCGTAGGCCGCCTGTGCGTCGGCCACCTTCGACGCGCACAGGCTCCCGCCGGAACGGAACGGGACGCCGAGGCGGCGGGCGAGGGCGGCCATCGCGTAGAGCACGAGGGCGGGCTCCGGCGTGCCGAACGTCGGCGCGCCGGACTGCATCGACATCGACGAGGCGAACGAGCCGAGGACGACCGGCGCGCCGGGTCGGACGAGCTGGACGAAGGTCATCCCGGCCAGCGCCTCGGCGAGCGTCTGGGCACACACCGCGGCGGCGGTCACCGGAGCCATCGCTCCGGCGAGGATGAACGGCGTGATGAGCGTCGCCTGGTTGGCCAGCGCGTACTCCCGCGCGGCGCCGAGCATCGTGGCGTCCCACACGAGCGGCGAGTTCGCGTTGATGAGGCTGAGCACGACCGGGTGGTCCTCGAGGTAGTCGGCCCCGAAGGCGATCCGGGCCAGTTCGACCGTGTCCCGCGCCCGCTCCGGCGCGGTCACGGAGCCCATGAACGGCTTGTCGGACCAGCGGATGTGGGAGTAGACCATGTCGAGGTGGCGCTTGTTGACGGGGATGTCGACCGGCTCGCAGACCGTCCCGCCCGAGTGATGGAGGTGCGGCGACAGGTAGGCGAGCTTGACGAAGTTCCGGAAGTCCTCGAGCGTCCCGTAGCGACGGCCGTTGTCCAGGTCGCGGACGAACGGCGAGCCGTAGTTCGGGGCGAACACGGTCGCGTCACCTCCGATGACGACGCTGTTCGCCTCGTTTCGCGCGTACTGGGTGAACCGGTGGGGGGCGCTCGCCTGGACGATCTGCCGGCACATGCCGCGCGGGAAGCGAACCCGCTCGCCGTCGACGTCGGCGCCCCCGTCCGCGAGCAGCCGGAGCGCGTCCGGGTCTCCCCGGAAGTCGAGGCCCACCTCTTCGAGGATCGTGTCGGCGTTGTGCTCGATGAGCGCGAGGCCCTCCTCGTCGAGCACCTCGAACGGGGCGAGGCGCCGGGTGAGGAACGGCTCCCGGGCGACGTGCGAGGCGAGCCGGTGGGCGACCCGGCCGGCGCGGCCTCCCGTTCGGCGTCGAGGGCTGTCGTCCATCAGCGGTCCT
>DASTOB010000102.1:0-2942 GCA_035720425.1 Candidatus Limnocylindrales bacterium
TTCGACCGATCGCCCCGCATCGGCGCCGCCCGCCACGTCCACGCCGTCGATCCTGCCGTCGGGGGGCGGGCCGGTCCCGATCGACGCCGCCCTGCTCGACGCACTGCCGCCCGAGGTCGACGGCCTGGCCGTGGTCAGGACCGATGAAGCCCTCCTCGACGCCCTGGCGGACCCTGGGCTGGTCGGGTTCGCCGAGGCCGTCGCCGCCGCGATCGCCGTCGAGCCTGCGTCCGGCGAGTTCGCCTACGCAACGGTCGTGCGCCCGCTCGCCGTCCCGCCCACCGACGAGGCGCTCCTCGACTGGCGCGACTCGTTCGACGAGGGCGTCTGCGCGCAGGCGGGCGGCGTGTCCGGCACGGCCGAGGCCGACATCGGCGGCCGCCCCGTGTTCATCGGCTCGTGCGCCGGCGGCGTTCGGACGTATCACGCCTGGCTCGGGAACCGTGGCGTCCTCGTGTCCGTCTCGTCGGTCGGGGACCGGCGACTCGGCGAGCAGCTCGTCGAGGGCCTGCGGGACTGATCGGAGGGGCGTGGGTGCGCGGAATTCGGGCGTCGGCCATGCTCGTGCTCGTGTTCGTGGGGCTCGTCGGAGTCCAGCCGCCGTGCGTCCTCGCCTGCTCGTGCCCCGAACCACCACCGCTCGCCGAGGCGGCCAAGGACCCGAACACGGCCGTCGTCGCCGGGCGGGTCGGGCTGGCCGTCGAGGGCGGCTACGCGTTCGTCGTCGAGCGCTGGTTCAACGGCCCGGACCCCGCGCCGACGTTCTTCGCCCGCTCGGGGAATGGCGCCGACTGTGGGGTGCCCCTCCAGACGGGCGATCACGTCCTCGCGGTCTGGTACCGCGACCCGGACGGCGCGTACAGCGCGAGCATCTGCTCGCGGTTCGCACGGCTCGATGCGCCGGACGGCGAGACGCTCATGGCCGAGGCGACGGAAGCGTTCGGGGCGGGGATCGTCGTGACCGAACCGACCCCCGGCCCGATCGACGTGCCCGGCGGTCCGGCGGGGCTTCCCGCGGAGGCCATTGCCGTCGGCGCGGTCGTCGCAGGCGTCGGCGTGCTTGCGGCCGTGGCGGGCATCGCATTCATCGCCCGGAGGCGTCGCGCCGGCGCGTAGACTCGCGCCTATCGTGCCGCCCGGTCCGCCTCCTCCGCCCGCTCCGCCTTTTCCGCCGTCTGAGCCCTCACCTGCGCCTCCGCCCGACCCGTCCGGCGCCCCCGGCCATCGGCCGGTCCGCGCTCCGCACGGGTCGACGCTGACCTGTCGCGGCTGGGGCCAGGAGGCGGCCCTTCGGATGCTCATGAACAACCTCGACCCGGCGGTGGCCGAGAACCCTGACGCCCTCGTCGTGTACGGCGGGACGGGCCGGGCCGCGCGCTCGTGGGCGGCGTTCGACGCGATCGTCCGCGAGTTGCGCCGCCTGGCCGATGACGAGACCCTTCTCGTCCAGTCCGGCAAGCCGGTCGCCGTGTTCCGCACCCACGAGTGGGCGCCGCGGGTGCTCATCGCCAACTCGAACCTCGTTGGAAAGTGGGCGACCTGGGACGTCTTCCGCGACCTGGAGCGGGATGGCCTGACGATGTACGGGCAGATGACCGCGGGCTCGTGGATCTACATCGGCACCCAGGGGATCCTGCAGGGCACCTACGAGACGTTCGCCGAGCTCGCTCGCCAGCACTTCGGCGGGACGCTGCGCGGCAGGGTCGTCCTGACCGCCGGCCTGGGCGGGATGGGCGGCGCCCAGCCGCTGGCGGTCACGATGAACGAAGGAGTGTGCATCGCCATCGAGGTCGACGAGGCCCGGGCGCGTCGGCGTCTCGAGATCGGCTACGTCGACGAGCTGACGGCCGACCCGGCGGAGGCGCTCGCGCGGGCGCGCGCGTGGGCTGCCTCCGGCGAGGCGCGCTCGGTCGCGCTCGTCGGCAACGCGGCCGAGATCGAGCCCGCGTGGGCCCGGGCCCGGGAGCGGTTCGATGCCGTGACCGATCAGACGTCCGCCCACGACGCGCTCGCGGGCTACGTCCCGGCGGAGATCGCCCTGGGCGACGCGCTCACGCTCCGCACTGCGCAGCCGGATGAGTACGTCCGCCGGTCGATGCGCTCGATGGGCGACCACGTCCGGGCGATGCTCGCGTTCCGCGAGGCCGGCGCGGTCGTGTTCGATTACGGCAACAACCTGCGGGCGATGGCGCTCGAGGCCGGCGTAGCGGACGCCTTCGCGTATCCGGGGTTCGTCCCGGCGTTCATCCGGCCGCAGTTCTGCGAGGGGCGCGGCCCGTTCCGCTGGGCGGCCCTGTCCGGCGATCCGGCCGACATCCTGCGCACGGATCGGGCGATCCTCGAGCTGTTTCCTGACGATGCCGGCCTGCGTCGGTGGATCGAGATGGCGCAGGCGCGCGTGCCGTTCCAGGGCCTGCCCGCCCGGATCTGCTGGCTCGGCTACGGCGAGCGGGCGCGCGCAGGGCTCGCCTTCAACGAGCTCGTGGCGGCCGGCGAGGTGGCCGCCCCGATCGTCATCGGCCGCGACCATCTCGACGCCGGGTCGGTCGCGTCGCCGAACCGCGAGACGGAGGCGATGGCCGACGGGTCCGATGCGATCGCGGACTGGCCGCTCCTCAACGCGCTCGTCAACACCGCCGCCGGAGCGACGTGGGTGTCGATCCACCACGGCGGCGGCGTCGGCATCGGTTACTCGCAGCACGCGGGCATGGTCGTCGTGGCCGACGGGACGGAGCTCGCGGCACGGAAGCTCGAGCGCGTCCTCACGACCGACCCGGGCATGGGCGTGGTGCGCCACGTCGACGCGGGCTACGAGCGAGCGATCGAGGTGGCCCGAGAGCGCGGGGTCCGCATCCCGATGCTGGCGGATCGCTGACCGACCGATAACGCGGTGCGCACGCGCACCGCAGAGTGTGCGGTTCGGGTCCGATCGATGCGGTTTG
>DASTOB010000103.1:0-11239 GCA_035720425.1 Candidatus Limnocylindrales bacterium
GGCGAGAGCGTCGCGTCGATCATCGCGAGCGCCGCCGGATCGTCGTCGATGGCGAGGACCCGCACCGCCCGCGTCCGAACCTTCGTCGTGAACGTGTGCCGGTCGAGGCGGGCAATGAGCGCGTCGCGCTCGATCGGCTTGACGAAGTAGTCGACCGCGCCGAGGGCGAGCCCAACGCTCCGCTCGTCGACGACGGTGACGATGACGACCGGCACGTCGCGCACCGTCGGGTCCTGCTTGAGGCGGCGCAGGACCTCCCAGCCGTCGATCCCGGGCAGGAGGATGTCGAGCAGGATCGCCGCCGGCGGATCGGCCAGCGCCAGCTCGAGGCCGCGTTCGCCGTTCGGTGCGACCGTTACACCGTACCCGCTCTCGCCGAGATACGCCTGGAGCAATCGGACGGAGCTCGGGTCGTCCTCGATGACGAGGACCCGGGCCCGCCCGCCGGGTGCCCGCGCCTCCGTATCGGCCGCCGCCTCATGGCCCGGATGGGCCGATCCGGTGGGGAGCGCGACCGTGAACACGGAGCCGACGCCGACCTCCGACGCCAGCTCGATCCGCCCGCCGTGGGCCTCGACGAGACGACGCGTCAGCGCGAGCCCGAGGCCCGTCCCGGCGACGTGCCCGGCTTGGTCGCCGACCTGGCGGAACTCCTCGAAGACATGCTCCTGGTCCTCGGGGGAGATGCCGATTCCGGTGTCCGACACGGCGATCCGGACGTTGGCGCCGTCGCGCGCGCCCGTCACCTCGATCGAGCCGCCGTCCGGCGTGTACTTGATCGCGTTCGACAAGAGGTTGTAGAGGACCTGGCGGAGCCGACCCGGATCGGCCTCGATGAGTTGGGGTTCGACCGACACGGCGATGCGCTGGCCCTTGCGGTCGGCCAGCGGCCGCAAGCCGGCGACCGATTCCGACACCGCATGCGCAAGGTCGATCGGGTACTTGGCGAGCTCGAGTCGCCCGGCCTCGACCTTGGCCAGGTCGAGCACGTCGTTGATGAGCGCAACGAGGTGGGTGCCGCCGTTGCGAATGTGGTCGACCCACTCGCGCGGGACCGTCACCCTGTCGGACGTGCCGGCCTCGGCGATCATGAGCTCGCTGAAGCCGATGATCGCGTTGAGCGGCGTGCGCAGCTCGTGGCTCATGCTGGCGAGGAAGTCGCTCTTCGCCGCGCTGGCCGCCTCAAGAGCCTCGACGGTCAGGTGGAGCTGCCCTGCCAGGCGCTCCTGGGTGGCGAGCGCCTCGCGCCGCTGGACGAGGTTCGCGGATCGAGCCGCGAGCGAGCTGACGAGTGCCGCGTCGTCCGCGTCGAACAGGCTGGCGTGCGCGCGGAGGAGGCAGACGAGCCCGACCCGAACGCCGTCGCGCACGATCGGTACGGGACGGACGAACGGCAAACCGGTGCGCGCGGCGACCTCGGTCGCGATGGCCCTGACGGCCTCGTCGGTCAGGCCGGCCGATCCGCCGGCGGCGCCTGTGGCCAGTTCGATGGTCGGCTCGTCGAGGGTGACCCCGTCCGATGCGACGGCGCGTACGGCGGCGCCGTCGAGCTCGAGAACGACGACCGACGCGCCGGTCAGGTGTCGGGCGGCGGCGGCGAGGTCGGACCACAGTTCGTCCGGGAGGGCCGACGCCGGCGAAGCGAGGAGTCGCTCGTTGTAGCGGAACGCCTCCGTTGCCTGGAACAGCTCGCGCAGCCAGCGCGGGGGGAGGAAGGCGATCGCGTAGCCGATCGCCGCGAGCAGCGCGACCGCCCGAACGAGGAAGCTGCTGACCTCGGTCGGAACGGACGCCGCGGCGGCTGCACCGGCGAGCAGGATTGCGAGGGCCAGACCGGCCGTCGCGAGAGCGGCGATCGCCAGGCGCATCCGGGCCGAGCTGCTCCGCCGGCGCGCCTCGAGCGCGAGGTAGGCGGCGGCCACGCCCTCCGTCACGAAGAAGACCGCCACGGCGGCGATGGTGGCGAGAGTACCGGCTCCGCTGCCGAGCAGGGCGAGCGGCGCCGCGGTCAGCACGAACCCGGCGATGGCGGCCCACAGGATCCAGCGTGGCACGCCCCGCAGGTCCGACACGAGCTTGAGGCTGAACACGGGCTGGGCGAGGAGAAGGACCGTGCTCGCGGATCGGAGCCACTGCGGAACCGGTCCGGCGACCGCGCCAATGAGCTGGATCACGAGCAGCGCGGCGATCGGCAGGAACACGAGGGCCACGTCCCAGGCGAGCCGGCTGCGGTGGCGGATCGCCGTCCACAGCGACGTGACGAACAGGAGCCCAAACAGGCCTTCGACGATCAGGACCGCGACGTCAGGCACGGTTCGGTCTCACGCCGAGGCGCGCAGCGCGACCAGTCCGGACGTCGTGAGCGGGTCGGCGGCGGGTTCGAACAGCCCGCGCTCGATGATCGCGACGAAGCGCGGCACGAGGTCGCCGTCGAACTGGCGTCCGGCCTCCGCGCGGAGTTCGCGGATCGCGTCCTTGGGCGTCCGCGCCGCCCGATACGGTCGATCGTTGACCATCGCGTCGAAGGCGTCGACGAGGCCGACGATCCGGGCACCCAGAGGGATCCGTTCGCCCGGGAGCCCGTCCGGGTAGCCGCGGCCGTCCCAGCGCTCGTGGTGGCCGCGGATGATCGGCACGAACAGGCGCGAGCTCGTAAGCGGGGCGCAGATCTGGGCGCCAATCTCCGGGTGGCGGCGCATTTCAACCCACTCGGCGTCCGTGAGCGGACCGGGCTTGTTGAGGATCGACTCCGCGATGCCGATCTTGCCGACGTCGTGGAGGAGCGCACCGTACGTGACCGCGCGGAGCTCCGGTCCGTCGAGCCCGATCGATTGAGCCAGGCGCCCGGCGTAACCGGCGAGGCGCTGGCAGTGACTCTCGGTCGTCACGTCCTTCGCCTCCACGGCGTTGGCCAGCGCGGCCACGACGCCGTGCGCAGCCTCCATCTCCGCGAGCGCGGCACGGAGGCGGAGGGAGCTCCGGATGCGAGCGAAGAGGACGTCGATCTCGTACGGCTTGGCGACGAAGTCGTCGGCGCCCGCGTCGAGCCCTTCGACCACGTCCTCCACGCTGGACCGACCGGTGAGCAGGATGATCGACAGCATCCGCGTGGCCGGCTGCGCGCGGAGGCGGCGACAGACCTCGAGGCCGTCGATCCCGGGCAGCCCCACGTCGAGCAGGACCACGTCCGTGTTGGCCGCGAGGACCTCGTCGAGGGCAGCCGGGCCGTCGGCTACCGCCGTGACGTCGTAGCCGCCCCGCTGGAGCAACCGGCTGAGCAGGACGCGGTTCGCGAGGTCATCTTCGACAACGAGGACGCGCGCCCGTGATTCGATGGGTTCTGGCATCGGGACCTCGGGCAGTGTCGGTTTCGACCGGCCACTACTGTGACCCGAACCGGTGCGAGCGAGCAACCCCGTCGATTGGTACCGATCGTGCACCCGATGGTCCCAACCGAACGTATCCGAATCGCGTTCGTGCGTCGCCAGTGCGGCGACGGGGGATCACCCCGCGTAGCCCTCCGGCAGTCGCTCGCCGGCCTCGATGCGGACCGGCAGTCGGTTCTCAGCGGGAGTGAGCGGGCACGAGAAGCGCGGGTCGTAGACGCACGAGGGGTGGTACGCAAGGTTGAAGTCGAGCGCGAACGTCCCGTCGTCCTCCTGCTCGAGGTCGAGGTAGCGCCCGGCGCCGTACGACTCGACGCCAGACGTGCCGTCGAGGAATGGGACGAACACGGATTCGGTGGAGCCGCCCTCGAAGATGTACGCCGTCAGGGTGCACGGCACCCCGCCCACCTCGAACCGGAACGTGCCGGCGCGCTCGGCCGGTCGGAGCCGGTTGTCGGAGGTCGGGATGGCGAAGGTCGTTGGCTCGGTGCCAGCGTACGGCTCGAGCGCGAGGCCTTCGAAGCGGAGCGACTCGTCGACGTCGAAGTAGGGGAGACCAGTGAAGTCGGGCCGTTCGGCGGGCGGGATCGGGCTCCGATCGCCCGACTTGAAGTAGGCGTCCTTGTCCTCCCGGAAGGAGCGGACCGCGTCGGCGTACGAGATGTGCGCGTCGTGATGGTGGCCGTGGTCGTGGTCGTGATGGTCGTGGTCGTGGGGGTCGGTCATGTGCGGATGGTCGCAGACCTGGGGCGCTGGGTCACGCGGTGGCTTCGGGTCGCGGGGGCTCGGGGTCACACGGGTGGCTCCGTGCCCTTCGGCCCGCCGAGCACCCGCCCGCCGGCTCTGGCGGCGGAGTCGGCCGCCTGCTTCCATGGACGGCTGGAATGGAGGAACGCGGCATGCAACGAGTCCTGGTTGTCTATGCGAGTCGGCACGGCGCCACGGCCGGCATCGCGGAGCGAATCGGCGAGGTCCTCGGGTCCGCCGGTCTCGACAGCGTGGTCGCGGACGCGGCCGACAAGCCGGACCCGACCGGCTTCGACGCGTACGTCATCGGGAGCGCGACGTACATCGGCAAGTGGGAGCGGAACGCCCTCGTCTGGGTAAAGCGACACGAGGCTACGCTCGCCGGTAAGCCCGTGTGGCTCTTCAGCAGCGGCCCCGTGGGCACCGAGCGCGTGACCAAGAGCGGCGCGAGCGTGCTCGAGGACCCGGCCACGATCGCCGAGCTTCGGCCGATCCTTCAGCCGCGCGGGACGACCGTGTTCTTCGGGGCCTGGGATCCGACCCTGCCGTCGGCCACACTCGCCGAGCGGATCATCGTTCGGATGCCGGCGATGAAGGATCTGCTCCCGACCGGCGACTTCCGCGAGTGGCCGGTGATCGAGGCGTGGGCCCGCGAGATCGCGGAGGAGCTGGCCGCGCCGGTCGCAGTGGGGTAGGGCACGTTCGGTCGAGGGGCGGGGCGCTCCAGCGGCCCTGCGGCGGGCAGCAGGCTTGGACACCGAGCCGACGCCTTGACATCCCGGGTCGCCGCCGTACCGTCCGCGCGATGGGACCGCGCATCGACATCGAGACCGGCGTTTTGCCGACCGGTCACCCGTACTCCCGGATCGGCTCCGGTGGACGGCTCGTCCTGTCGATCCCCGGGCTGTCGTTCATTCCGGAGGCGTCGACGCCACAGGCCGTCGGGCGCCTGTGGCGGACCTGGCTCGACCCGATCGCACGCCTCGGCCTCACCGTCTTCGACGTCGGTCGCCGGCCGGACCTCCCGACCGGCAGCACCGCCGCCGACGTCGCCGATGACTACGCGTCGGTGATCCGCGAGCAGTGGGGGAGGGCCGTCGGCGTCATGGGGTTCTCGACGGGCGGCGGCTACGCCCAGTGGCTGGCGATCCGCCACCCCGACCTCGTCGAGCGCCTCGTGCTCGCGTTCACGGGTCACCGAATCCCCGACGACGTCCGCGCGCTCCAGCGGCGAGCGGTCGACCATGCCCTTGCCGGCCGATGGCGTTCCGCCTACGCAACGCTCGGCCCGTGGTTCCTCCCGACCCATCCGCGGATCGCCGGAGCGGCGCTCTGGCTCGTCGGCCCATACGTCGGAGGGCGGCGGACGGACGTGCGCGCGCTCCGGATCGACGCCGACTCCGACGACGCCTTCGATGCATCGGGCCACCTCGGAGAGATCCGCTGCCCGACGCTCGTCGGGTCCGGCGGTCGAGACCTCGCCTACCCACCGGAGGTCACGCGCGAGCTCGTCGCCGGCATCGCGGGCGCGCACCACATCGACTATCCGAACGCGGGCCACGGCGGACCCGGGCGGCCCTTCGCGGAGGCGGCGTGTGCGTTCCTGGCCGGCGGGGAGGCGCCGGGAGCTCCGACTGCCCACTAGCCACGAGGCGACCATACTGGGAGACCCCTCAGCCCGCGCCGGAAGGAGATCCCCATGGCCAATCTCGTCGTTCATTTCGAAATCCACGCGTCGGATCCGCAGAAGCTCATCGACTACTACTCGGAGCTGCTCGGCTGGACGTTCGCGCAATACGGTGGCGGCGAGCAGCCGTATTGGGTCATCGACACTGGTGAGGGCGCCATCGGCAACGCGGCGGAGAAGGCGGGTCTGGGCATCAACGGCGGGCTGACCCAGCGCGGCGGCCCTCCGCCGGAGATCGGGGCGCCGGTCAACGGCTGCAACATCGTCGTCGGCGTCGAGGACGTCGACGAGCTGATGCGCCGAGGGATCGAGCTCGGCGGGACCGAGGCGCTGCCGGCGACCGACTACCCGGGCATCGGCCGCGGCGGCTATCTCATCGACCCGGACGGCAACGTCTTCGGCCTGATCTCGCCGGTCATGTCCGACGGGTCGGTCGCGATGGGAGCCGGCGCCGAGTCATAGCCCTTCGTAGCGCGGGCCGCGGGCCGGTCAGCCGACCGGGAGGATGAGCAGGTACCCGGGCGGCACGCCGAGGTCGATCCGACCCCCGGTTCGGGCGACGAACTGCTCACCGAGCTCCGCCGGCGTGAGCAGGCTGTTCGGCTCCGGCGACGCGCCCCACAGGGTGCTCCCGTGGGGGTAGAGCGGGTCGAGGACGTGGACGCCGGTGACCTCGAACGCGTCGGTCGCGGCCGGGTCGCCGAGGGACGTGAAGCCGCTCATCACCCAGGCGTGGCGGCCGCGCCACATGACGAGGTTGACCGGCCGGTTCGTGGCGCGGATCGCCGCCGCGGCCTGGCGGACCGCCTCCTCGAGCGTCGGGACCGACACGAGTCGCCAGTCGCCGATGCCGAGCTCGTTGAGCAGCGGCACCCAGCCGACCGGGTTCGCGCCGCCGAACGGGCTGTCGGACAGGTCGCGCGCCCGCTCCCACAGGCGCTGCTGCGTCAGGCGGCTCCGATCGTCCTCCGGTCGGAGGATGTTGAGCGTCATCTGGACGCTCGCGCCGACGCACCACTCGAACGTGTACTGGCCGATGAAGTCGCCCTCGCGATAGAGGTTGAGCGCAAACGGCTCCGGTTGCGGCGTCGGTGGGGCAGGGGAGGGGGACGGGATCGCGGGGGCGGCCGATGCCGACGGCGCGCGGGGCGAAGCGGCCGCGGCCGGGCTCGCCTCGCCGCGGACGTCGTCGGAGACCTCGGTCGGGGCGACGGGGATCGGTGACGCGGCCGGGGCAGCGCTCGCGCCGCAGGCGGCGACGAGGACGAGGCTGATCACGAGGGCGAGCCAGGTGGGGAGCGGCCGGTGACGGGTGGGGGACGTGCGCATCGGGCTGCCCATTCTTCCACAGGTACGCCGCCAGGCCCGGCGACGGTTCGGCTCACCGCCGCCGCGCAGCGGCATTCCACGTCATGTGGGCACACCGCCCGCCCACGCGGTGGTCGAAGCGGTCCGAACCGCTCCGCGCGGCCACCTCAAGCCCAGCCCAGTGGTCAGGTCCCGCTGCCGTTAGCGTGAAACCAGCGCATGGCGAGCCCAACTCGCCCAAGCCCCGCCCCAGGACCCTGGTCGCTGTCGAGATGACGTTGATTCCCGATTGGACGCGTGCCCCGTCACGACCACGCCCCTACACGTGTGAGTGAGCGCCAGGGCTCAGCTAACGTCCGGGCGACGAACGGCTCGCCGGGCTTCGCTGGCGTCAGCAGGCTGTTCGGCTCCGCATTGGCGGCATTTGAGCGCTCCGTGACCCACACGCCCCTCGCGCGGCGCTGGGATCAGCCGGATCCTCGGGACCACATAAGCCACCCGAAGGAGACCGACTGCCATGTCTGCATTGCTCAAGACCATTGACGACCGTGCCGACTCGCCCGGCGTTCTCGTCGCCGATCGCCAGCGCGCGCTGCTGGCGGAGGCTGACGAGGCCCGCCTCGCGAGCGCGTGGCCAAGGCGGACTCGCCGTACCCAGATCGTCGGCGCGATCCTCGCGTTCGCAGTCCTGTTCAGCACCCTCTGGGCCGCGCCGGCAGCGGCCATGTCCGGGCCCGATTTCGCCGATGGTCACGGGCTCTACGAGCTGGAGTCAGGCGAACTCCTCACCCTGTTCGGACGTCACCCGATGCTTGAGTTCGGTGGCGAGGAAGTCCATCTCGTTCCCGACGGCCGTGACCGGTACGTCGCCGATAGCGAGCCGTTCGACATCGTGACGTTCCTGCGCGATCCGCGCGGGGCCGTGACCGGCATCACGCTTCAGCGACCCGGTCATCCGGACCAGACGGCGGACCGGGTCGAGCTGTATCGAGAACGCAACGTCAGCTTCGAGAGCGGTGACGTCGAGCTCGCCGGATCGCTGTTCCTGCCCACGACCATGGGCCCGCACCCGGCCGTGGCGATCGTCCATGGGGCCGAGTTCGGGACACGCGAGACGTACCGTCTGCTCGCCTCCCATTTCGCCCGCCGCGGGGTCGCGACCCTGATCTACGACAAGCGTGGGACGGGAGAGTCGGCCGGCAGCTTTGCCACGGCGACCTTCGACGACCTGACGGCCGATGCCCTGGCTGCCGTGTCTCTCCTCCGCGCCGACGCCGACATCGACCCGGCTCGGGTTGGGCTCGCAGGAATGAGCCAGGGAGGATGGATCATCGCGCAAGCGGCAAATCAGAGCGACGACGTGGCATTCCTCGTCGCGCTCAGTGCTTCCGGCTTCACGCCAGCCGAACAGGCCGCCTGGCTGACCGGCAGCATGCTCGCGGTGCGCGGCTTCGAACAGCGGGCCATCGACGCTTCGGCTCGGGTCTGGGGAATGATGTACAGCAGCCTGGATCTCATCGAGGCCGGCCTTATCGAGCCGATGCCGTCTGTGCCGGGCTTCTGGTTCCACGCGCTCGACCCCCATCTCGAGACTGGCGCGCTGTGGGAGCGTGTTCGGCAGCCGGTGCTCGGTCTGTGGGGCGAGATGGACTGCCAGGTACCCGCTCACGACAGCCTGGCCGCCGTCAAGGCTGCCCTGGAGCGGGGACCGAACCGTGCATACCGGCTTCAGATCCTGCCCGGAGCCGATCACGGGATGGCGCTGGCCGGTGCGTGCGAGCGAGAGATCGGTGCACACCATGGCGGCCGCTACCAGTACGCCAGCGGCTACCTGGATGGCCCCGCGGAGTGGATCAAGTCGCTCGAACCCGAGAGCCGCGGCCGTGAGGTGATCGTCCCTGCTGAGCGCGCAGACTCCCTGCTCGGCTGGCACCAGTCACCCGATACGACGGTACCGTGGTTCGGCAGCCTCGCACCGCAGCTGGCGATGCCGATCGCGCTCCTCGTCCTGTTCGCCGCAATGGCAATCACGGCGTCGATCGGGCGCGCGCTCTCCATCGCGCGAGGCCGAGCTCAACCCGGCGCATCGCCTACCTTGCTATGGGGCGGCGCCGGGCTCGTCGGCAGTCTGGCGACGCTGGTCGGCCTCGTTGCGCTCGTCGAGCTGCTGATGCTCGCCGATCTCATGAGCGCTCCGATCATCGACGGCGTCGCCGTCGACGGGATCTCGACCGTGTTCGCCGCGGCCGGCTTCCTGGCTGTGGCGACCGTCATCGCCGTCGCCGCGGCCTTGATCTCGGACGCCCGGCACGGAAGCCTTCGCGCCGTGCGCCCTGCCGCCGGGATCACGGCCGTCGTTGGGCTGGTGGTCTGGGCAGGGTACTGGGGCTTCCTGCCCGTGCCGAGCTTCGGCTGAGCCGTAGGGCGTATCGGCTGAGCTCGCTCCAGCGCAGTCGAACGGATCGCTCCCGAGGCGGCCTCGCCGTCTCGGGAGCACATCGCGCCGCGCTGGCTGAGCCTCCCCTCGTCGGGCGCGCCGCCGCCAGCGACGCCGAACCAGCAGCACACCAGGCGCCGCCGCGACGACGACCAGCAACAACAGGAAGAGCGTCGCCTGAAGCATCCAGTCGTCGCTCCTGCCAGCGCCCGCGACCGAGGCGGGATTGGGCAGCTGCGTGAAGCCGGCCTTAGTCGCGCCATGGATAGACCACGCACGAGCCGATGCGTTAACGGCGGCCCGACCGCCCCGGCGGCGGGTCTGACCGCGAGCCAGTCCCGAGGCCGGCCGCGATGTGCGGCTCCGACGGGGTCGCCGGTGGCGCCGCGGTTGCCTCGGTCGCGACTACTCGCCGAGAGCCCGGGTCCACACGACGCCATCCTGGTCGGTCAGGATATCGCCGCTCCGCTGGTAGTCGTAGATGCCGCCGACCCCGACGGTCACGCTGCCACAACCGCCGCCATTGGGAAACGCGGCCACGAGTCGGTCGTCGGAGATCTGCCCGGTGCCGCGTGCCGTGAACCGCTTCACGACATCGGTGACACAGGCGTCTCCGGTGGCGTAGCCGTCTTCGAAGTACACGGCAGGCGTCGTCCCGGAGCCGACGACCAGGGTCATCCCGCTGCCATCGGCCGGGTCGATCGTGATCCACGTACCCTCGAAGACAGTGGTCCGCTGGGCCCCACCGCCAAGCGACGCTCCGGTCACGACGGCGAGCGCGAGGGCGACGACGATGAGCCCGTACCGAAGGCCCGCAGCGGCGACCACGCCAAGTCTGCTGGGACGCCAGGTCAGTCGCGCCGCCAGCGGGTGGCGCTGCGTCGTGGCAGCCACGCCGTCGATGACGCTCGCGAGTTGGCCGTCGGCCGGTCGGTCGTCACCCGTCTCCAGGAGGTGCTGTCGCAGCTGTGCGGCGAACCGGTCGTTCATCGTGCGATGCCCTCCGCGACGCGAGCCGGGCCACGGTCGTCGGCCTCGATGGCCGCTCGCAGTGCGTGGGTCGCGCGGTTGAGCCGGGACTTCGCGGTCCCGACCGGGATGTTCATCGCCTGCGCCGCATCGGCGACGGGCAGGTCGAGGTAATAGACGAGGACGACCGCGGCGCGGTGCTCGGCGGAGAGCCGAGCGAGGCCGCGTTCGAGCTGGTCGTGGACATCGAGGTCGCGCTCGCTACCGGAGACGGCGGGTTCGTCGGCCGGCGTGAGCCGGATCTCGATCGCGCCCGTGCGTCGGGTGCGTCGACCGGACTTGAAGCAGGCACGGACGAGCAGCCGCCGGGACCATGCCTCGAACTTGTCCGGGTCGCGCAGCCCTGGCAGCGATCGCCACGCCTCGATGAAGGTCTCCTGGACGGCGTCCTGGGCGGCGTACTCGTCGCGCAGGATCATCCGTGCGACCGCGGTGAGCCGCCCGATCGTCCGCGCGGCGAGTTGCGAGAAGGCGTCTCGATCGCCCGCCCGGGCCCGGATCACGAGATCCTGCACTGCCTTCACCCGATTCGCCGCGACGACCTGCCGCGCTGCCAATGATGTGGTCGGCGCCGGCCGCAATGGTTCCATCTTGGACCAGAATGGCGATCACCTCGCGGGCGAGCGTGCGAACATCGGTCGACAC
>DASTOB010000104.1:0-4677 GCA_035720425.1 Candidatus Limnocylindrales bacterium
CCAACGGTTGGCGTCGACGCCCGAGAGGCTCCGTTATCGCGCACCAGGGCCAGGTCCATGCATGGGGCCGATGCGACGCGCGATTGCGCGGTCACCGGTGAGGTGCTCTCGTCGTTATCCGAACCGTTGCCCAGCCGGCATGAATGGAGGCGATGTCCAGCTGTCCAAGTCGGCCGGAGGGGGCGGTGAACCCGGCGGATGGCTCGGGTTCGGGGCGAGGGCGTCGCGACTGCCCGTGGGGCGGGTGAACGGGACGAAGTCGGGGTCGGTGGCGTCGCGACCGCCCGTGGGGCGAGTGACCGGGACGAGGTCGGCGTCGGGCGATGAACGGGACGCGCTGCGAGGCCGGCCGGCGATCGGCGATCATCGGACGGTGAGCCCCCGCCAGTCGGACGTCGAACTCGAGGCCGACGTCGTCATCGTCGGCGCCGGCGCTGCCGGCGCGTCGGCCGCCCTCGAGGTCGCGTCGGCAGGCGGCTCGTTCGTCGGCCTTGACCGCCTCGACGCGTTCGGCGGCACGGCGATCACGAGCGGCGGCGGCGTGTGCGTCGGCGGCACGCCGTTTCAACGGTCGCGCGGCGTGGCCGACTCGCCCGAACTCGCGCTTCGCGACCACCTCGACGTCGCCGACGGTGCGGCCGACGAGGCGTGGGCGCGCTTCTATTACGCGCGCGCCGTCGAGGATGTGTACGCGTGGCTGGTGAGGCTCGGTGTCGAGTTCGTCACGCTCCACGACCACGAAGAGACGTCGGTCGCCCGATGGCACGGTCCGCGGGACTCCGGACGCGGGCTCATGTCGGCCCTCGGGCAGGCGCTCGCGGCACGCCAACTCGACGGTGCGTGGCACTACGGGGTGACGGTCGACGAGCTCGTCGTCCAGGACGGGCGCGTCGTCGGGGTGATCGGACGGACGGCCGACGGAGGCGCGGTGGTCGTGCGCGGTCGGGCGGTCGTGCTCGCGACCGGCGGATTCGCCGGGAGCTACGAGGAGGTCCTGCGGCTGGCGCCGGCGCTTCGTCGCGCCGACCGGATTCTCGTCGGGGGTGGGGTTGGCGCGGTGGGGCTGGGGCATCGGCTGCTGGCGGGGGTGGGCGCCACCTTTGAGGGGCTCGACCGACTGTGGATCTACGCGCACGCCACGCCGGACCCGCGCGATCCGACCGGGCGGCGCGGGCTCGTGATGCGCGGGCTCGACTCGGCGATCTGGGTCAATCGGGCGGGGTACCGCTTTCATGACGAGTCGCTCGTTGGGCCGGGCTCGGCGACGCCGGCGGTCCTCGCCCAGGAGGGCGGAACGTGCTGGGCGATCCTCGATCGGCCGATGCTCGAGCGGATCCGGATCGCCGACCCGCGTTTCCGGGACGAGGCGGGGCGGGTGGCGGCGATCGACGAGCTCGTCGCTGAGTCCGGGGACGTGGCCGTGGGTGACTCGCCGGGGGCCCTGGCCCGGGCGGCCGGGATCGACGAGGCGGCGTTTGCGCGGACGTTCTCGGCGTGGGCGGGGCTCGTTCGTTCCGGGGTCGATGTCGATGATTTGACCGGGCGGCGCCTCGCGGGCGTGGTCCCGTTCGGGGGACCGCCGTACTATGCGATCCGCTTCGTGCCGCTCGTGCGCAAGAACCTCGGCGGGGTGCGGACGGATCTGCGCGGTCGCGTGCTCGGGGAGGACGGGCGGCCGATGCCGGGGCTGTATGCGGCGGGCGAGCTGGCGGGGTTCGGGGGCGGGCACCTCGCGGGCCGGCGCGCACCGGAGGGGATCATGCTCGGGGGGTCGATCCTCGGGGGTCGGGTCGCGGGGGCGTGGGCGGCGTCCGACGCGGGACGGGGTGCACCGCCGGCCCGCTGGGGAGGCGGTTAGCGGGCGGGTCTGACTAGGGTCCGCGCGGGGCACGGCGCGGGCACGGCGCGGTCACGGCGCGGTTCACGGCGCGTTCAGCCGTGGGGCGGGTGAACGGGACGCGGTCGGGGTCCGGGGTGTCGCGGTCAGCCGTGGGGCGGGTGAACGGGACGCGGTCGGGGTCCGGGGTGTCGCGTTCAGCCGTGGGGCGGGTGAACGGGACGCGGTCGGGGTCCGGGGTGTCGCGTTCAGCCGTGGGGCGGGTGAACGGGACGCGGAACGGGGCCGACACGTCGCGTTCAGCCGTGGGGCGAGCGGCGGGGACGGGGACGAGGGCGAGCGCCGCGCCGGAGCATCGGCGATCATCGGGCCATGCCCGATGAGGTCGTGATCGCCAACCCCCCGGTTCGGCCGGACCGCGCCGCCCGGCGACTCCGCGAGCTCGCGTTCCTCCACGAAATCGCGCAGCTCGCGACGCTCGCCCGGGACTGGGACGAGCTCATGCGCACGATCGTCGACGGCACGACCGAGGCGATGGGCGTCGAGGTCTGCTCGTTCTACCTGGCCGACCGCGAGGAGCAGCGCCTGACCCTGGCCGCGACGAACGGGCTCGATCGGAGCCAGGTCGGCCGGGTGAGCCTTGCCTTCGGCGAGGGGATTACCGGACTCGCCGCTCGTCGCCGCCGGCCGATCCAATCGCCTGACGTCACCACCGACCCGCGCTTCTCGTGGGTCCGTGGCTTCGACCTCGAGGGCCTCCACGCGATGCTGTCGATGCCGCTCCTGTGGCACGACCGGGTCGTCGGTGCGCTGAACGTGCAGACGACGGCGATCCGGCGCTTCCGCCCCGACGAGGTGAGCTTCCTCCGCACGATCGGCGCGCTGCTCGCGGGCATCGTCGAGAAGGGCCGCCTGACGGCGGAGGTCGAGGGCCGACTGGCCACGCTCACCGCGCTCGACACCGCACGGGCGGAGTTGATGTCGGTCGTGACGCACGAGCTGCGGACGCCGCTCGCGGTGGTTCGGGCGTACATCGACCTGCTCACCGAGGCGGCGCTGGCTGACACGCCGACGGCCGATTCGATCACGACCCGCGAGTGGGGCGCAGCCGCGCTCGACCAGGTCTCGCGCCTCGATCGGCTCGTCGATTCGATCCTCGCGTCGGTTCGCGGCGAGGGCCTGACGGGGCTCGCGCGCGAACCGTTCGACCCAGTCCTGGCGGTCCGCGAGACCGTCGAGACGCTTCGGCTCCTCCTTCGGCCGCACCCGATCCGCTGGACGCCCCCGCCCGACACGCACGTCGCGATCGGCGACGACGCCCGGTTCCGCCAGGTCCTCGAGCAGCTCCTCGAAAACGAGGCGAAGTACGCGCCGCCCGGCGACGGGGTGAGCATCGGGCTGTGGCGCGAGGGCGCCGAGGTCCAGGTCTACGTGACCGACGACGGCCCGGGCATCCCGATCGAGGAATGGGAGACAGTGTTCGAACCGTTCGTCCGGATCGAAGGTCGGGGGCGCGGGTCCGGGATCGGGCTGTTCGCGGCGCGGCGACTCATGGACGCGATGGGCGGACGTGTCTGGATCGAGCCGAACGGCTACGGTGGAAGCCGGTTCGTCGTGGCGCTGCCCGCGGGCTGAGGCACGGCAGAGCGATCGGTCACGGGCGGAGGGCCGCGATCCTCGGACCGCACGGGCCGGTGCGTTCTGTAGCGAGCAACGAATCGGTGAAACCGGCGTCGTCGCCGGCGACGATCACGCGGGTTGTTGCCCGACGAAGAATGAAGTGCGCAGACCGCGAGTTGTATTGGCGCCGAATGCGCGATTCGTTGCGCTGAGTAGAACAACGGGCAGTCCGAGCCCGCTATCGCCGGCGCACCTCGACGAGGTCGACCGGCTCGCCCACTCCGTGCAGGCGGAACGGACCCCGCGGCGAGACGAGGTAACCGGCGCCGCCGGCGCGGGCGCCGACGTCGGCCGGGGCGAGGAGCTCGCCGGCCACGGCGATGTCGGAGATGCGCGCGGCGAGGTTGACGGTTCGGCCAAAGAGGTCGCCGTCGCGCGCCACGATCGGCCCCTCCGCCACGCCGGCATGTCCCGGCGGGAGGCCGGCCGCGGGCATCCCGGCGAGCAGGTCGAGCGACGCGTCGACGGCCATCATCGCGTCGTCGAACCGGAGGAGCGCGCCGTCGCCGAGCAGCTTGACGACGCGCCCGCCGCGCGCGGCCGCCGCCCGATCGGCGAGGTCGGCGAAGGCCGATGCCACACCCGCCGCGACGTCGTCACCGCGTTCCTCCGAGAGACGGGTGAAGCCGGCGATGTCGACGAACGCGACCGCCGGCGGCTCGTCCTCTCGCTCCGGGACGTACCCGCTTCGCTCGAGGAACCGCTCCGTCTCGCTCACGCTATACGCGTCGATCGCGGACGAGAGGTGTCGGCCCTGCACCCAGCCCGTCGTCGCGGCGGCGTAGCGGGCGAGCCGGGTCCACGGCTCGAGATACGTCTCCCACGTCTCCTGGAGCGGGAGTCCGGCGGCATCGACCGGCAGTTCTGCGAGCGACTCCGCGTAGACCGACAGAGCCGCCTCGGCAACCCGGTGCGCGGCGGAGCCCTGGAATCGCGCGACGCGCAGGCCGAACCGGGGGTCCGGCAGGTCGCCGAGGATCGTCGCCTGCGTCCGGAGCAGCTCCTCGTCCTCCACGTCGAGCGGCCCGTCGAGCGCCGGCTCCGCCACGCCCAGGGCGCCGAACCAGCGCCGGAGCAGGTCCGCCCGGCGCGGCCCGATCGACTCGAGCAGATCGCCGAACGTCCGACCGGACGGCGTGCCGAGCGGCGGGTGGAGCTTG
>DASTOB010000105.1:0-11418 GCA_035720425.1 Candidatus Limnocylindrales bacterium
CGTCCGCAACTTCTCATCCATTCGTGGCACGAATAGCGGACACGAACTCGGCGCCGACGACGGCCGCGAACCCTCGATTCCTGCCGAATCTGCTCGTGGGACGGCTCGATTCGACCGATCAGCGGTCCGTGACCCGAAATCCGGCCGCGAGACCGCGCCAGCGAGTCATGGCACGAATAGATAGAAAGTTGGGGGGGCCCACGGGTCGATGGGGACCCGAGCGAGAGGGGCGCGAACGGCGCCGACGGGGCGCGAACGGGCCGAACGGCAGTCGGCCGCCCGCGGGGCCACGGCTATACTCGAAGGGCCCACGACGCCGCGAGGTGGAGGTTTCCGTGACAGGAGGTTTCCCGTGAGGACGATCGTCAAGGGCAAGAACATCGAGGTGCCCGCGAGGGTCCGCGCCTACGCCGAGCGGAAGCTGAAGCGGATCGACCGCCTCGTCGATGATCGGACGGATGCAATCGTCGAGCTGTCGGTCGAGCATCATCGGAGCGCCGCGGATTCCCACCTCGTCGACGTGTCGCTCGTCATCGACGGTCGGACGCTCAAGGGCCACGCAGCCGGCACGACCCACGAGGTGGGCATCGACGAAGTCGTCGACAAGCTGGAGCGTCGGGCGGTCGATTTCAAGGAGAAGCCCCGCCTCCGCGCCCGGCCCGAGCAGGAGAAGCAGATCCTCCGGCGCATCGCCGACGGCACCGCCGAGCCCACCCGCGACCGACGAATCGTGAAGGTCAAGCGCTTCTCGATCGAGCCGATGTTCGAGGAGGACGCGCTCGCCCGCATGGAGGAGCTGGGCCACGAGTTCTTCGTCTTCGTCAACGCGGAGTCGGAGCGGGTGAGCGTCCTCTACCGGCGCGGCGACGGCGATTTCGGCCTCATCGAGCCGATCGTCGGCGGCGAATACACGACCGGGCTCTCTCGCCGGGCGCGCTAGCAACCGCGGCCAACGGGGGAGGAGCCGCACCCCGGCCGCTCGCGACCTTGCGCGCGACCGACACGCCGCTCGACTCTCCGTCCAACCGCCCGCCTCAGAGCGCCCGCCGATACACCCCGGCTTCGCGCGTCACGAGCCCGCCGTCGACCATGTAGCGGCGCAGCGACGCGACGTCCGGGTGGAACAGCGCGAGGCGCTGGTTGACCTCCTTCTCCGGGTAGCCGCGATCCTCCGTGAACACCTCGTCGCGCAGGTAGCGCAGGACGACCGATCGCTTCCGCTCCTGCGCCGGGATCGACGTGAGCCGGCCGTCGGCGATGAACGCCCGAAGGACCTTCGCTTCCTCGGGATCCCGCCCCGCGGCGAGGTCCGCGGCCGCCTGTCGGGCCTCCGCGGCGCCCTCGAGCTCCGCGATCGACCGCCCGATCTCGTGGAGCGTGTCGACCCGCAGCGTGTACGTGATCGGGCGCGGACCCGGCCGCGCCTCGACGAGACGCGCGGCCACGAGCAGGTCAAGGTGACGAGCGACGACGCGCGGGGTGAGCCGCACGAGCGCCGCGAGCTCCTCCACCGTCCGGCCGCGCTCCGCGATCAACCCGACGATCCGCAGCCGGGACGGGTCCGACAGCGCCTTGAGCACGAGCACGAGCTGACGATCGAGGTGGCGATCGACGTCGCGACCGCGCGGGCCATCAGCCTGGTGATCGACGATCCGGTCCACGACCGAATGATTCCACGCGTAGGATTCCGGCGATGCTTCCCAACGGTCGCCGGCTGGGCGCCCACCTGCCGCTCGGCGCCGGCATGGTCAAAGCGGTCGACCGCGCGCACGAGATCGGCGCGAGCGCACTCCAGGTGTTCGGCGACAACCCGACGGCGTGGAAGCGCCGCGCGGCACCGCCCGACGAGCTACCTGCGTTTCGGGCGCGGCTGGCGGAGCTCGACATCGGCCCGGTGGCGATCCACGCCTCGTATCTCATCAACCTCGCCGGCGTGAACCCGGAGTTCACCGCCGGCTCCATCGGCCTTCTCGCGGAGGAGCTCCGGGCGGCGCCCGGCTACGCGGCGTCGTTCGTCAACGTCCACACGGGATCCCACCGGGGGACCTCGCCGCAGGGTGGGATCGCCCGCCTGGCCGAGGCGGTCGCGAACGTGCTCGCCGAGGTGGACGGCGGCGCGGGGGCCGCCAGGCTCGTGCTCGAGAACTCGGCCGGGGCGGGCTTCGGCGTCGGGACGACGGTCGACGAGCTGGCCGACATCGCCGGAGCGATCGCCGCCCGCGGGGTGCCCGACGAGCGCGTCGGGTTCTGCCTCGACACCGCGCACCTGTGGGGTGCCGGGCACGACCTGTCCGATCCGGCCGTGACAGACACGCTCCTCGAGGCGTTCGACCGGCGCATCGGCCTCGGCCGGCTCGCGATGGTCCACCTCAACGACTCGAAGTCACCGCTCGGTTCCCGGACGGACCGTCATGAGCACATCGGCGCCGGCGGGATCGGCGAACGCGGCATGGCGCACGTCCTCACCCACCCGCTCCTCGCCGGCGTGCCGACGTACCTCGAGACGCCGGGCATGGACGAGGGCTACGACGCGGTCAACGTCGCACGCGCGCTCGCGCTCGCCGAGGGTCGGCCGTTGGAGCCATTGCCGCCGGGCGCGATGTCCGTGCGTGGCAGCCGATCGCGCTCCGCCGCGCCCGAGGCGGTCTGACCGTGGCCCGACTCCCGGCGTGTGTGCGCGACGACCGATGGGTACTCGTGGGGCTGCTCGCCCTTGCGGCCGTGCTCCGGCTCGCCGACCTGCCGACCCGCGGAACGTGGGACGCGGACCAGGGGCACGACATGCTCGTCCTGCGCGCTTTCGTCGTGGACGGGCAGGTCCCGCTCCTGGGGCCACCGACTTCGATCGGCGACGTCCACCACGGCGCCTGGTACTACTACCTGCTCGCTCCGGCCGCGGCACTCGGGGGCGCCGCCCCGGAGGTGGTCGTCGGCGCGATCGCAATGGCCGGCGTGGCCGCGGTCGGCGTCACGTGGTGGGTCGGTCGGTTCCTCGGTGGGTCCGTCGCGGGCTTTGTAGCGGGACTCGCCATGACGGTATCGGTTACGGCGATCGAGGAGTCGACGTTCATCTGGAACCCGAACCTCATCCCGCTCGCGAGCGCACTCGCCCTCGCCGGGATGTGGCGCGCGTGGGCCACGCGGCGGGCCCGATGGTGGCTGCTCGCCTTTGCCGGCGTCGTCGTTACGATGCAGTTGCACGTGCTTGGCGTCGTGCTGCTCCCCCCGGTCGTCGCGGTGCTGGTGGCCGATGCCCGCCGCCGCCCAACCGGTCCGGAGCGGGCCGCCGTCCTGCGGGCGGGGCTCGGCGGACTGGCGGTCCTCCTCGTCGTCGCGTACACGCCGCTCGTCGTCAACGAGCTGACGACGGGCTTCTCGGAGACACAGGCGCTTCTCGCCTACCTCCGCGACGGGGGCGAACCGGTCGCGCTCGATCCGCTCGCCCGCATCCTGTTCGTCGGGATCCGCGGGCTCTCGTGGCCGCTGACGGGGCTCGTGACCGACGCGCTCGTCGCCGCGGTCGTCGCGTCGGCGGCGGTCATCGCGATCCTCGCCTGGCGGTCACGGGCGGCGAAGGGGTCGGAGCGGACGGCGGCCCGCTGGATGGCGGCGACGCTCGCATGGAGCACGATCGTCCTCGCGCTGGCGGCTCCGAGCCTCGCGACCGTCACACCGGGCCTGCCGAACGACCACTACCACTCGTTCCTCGATCCGCTCGTATTCGTCGTCGTCGGTATGGGGGCTGGTGCTCTGTGGCGAGCCGGGGGCGATCGCGATCGGTCGCTCCGGACGCTGGCGCGCGGCGCGGCGGCGATCGGGGTCGGCGCCCTCGTCACGTTCAACATCCTGCGCTTGCCGCCACCGGTCGCGCCCGACGAGGGCTGGCCGGCGGCCCGCGACGCGGCCGACCGGATCGGGGGCTGGGTCGGCGACCGACCGGTCGCGCTGCTCGGCCTGCCGGAGCTGAAGCCGGCCGACGCGATCGGGTTCCCGCTCGTCGACCGCGGTGTCGCGATCGTCCCTGCGGCCCAGGCCGGGGCGCTCGTAGTCGTCTGCGACCGACTGTTCGAGGCAGCGATCGGGGCCGCATGCGGCGGCCCGGCGGAGGATGCGGCGGTGGGGCCGCCCGGCCGGTTCGCCGTGCTCGTCGACCGCTTCGACGTCTCGCCGCGGACGTCCGTGTCCGTCTACCTCGGCCGCGACGAGTAGGCGCGCTGCACGTGGCGGCGACCACCGTCCGCTCCGGAGCGCTCCGAAGTCGTACGTCCCCGGAAGCGGACACAGTTCAGAGCCGCCCACTCCGATCTCGTAGTCCGATCTCGTAGTCCGATCTCGTAGTCCGATCTCGTAGCGAGGCGGGGGACGGGGACCGGCTCCCGGAGCGTACGAATTCGGAACGTCCACCCCGAACAAAGTGCGAACGCCGGCCCCCCAGAGGCCGGCGTTCGCTGTCCCCGAGACCCGGACGTGGAGGGCGATCCGGGTCGTGCCCTGGAGAATGATCTAGTAGCGCCCCGATTCCCGGCCGGGGGTCCGGCCGATCGAGCGCGGGGCCGGGCCCAGCTGGCGCGATCCGCTGCTCATCGGGCGCACGGTGGTGAGTGGGCGGACGGTCGCCGCCATCGGGCGGATCGTCCCGGTCATCGCGCCGGCGGTGCCGTAGCGCGGCGTCATCGCCGTCGGGCCCGTGGCGGACTGCCCGTGCGTGACAGGCCCATGGCCGCCCTGACCGTGGCTCGTCCCGCTCCGGTCGGCCGACCGGTCCGTCGGCTCGTTCGGCTGGAACGCGCGCCCGAAGCGGCGCATCCGAACGGCGAGGTAGTACTCCATGATCTGGCGGACCTGCGCCTCGGTGAGCAGCTCGTCGGCCCGCAGGGCGTATTCGACGCGGGCGGTCGGGTTGCTCGCGCCGGCCGCGACAAGGCCCAGGTACTGCGGGGTGTCCGCGTCGTCGCGCAGCTCGCGCAGGCCGCGGGCCAGCTTCGTGGCGGTGCCCAGCGACGGCATCCGATCGCCGCGGATCAGTCGCGAGATCGTCGAGTGATCGACGCCGGACTGCTGGGCGAGCTGCCGCTGGGACATCTTCTTGGCCTTGAGCTGGGCTCGCAGCCACTCGTTGAACGCTCGACCGTTCTGGGTGGTCATGATCTGGCTGGGCGCTCCGTGCGTGGCACCCGCGGTGGGTCTCCGCGTGACTGCACTATCCCGAACGTTCATGTGGCCCTGTATCACCCGTTGGTACTCCGGCAGGCCGCCGGTCGGCGCGGGCGAGCCGGGTGGATCGGTGCGGTTCGGCGCGCTCCGGTGGGGACGTTCGATCGGAGCGCGCCGATACGAGGTGGTACGAACGGCGCGGCCGATGCGGATGCCGGTGCCGGAGCACGACGAGCGGGGCGGCGGGGGCGGCCGAATGCGCGAGGGCGGCGGAGGCGGCCGAATGCGCGAAGGGCAACGGCCGATGCGCGAGGGCGGCGCGGGCAACGCTGGCGGCACCGGCTGGAGCTGGCACGGCCCGCGTACACCGCCATCATGCCCCAGCCGGGACATGTCGGCATTGCATGCGACCCCCGCATCGCCGGCGTTGCTCCACGAGGAACGATCCGCTGGTTCCGGCGCTCGTATCGCCAGGGACCCCTGCACGCTGTCCTTTGCTGAAGGACGATCGTCGTGTTCGCCGGCCCGGAGCGGGTCCAAATGGCCGGGCTCGTTCCTCAGGGAAGAACGCGGAGCGGCCCTCGGGGCAGTCCGACGCTACCCGGCCGGGCCCACCGAACCCGCCGGTTCGACCGGCGAACCGAGCACGGCCCCGCCGCGGCGCTTCGACGATACGGCGTAGGCAATCGAGCCGAGCGCGATGACCGACAGCACGCTGATCACGCGGTCGACGAGCGCGATCGTCGTCGCCTCGGTCAGCGAGACACCGTAGGCGAGCGTGAGGACGCCGACGACGCCGGCCTCGACGATGCCGAGCCCGGCGGGGCTGAGCGGCACGGCGGTGAGTAGCGACCCGATGAGCGCCACGAAGAACGCCCCGGAGATGCCGAGCGAGACGTCCGGCAGGTCGAGCGCCTCGACGACGAGGTACAGGCGCATCGCCTCGGTCGTCCAGACGAGGCCGGTCACGACGACGAGCCGCGGCAGAGCCCGGAGCCCCACGGCCCCGAACACACCCTCCTCGAACCGATCGTAGAACTCGAGCACGCGCGCCGGCAGCGGCAGGCGCACGAGGATCCGCCGACCAAGGTTGCGCAGCGTGAGCAGGCCCGCGGCCAGCGCGAGGACGACCCCGACGCCGATCCCGAAGACGACCTGGATCGCCGCGGGGAGCCCGGTTCGGAACGACCAGAAGCCCGCCGCGAGGCCGAGCGTGGCGATGGCGAACAGGTCGAGGACCCGCTCGATGAACACCGTCCCGAACGTCCGGCTGAGCGAGACCGTGCTGTTGATCTTGAGCAGGTACGCCCGATAGATGTCGCCGAGCTTGGCCGGCACGAGGCAGTTCACGAGCCACGACAGGAAGATGATCTCCGTCGCGTCGCGGACGCCGAGGCGGTAGCCGGATCCGCGCAGCAGGAGCATCCAGCGCAGGCCGCGCAGCGGGAACCCGAGGTAGAACACGCCGAACGCGGCGAGGAGCAGGAGCGGATTCGCGCGCGAGATGCCGGCGGCGATCTCGCCGACCTCGATGTTGAGGGCGACCCGGAAAATGAGCACGAGGATGACGATCGGCAGGACGAGCGACAGGATCGTCCGGGGCTGGCGCAGGCGCCGGCCAAGCGAGATCTGTTCGGCCGAAACCTCGCCCTCGGCGACCGCCTCGCGCCCGACGACCGCCTCGCCCTCGGCCGAGGCATCCCGATCGGGTGGCAGCCCGCCCGTCGTCGGCTGTTCCGTCATCGGCCCACGTCCACCGATGGCCGCACCCGCCGGTTCCCGCGCAGGCGCTGGACGGCCTTCGCCACCGGCGTGAACGCCCGTACCACGTACGATGCCCGGCCCGGCACGAGCTCCGCCGACGCGAGCGCGGCCCGCAGGCCGTCGGCCGTCGCCGGGTCACCGCTCATCGCCGTGTACGCGACGGCGACCTCGACGATCGAGTGCGCGTCGGACACCGCCACGCCGGGCAGGCCGTGCCGCGCCGCGAGTTCGGCCGCCCGCTCGTTCCCCGCCCCGCCGACGATGCGCGCGTTGTACGCCTCGACCCAGTCGACGAGCGGCGCGAGCGCGTCGAGCGCCGCTGCCCGGTCGCCATCCCGCCCGAGCGACCCGCGAAATCGGTCGAACGGATGCGGGATGCCGACGAGGCCGCCCTGCTCCCGGGCCGCGGCGATCGCATCGGACGCTGGCAGGCCCGGCGGTATCGGCCGCTCGAGGAAGACCGCGATGAGGTCACCGTCGGCCGTCCGGATCTCCTCGCCGACGATGACGGTCAACCCGGCCGGCGCCGCGTCGCGCGCGGCAAGCGCCCCGTCGATTCGGTCGTGATCGGTGATCGCGAGGTGGGTCAGTCCGCGAGCAGCGGCGGCGCGGACCACGTCGGCCGGCGAGGACAGCGAGTCGAACGACGCGTTCGTGTGGCAGTGGAGGTCGATGAACGCACGCTGCCCCCGCCCCGCGGCCACCGAATCAGATGGACTGGACGAGCGACTTCTTGAAGAAGTCGAAGTGCTCGAGGGCGAGGCCGGTTCCCAGGGCCACGCAGTTGAGCGGATTCTCCGCGACGTGGCACGGCACGCCGGTGACCTGGGTGAGCAGCTTGTCGATGTTGCGCAGCAGCGCCCCGCCGCCGGACATGACCATGCCCTTGTCGATGATGTCCGACGAGAGCTCCGGCGGCGTCTGCTCGAGGACCGTCCGAACGGCGGCCACGAGCTGCTGGAGCGGCGCCTCGCACGCCTCCATGACCTCCGACGACGTGATCGGGATCGTCCGCGGCAGGCCGGCGATGAGGTCACGGCCGCGGACGTCCATCGACAGCTCGCGCTCGAGCGGCAGGGCCGTGCCGATCTGGATCTTGACCTCCTCGGCGGTCCGATCGCCGACGAGCAGGTTGTACTTCTTGCGGATGTACGACTGGATCGACTCGTCGAACTTGTTGCCGCCGACCCGCAGCGAGTGCGACACGACGATGCCGCCGAGCGCGATGACCGCGATCTCGCTCGTCCCGCCCCCGATGTCGATGACCATGTTCCCGGACGGCCCGCTGATCGGCACGTTCGCGCCGATCGCGGCGGCGAGCGGCTCCTCGATGAGGAACGCCTCTTTCGCGCCTGCCTTCAGCGCGGCGTCGCGAACGGCCCGCTTCTCGACCGAGGTGACCCCCGCGGGCACGCTGATCATGACGTCCGGGCGGGTGAAGCCGATCCGGCCCTTCATCGCCTTGGCGATGAAGAAGCGGAGCATCGCCTCGGTGATGACGTAGTCCGCGATGACGCCGTCCTTCATCGGCCGGATGGCCTCGATGTTGCCGGGCGTGCGGCCGATCATCTCGCGCGCCTCCTCGCCGACCGCGACGATGCGGTGGTCGGCCGAGACGGCGACGACGGATGGCTCCTGGATGACGATGCCCTTGCCCTTGACGTAGACGAGGACGTTGGCCGTGCCGAGGTCGATACCGATCTTCATGGGCGGGTGGAGGATGTCCCTTCTGCGGCGCGCTCGATCCTGGCGCCAAGATCGAGGAACTTGCGTTCGATGTTCTCATACCCCCGATGAACGTGGTGCGCGCCGTGGATCGTCGAGGCGCCGTCCGCGGCGAGGGCGGCCAGGATGAGCGAGGCGCCGGCCCGCAGGTCGCCGATCTCGACGTCCGCGCCGCGCAGCCGGGCCGGGCCGCCGATGATCGCATGGTGCGGGTCCGCGATGTCGACGACAGCGCCCATCCGGCGCAGCTCCGTCAGCCACTCGAGGCGATCCTCGAAGATCGCCTCATGGACGGATGACTGGCCGCGCGCCTGGGTGAGCAGGACGCACGTCGGCGGCTGGAGGTCGGTCGCGAACCCCGGGTACGGCGCCGTCTCGACATCGCGCGGCCGGAATTCCCCCGGACCGACGGTCGTCGCGTCGACCTCGATCCGGTCGCCCTCGCAGTGGACGGACAGGCCGGTCTCCGACAGCACGTCAAGGAACGCCCCGAGATGGTCGCACGGTGCGCCCTCGAGGGTGACCCGGCCACCGGTGACCGCCGCCGCGACGACGAACGTGCCCGCCTCGATCCGGTCCGGCACGACGTGGTGCTCCGCGCCGCGCAGGCGCCGGCGGCCCTGGACCTCGATCGTGTCCGGATAGGTCCGCTCCACCTCCGCGCCCATCTTGCGCAGGAAGGCGATGAGGTCGTCGACCTCCGGCTCCTGCGCCGCCGGCCGGATGACCGTGTGGCCGTCGGCGAGCGTCGCGGCGAGCATGGCGTTCTCCGTGCCCATGACCGACACGAACGGGAAGCGCACCTCCCCGCCGCGGAGCCGGCCCGGAGCGGTCGCGAAGTAGTAGCCGTTGCGGTAGTCGATCTGGGCGCCGAGCGTGCGCATCGCGTCGACGTGGAGGTCGACCGGCCGACGCCCGATCCGGTCACCGCCGGGGTTGCTGATGATGACCCGGCCGAAGCGGGACAGAAGCGGGCCGAGGAGCATGAAGCTCGCGCGCATCTTGGCCGCCGCCTCGAGCGGCACGAACAGCCACTCGACGTCGCCCGAGGCGACCTCGTAGACGTTCGGCGCGGGATGCTCGACGACGACGCCGAGGTCGGCGAGCGTCTCCGCCATGACCCGGACGTCCTCGATCTCCGGCACGTTCGTGAACCGGCAGCGCTCGCCGGTCAGCGTGGCCGCGGCGAACATCTTGAGGGCGGCGTTCTTCGCGCCGCTGATCGGCACGGTGCCGGTCAACGGGCGACCGCCCTCGACGAGGAAGACCTCGCGCTGGACGGGCTCCGGGTGGTATTCCCAGTGAAACGGTCTGGCGTCAGCCAAGAAGTCGCCTCTCAGGATCAGCGAAGTCGCCGCGAGGGTGGTCGATGGCAAGGCGCCCGCGAGCACGATCGCGAGCGCACTCTAGCGTGCGTGAGCGAGCGGGCGCAGTGGGCAACGCGGCCGGCGGCCGCCATCGCGGCGATCCCGTTGTATTCGCCACTCCCTACCGACGGCGGCCTTCTCGGTGGCGGCGCTCCGCGACGCGGATTCGCAGCAGTGCCTGCTGGAGGGCGGCGCGGGCGGCGCTCAGGTCGGCGCCCTCGTGGTAACCGCTCTCGAGCGCGCGCTGCGCCTCGCGTCGGGCCTCCTCGGCGCGCTCGAGGTCGATCTCCGCGGCGAGGTCGGCCGTCTCCGCCATGACCACGACCTTGTCCGGGCGCACCTGGAGGAAGCCGCCGACGATCGCGAACGACTCCTCGACGCCGCCCTTGCGGATGCGCAGCTCGCCGACGCCGAGCATCGACACGAGCGGCGCATGGTGGGGCAGCACGCCGAGCTCGCCCTCGACCCCCGGGAGCTGGACGCTGTCGACCTCGTCGGCGTAGGCGAGCCGTTCCGGGGTGACGATCTCGAGCTGGAGCGGCATCGGCCCTATCCCGCCAGCTTCTCGGCGTTGGCGCGAACGTCGTCGATCGTGCCGGCCAGGAAGAACGCCTGCTCCGGGAGCGTGTCCGTGTTGCCCTCGAGGATCTCTTTGAACGAGGCGACCGTGTCCTTGATCGGGACGTACACGCCGGATCGGCCGGTGAACACCTCGGCGACGAAGAACGGCTGGCTCATGAACCGCTGGAGCCGGCGCGCACGCGCGACGGTCGCCTTGTCCTCCTCGGACAGCTCGTCGATGCCGAGGATGGCGATGATGTCCTGGAGGTCGCGGTAGCGCTGGAGGACGCGCTGCGTCTCGCGCGCGACGTCGTAGTGCTCCTGGCCGACGACGAGCGGGTCGAGGACGCGCGACGTCGAGGTGAGCGGGTCGACCGCCGGGTAGATGCCGAGCTCCGCGATCGAGCGCTCGAGGCGGATCGTCGAGTCGAGGTGGGCGAACGTCGTCGCCGGCGCCGGGTCCGTGTAGTCATCGGCCGGCACGAAGACCGCCTGGAGGGAGGTGATCGAGCCCTTCTTCGTCGACGTGATCCGCTCCTGGAGGGCGGCCATCTCGGTGGCCAGGTTCGGCTGGTAGCCGACCGCCGACGGCATCCGGCCGAGCAGGGCGGACACCTCCGATCCGGCCTGGGTGAAGCGGAAGATGTTGTCGATGAACAGGAGGACGTCGCGGCCCTCCTCGTCACGGAAGTATTCGGCCATCGTCAGCCCGGTCAGGCCGACGCGCTGACGGGCGCCGGGCGGCTCGTTCATCTGGCCGAACACGAACGCCGTCTTGGCGATGACGCCCGATTCGGTCATCTCCGCGATCAGGTCATTGCCCTCGCGGCTGCGCTCGCCGACGCCG
>DASTOB010000106.1:0-21453 GCA_035720425.1 Candidatus Limnocylindrales bacterium
GAGCCAGCGGCGCTCGTCCGCGTCGAACGGCGCCCGAAGCATCGCCCGGACGACGGCCAGCGCCACCGGCAGGTCGAGGTCGTCGTCGAGCGCGGCGACGAACCGGTCGTGGAGCTCGTGACCCAGCGGCGACAGGGGCGCGAGCGGAGCGTGGGCGCGGTCGGTTCCCCGGGCGCCGTCGGCGGCCGGTGCGTCGATCCGCGGTGGGGGAGCATACGCTCCGCCGACCGGCGGCGGACCCAGGCGTCGGAGACTCCGCCGGAGGGACTCCAGCCCGGCGGCCGCCGCGCGCACGGACGCGTCGGTCAGGTTCAGTTTTCGGCCGTAGCGGGTGCCGAGCGCGAGGTACCGGAAGGCAAGCGGGTCAACCCCGTCGGCCGCGAGATCGGTGATCCGGATGAAGTTGCCGGCCGATTTCGCCATCTTGAGCCCGCCCATGAGCAGGTGCTCGCCATGCACCCAGTGGCGAGCCGGCGGCCCGCCGACGAGCGGAGCCGACTGGGCGATCTCGTCCTCGTGATGCGGGAACACGTTGTCGATCCCGCCGGTGTGGATGTCGAACCGCTCGCCGAGGTGGCGGAGGGCCATCGCGGAGCACTCGAGGTGCCAGCCGGGAAAGCCCTCGCCCCAGCGCGGCGTCGGCCACTTGAGCAGGCGGCCCTCGCCGGCCGCCTTCCACAGCGCGAAGTCCGCCGGGTCGCGCTTGTCCGGCTCGACGTCACCGCGATGGCCGGCCCGCAGGTCGTCGAGCGCGTTGCCGGACAGGGCGCCGTAACCGGGAAAGGACGCGACCGCGTAGTAGACGTTGCCGGCCTCGCTGACATACGCGTGTCCGGCGTCGACGAGGCGTTCGGCGAGCGCCACCATCTCGGGGATGTGCTCCGTCGCGCGCGGAAAGACGTGGGCGGGCAGGATGTTGACCGCCGCCTCGTCGTCATGGAAGGCGGCCTCGTAGGCTCGCGCGATCTCCGCCGGCGACTTGTGCTCGAGGCCCGCCGCCACGAGCATCCGGTCCTCGCCACGGTCGAACCGCTCGTCCCGCAAATGCCCCACGTCCGTGATGTTCTTGACGTGGAGAACCTCGATGCCGTGGTAGAGCAACACCCGCCGGATGAGATCGGCGAGCAGGTAGCTGCGCAGGTTCCCGACGTGGGCGTAGCGGTAGACCGTCGGCCCGCACGTGTACATCCGGACCCGCCCGGGCTCGAGCGGTTCGACGGCCTCGACCCGTCGGGCGAGCGTGTTGCGAAGGCGCAGGGTCACCGCGGCCATCGTAGCGGGCGGTCCGGGATTCGAATCTCGTCGCGCCGCCCTAACGATTCGCCCGCCGGGTCGTTATGTCGCCAGAGGCCTCGCCCGCATGACATCGTTCCCCCGGCGGTGTGGCTCGGCGAGGCCTCACTTCCTGCCCGCCTATACTCCGGCCATGCGTCGCTGGGTCTGCATCGTCGCGCTGCTCGCGGGCTTCTCCGGGCAGGGCTATGCGTGGACGATCCACCCCCGCATCCCCGCCCCGATCGTGCGCCCGTTCGAGGCGCGCTCACTCGGCCGGCGCGCCGGGACGGCGGGACCGATCGAGCCGACCGGCGACTGGTGGCGTCGGCCCTGAGCGACGTGCATCACAGCGGGGGAGGGGCGCTCCGCCCCGAGGTCCGCCGGCTCGGTGCCCGCGGCCGCCTCGGCATCGTTGCCCTCGTCACCGCCGGTCTCCTGCTCGCCGCCGGGCTTGCGCTCGACGATCCCGGCGACGCCCGGGGTGCCGGCGACGAGGCGCGCATCCTCATGGGGGCGCCGTCGACGCTCGACCCCGCGGCATCGGGCGACGCCGGCAGCTCGCTCGTCATCGCCCAGCTCTACGAGACCCTCACCGCGGTCGACGCGACGCTGACCGTCCGTCCGGCGCTCGCGCGCTCGTGGGAGATCCTCGACGGCGGGCGACGGATCGTCTTCACGCTGCGACCGAACCTGACCTTCTCGGACGGCTCGCCGCTCACCGCGAGTGACGTCGTCCGGTCGTGGCTGCGGGTCATCGATCCGGGTGCCCCGTCGCCGCTCGCGTCGCTCATGCTCGACGTCGTCGGCGCCCGGGACTACCTGGCCGGCCGGACGAGCGACCCGGCGGACGTCGGCGTCCGGGCGATCGGAGAGTCCACGATCGAGGTGGATCTCGTCCGGGCCGCCGCGGACTTCCCGTCCGTCGTGGCATGCACGACCTTCGCCGTCGTGCCGGAGGACCTCCCGGCCGATCTCATCACGGCGGCCCGGGACTTTGTGGGCAGCGGCGGCTACGTCCTCGACGGCGTCGAGGCGGATCGACTCGTTCTGCGGGCGAACGAGCGGCACTGGGCCGGAAGGCCGGCGATCGGCACGATCGACCTCGTCAACGATCTCGGCGGGCGCTCGATCGTAGCGGCGTACGAGGCGGGCGACCTCGACTACACCCCGATCTCGTCGATCGACGCGCCGTGGATCCGCTACGACGAGACGCTCGGACCGGACCTGCGCGAGGAGACCGCGCCGGTGGTCTCGTACCTCGCGTTCGATACCCAGGAGGCGCCGTTCGACGACGTCCGCGTGCGCCAGGCGATCGGCGCGGCTGTCGACTGGCGGCGGATCGTGCGCCTCGGCGACGCCGGCGAGGTGGCGACCGGCCTCGTCCCGCCCGGCATCCCGGGCCGCAGCGAGACGGACTTCCTGCCCGTCCACGATCCGGATCGGGCGCGACGGCTCCTCGCGGAGGCCGGCTACCCCGGTGGGCGCGGCTTCCCGGACACTGCCCTCGTGTCGACCGGCGGCGGCTATCTCGGCGCCATCCTCGCCGAGGTGGAGCGCGAGCTGGCGATCGAGCTCCGCTTCGAAGCGGTCGACTTCGAGACGCTGACGGGCCGCCTCGACAGCGATCCGCCGGCGGCGTGGACGCTCGCCTGGGTGGCCGACTACCCGGGCGCCAACGACTTCCTCGGCGTCCTGCTCCGGACGGGCGAATCGAACAACAACGGCCGCTGGTCGTCGCCGGAGTTCGACGCCGCGCTCGAGCGGGCCCTGTCGGCCACCACAGCGGAGGACGCCACGGCCGGATTCGACGAGGCGCAGGCGATCATGCAGCGCGACGTCCCGCTCGTTCCGCTGGCCTACGACGAGAGCTGGTCGCTGTCGCGAGCCGGGCTCCTGGGTGCCCTGCCGGACGGGCTCGGCAACCTCCGCCTCGCCGGGCTCGCCTGGGCGGCAGGGTCGTGACGATGCGCGCCCGATTCCTCCGTCCGGCGGCGATCCTCGTCGTGCTCGTCGCCGCGCTCGCCGCGTCGATCGCCCCCGTTGCCCCCGTCGTCGCGACCGCCGCGGCGGCGACCGACTTCGGAACGCCGACGGCGCGATCGACGTTCGGCGAGGCGATCGTCTTCTCGCAGCCGCTGACCATCGAGCCTGGCGTGGAGCGGGTGGAGATCCTCGTCGAGACGCCAGGTGCGCTTGGGCCGTTCGTGTCGACGGTCGAGTTCGACGCGGTCGCCGGTCGGACCACGCTCAGCCACCGGATCGATCTCGCGGACGGCAGTGTGTCGCCGAACACCCGATTCACCGCTCGCTGGCGGGTGATCCACGACGACGGCACGAGCGACCTCGGGCCGTCGACCTCGGTGACGTACGCCGACACCCGGTTCGACTGGCGAACCCGGAGCGGCGACGTCGTCCGCGTCCACTGGTACGAGGGTACCGACGCGTTCGGCGCGCGCGCCCTCGCGATCGGCGAGGCGGCGGTCGAGGAAGCGGCCGCTCTGCTCGGTGTCGAACTCGGCGACCCGGTCGACTTCTTCGTCTACGCCGACACGGAGCCGTTCTACGACGCGCTCGGGCCGGCCAGCCGTGAGAACGTCGGGGGACGCGCCATCCCGGAGACGCGGACGATGTTCGCGCGCATCAGGCCGGACGCGATCAACGACGCGTGGGTTGGGACGGTGATCCCGCACGAGCTCGTCCACCTCGTGTTCGACACCGCCGTCGACAACCCGTACCACTACCCGGCGCACTGGCTCAACGAGGGCCTCGCTGTCTACCTGTCCGAGGGGTACACGGACGACGACCGCGGCGCCGTGGAACGGGCGGCGGCAGACGGCACGCTCATCCCGCTCGACGGGTTGATCGGACAGTTCCCGACCAGTCGCGAGCGGTTCTTCCTTGCCTACTCGGTCAGTGCGTCCGCGGTCGACTTCCTCGTCCGGACCTGGGGCCGCGACGCGCTCGTCGGGCTCGTCCGTTCGTATGCCGACGGGGTCTCGGACGACGAGGCGTTCGAGGCCGCGATCGGGATCGACATGACCGCGTTCGATCGCGCCTGGCGCGACGAGCTCGGCGCGGTCGAGCCGATCGCCTATGGGCCGCGCCCCGCGCCGGCCGGTCCGCTGCCGCCCGGCTGGGACGAGGACCCGGTCGGCTCGCCCGATCCGGGGGCTCCGAGCGATAGGCCGAGCCCGACGGTCGCCCCCGCTGCGCCGACGGGAGGCAGTGACGGTCCGGGCATCGGGCTCATCCTCGCCGTCGTCGCGCTCGCCGTGTTCGTGATCGGTGCCGGGCTGCTGCTCGCCGATCGCAGGAGGCGGGCATGACCGCGCTCGTCGGCCGCATCCGCGCCCTGCCGAGCTGGCAGGTGACGCTGTTCGTGGCCCTGCTCGCGCTGGGCTTCCTCATCGCGGCGCAGCTCAGTGCAGAGGGGCCGAGGGTCCGCTACACGACCCAGCAGCGATCACCGCTCGTCGAGACGGCGCTCGACCTCCAGGCGCAGCAGGACGCGCTCAAGGCCCAGATCCTTGACCTCCGCGATCGGATCCAGGCACTCCAGGAACAGGGCGAGGGGTCCGCCGCGCTCGTCCGCCAGCTCAACGACCGGCTCGAGGAGGCGCGCCTCGCCGCGGGCCTCCTGCCCCTGACCGGAACCGGCATCGTGCTCCGCCTCGAGGACTCGACCCAACCCGTCGCCCCCGGTGCGAACGAGTCCGACTACATCGTCTCCGCGGCGGACGTCCGGACGGTCGTCGAGGAGCTGTGGCTCGCGGGCGCGGAGGCCATCTCGATCAACGAGGAGCGCGTCACCGGGTCGACGGCGATCATCGACATCGGCGGCTCGATCCTCGTCAACTCGGCCTACCAGGCCCAGCCGTACACGGTGACCGCCCTCGGACCGCCGGACCTGTGGAGCCGGCTCAGCGCGCAGCCCGGCTTTGCCGACTTCTTCCGTGCCCGGGCGGAGACGTTCGGGATCCGCGTGTCGCTCGCGGAGCCGGAGAGCGTCGACATCCCCGCGTTTGCCGGGACCATCGCGCTGCGCAACGCCCGCGTCCTCGTCCCCAGCCCGTCACCGTCACCGTAGGCCCAGGACCGATGCGTCGCTGGCGCAACCGCCTCTCGATCACCGCCGTGGCCTTCGTCCTCGGGCTGCTCGTCGTCGTGCAGCTCCGGACGCAGCAGGCCGGACCGGGCCTCGCCGGCCTGTCCGCGCAGGAGCTCACCCTGCTCGTCGCGAACCTGAGTGCACGCAACGACCAGCTCCGGGCGGAAGTCGGGACGCTCGAACGCGAGCTCACGACCATCGCATCGAACCAGTCGCGCGGCGAGGACTCGGTCGACCAGCTGCGCACGGAGCTCGCCCGGATCCGCGCCTGGACCGGCCTCGAGCCGGTCTACGGGCCGGGCGTCACGATTACCGTCGACGGGCCGCTCGACGGACCGGCCGTCGAGGACCTGCTCAACGAGCTGCGCAACGCGGGCGCCGAGGCGCTCGCGGTCGGCGACGTGCGCGTCGTGCCGGGTGTCACCGCCATCGGCGCGCCCGGTGCGGTTGTCGTCGGGGGCATCGGGCTCGACGCCCCGTACGAGATCCGGGCGATCGGCAGCCCGCAGGCGCTGACCGGATCGCTGACCCGCGTCGGCGGCGTCATCGCCGTGCTCGGAGCGACGTACCCGGATGCGTTGCTGACCGTCACGCCGGTCGAACGATTGGAGCTCCCGGCCACCACCCGGACGATGGTCCCGTCTCATGGTCAAGCACGCCTCTGATACCCTGTCGGGCCGAATGACCGACCGACCCGCGCTGGTGCTGTTCATCGGCGACATCGTCCGGCTCCGACGCTCGCACCCGTGTGGCAGCTCGGACTGGCTCGTCGACCGCCTGGGGGCAGACATCGGCCTTCGCTGCCGCGGCTGCGGGCGCCACGTCCTCCTCGAGCGTCGTGCGCTCGAGTCGCGCCTGCGCGGGTTCGTCGAGCGCGGCGACCCGGCCCTCACCGCCGCCCTCCAGCCGTCGGTCCGTCCAGGCCCGGACGCGTGAGCCTCGCCGCGCCGCCCGCCGGAGACGGCGGGCCGGGGGCGCTGGCAGTCTTCGGAAACCGGCCATTCCTGCTCCTCTGGCTCGCCCAGGCGGCGACCCAGATCGGCGGCAACATGGTCCTCTACGGACTGACCGTCATCGTCGTCTCGACGACGCGCTCGAACTCGGCCGTCAGCGTGCTCATCCTCACGTTCCTCGTGCCGGCCGTGCTGTTCTCGGCCCTGGCCGGCGTGTACGTCGACCGGATGGACCGCCGGCTCGTGCTCGTCGCGACGAACGTGACTCGCGCGATCGCGTTCGTCGCGATCTTCTTCGTCGGCGACAACGTACCGCTCATCCTCCTGCTCAACTTTTTCGTCTCGACGGTCAACGTGTTCTTCTCGCCGGCCGAGGCGTCGATGATTCCGACGCTCGTCCCGCGCTCGCAGCTCCTCGCCGCGAACGGCGTCTTCACGCTCACCCTCAACGCGGCGTTCGCCCTCGGGTTCGCGCTCCTCGGGCCCTTCGTCGTGGCGATCGCCGGGCCGGAAGCGCTCATCCTCCTCGTCGCCGTCCTGTACTTCATCGCGTCCGCCTTCTGCTGGACCCTGCCGTCGGCGCCGCCGGTGACCGACGAGGGCGTCCACGCCGGCCAGGCCGTGGCCGATGCGGAGCGGGCGGTCGAGACGACGATCGCCCAGCTGCGCGAGGGTCTTGCCTATATCCGCTCGAACCCGGGCATCAGCTGGTCGCTCGTGTACCTCGGCATCGCCGCATCGCTCGTCGGCGTGCTCGGCGTGCTCGGCCCGGACTTCGCCCAGGAGACGCTGGGGCTCGCGGCCAAGGACTTCGTCGTCGTCGTCCTGCCGCTCGGCGCCGGGCTCGTGACGGGCATCCTCATGCTCAACGCATACGGCCGCTACCTGCCGCGGCGGCGGGTCATCGAGGTGGGCATGATGGCCCTCGGGGTCCTCCTCGCCATCCTGTCGATCGCGGGCCCGATCAGCCGCTTCCTCCAGCGAGCGGACGACGCAAACGGCCTGCTCGACCTGTCCGCGATCACGTCGCTCCTCGCGGTCGTCGTCGTCATCGCGTTCTTCGCCGGGATCGCCTACGCGGTCGTCGCGATCCCGGCACAGACCCAGCTCCAGGAGGAGATCCCCGAGGACGTCCGGGGTCGCGTCTTCGGCGTGCTCAACATGCTCGTGTCGGTGGCGAGCTTCCTGCCGATCATCATCGTCGGGCCGATCTCAGACCTGGTCGGCACGACCGCGGTGATCATCGTCGTGGCGGCCCTCATCGGGGCGTCCGGCGTCGCGTCGTTCGTGCGGCGGGGTCCGCTCCGACCCTCGGAGTCGCGCTCGACGGCGGAGACTGCCCTGCTCGGGGTGGTCGAGCTCGAACCCGACCGGTCGAGGCCGGCACCGGTCGCCACGCCACCTGTCGCGACGCCACCTGTCGCCACGCCGCCGATGGCTGCCCCGCACCCGAGACGGTCCGCGCGCCACGAGGAGCCAGGAGGCCCGACGCTCTGGAACGGCGAGGAGCCGGCGGCCGACAGCGAGTCCAGCCCGACCGACGACCGGGACGGGGACGCGACCGACCGATGAGCCGCGTGGCCGTCGTCTTCACCGGCGGGACGATCTCGATGCGCACCGACGCCGCGGCCGGCGGCCGGGTCCCGACCCTCGACGGCGCCGCGATCCTCGCCCTCGTGCCGGGCCTCGACGCGATCGCCGAGGTCGTGCCGATCGATCGCGGCCTGACGCCCGCGTCGCATTTCACGTTCCCGGCCCTGCTCGACCTTGCGGCGGCGGTTCGGGCCGCGCTTGACAATCCGGAGGTCGACGGCGCGGTCGTTGTCCAGGGCACCGACACGATCGAGGAGACGAGCTTCCTGCTCGACCTCGTGCTCGACACGCCGAAGCCGGTGGTCGTGACCGGGGCGATGCGGGCAGCGAGCGACGATGGCTACGACGGGCCGGCGAACCTCCGGGACGCCGTCCGGTGCGCCGCGTCGCCGGACCTGCGCGGACAGGGAGTCGTCGTGGTCCTCGCGTCGACGATCGAGGCGGCGGACGACGTCACGAAGACCCACGCGAGCGCGCTCGACACGTTTCGGAGCCTGAACCTGGGTTCGCTTGGGCGGGTCGAGGGCGACCAAGTCGTCGTGCTTCGCCGGCGCGTCGGCCGCCGTCGCGTGTCGACGGAGCGGGCGGCGGAGCGGGTCCACCTCATCACCGCTCACGTCGCGATGGATGGCTCGCTCGTCGACGCCGCGCTGGCCGCCGGCGCGGACGGCTTCGTCATCGAGGCGACCGGATCCGGCAACACCTCCGCGCTCCTGCTCGCGGCGTGCGAGCGAGCGATGGCGGCCGGCCTCCCGGTCGTGCTGACGACGCGCTGCCCGGCCGGCCAGGCGGGGACCGGGTACGCGTTTCCGGGCGGCGGCGCGACGTGGGTGCGCGCGGGCGCGCTGCTGGCGGGCTACCTCGGAGGGCCGAAGGCGCGCGTGGCGCTCGCCCTCGGCATCGGGGCCGGGCTCGACCGCGACGGCCTCGCGCGCCTGCTCGCGGACCCGGATCCGGGGCCCGTGCCGGATACCGACCCGGGGCGCGACCCGGATCCCGTCCCGGTCGTCGAGTGAGTCAGCGTCCCGACCTCGTCGTCGAGGGCCGCATCGCGACGCTCGCGGGCTCGTCCGGGTTCGGCTGGGTCGAGGCCCTCGGGATCGCGGCGGGCCGCGTGGTCGCGGCCGGGTCCGTCGCGGAGGTCGACTCCCTCCCAGGCGCCGGGCAGGCGCGTCGGCGTCGGCTCGAGCCCGGTGACGTCGCGGTCCCCGGCCTGACCGACGCGCATCTCCACCTCGCCGAGGGTGGCCTGGCAGCGGACCTGCTCGACCTGTCGACGGCGACGCTCGACGAGGCGCTCGCCGACGTCGCCCGGGTCGACGCGGGACTTCCCGCCGGAGCGTGGCTCGAGGGACACGGCTGGGACGTCGACCGGTGGGGCGGCTGGCCGACCGCGTCCGCGCTCGAGTCGGCCGCGCCGGGGCGTCCGGTCGCGATCTGGGCGCACGACCATCACGCCCTGTGGGTGAGCGCCGCGGCGCTCGCGCTCGCTGGCGTCGATGCCGGGACGCCGGATCCAGCTGGCGGGGTCATCCGGCGCGCGACGGACGGGACGCCGAGCGGCATCCTTCACGAGGCCGCGGCGCGACTCGTGACGAGTCGCATCCCGCCGGACACGACCGACGATTACGCGCGCCAGATCGCCGCCCTGGCGGGGCGCCTCGTCCGGCTCGGCGTCGTCGCGGTGCACGACCCGGGCGGGCTGTCGCTCCAGGGCGGCCTCGGGCCGGCGTTCGATGCCTACCGCCGGTTGGCGGACCGCGGCGGGCTGCCGCTGCGTGTCCATGCGTGCGTCCGCGAAGAGCAGCTCGACGCGGCAATCGAGGCTGGCCTGCGCAGCGGCGCCGCCCTCGACGGTACGGGGGCGAGCCGGCTCACGTTCGGCTGGCTCAAGCTGTTCGCCGACGGGACGCTCGGCTCGCGGACCGCCGCGCTGCTCGAGCCGATCGAGCCGGAGCCGGACCGGCCACTCCCGCCGGGCACCGAGCGCGGCGTGTGGATGACGCCGCCCGAGCACCTCGCCGAGCTCGCCGCGAGGGCAGCGGAACACGGCATCGCCTGCCAGGTCCACGCTATCGGGGACCATGCCGTGCGCGCGGCGCTCGATGCGCTGGAGCCCACGGTCGCGCGCGCGGCCCTCGTCCCGCGCGTCGAACACGTGCAGCTCGTCGATCCGGCGGACATCGGCCGCTTCGCCGGCGGCGGGATCGCCGCGTCCGTCCAGCCGATTCACCTGCGCTCCGATGCCCCCGCCGCGCGCCGATTGTGGGGGGCGCGGGCCGAGCGAAGCGGCTACCCGTGGGCTTCGCTCGTCGGGAGCGGGGCGATCGTCGCGTTCGGGACCGACGCGCCGGTCGAGCCGATCGATCCGTGGCCGGGACTCGAGATGGCGGTGACGCGCCGTTCGGCCGGCTGGCCGGACGGTATCGACGCCTTCGGACCGGCGGAGGCACTCGACCTGGCGACCGCGCTCCGCACCCAGTGCCTCGGCGGACCGCTGAGCGCGCGGGAGACCGACCGCGGCCGGCTCGTGCCGGGCGCGCGGGCGGACCTCGTCGTCATCCCGGCCGCCGCGCTCGCGGAGCCGGTCGAGCCGGGCGGATCGCTCGGATCCACCCGGCCAAGACTCGTTCTCGTTGACGGGCAGGTCGCGGCCGAGGCCTGACCCGCCCGTATCGGCCCGTTGTCGGTCAGGCGGTCGCGACCGGGACGGCGTCGAGCGCCTTGAGCGCGTCGTTGAACAATCCGTTGAAGATTCGCGACGTCGATGGGAAGGCGTGGATCGTGTCGGCCAGGACGTCGATCGTCACCCGCGCCTTGATGGCCACGACGCACTCGTGGATCGCCGCCGACGCGTCCGGCGTGGCCATCGCCGCGCCGACGAGCGTCCGCGTCGCCCGGTCGACGACGATCGTGACGTGCCCCGTGGTCGCCTCGACGGAGTACCCCTTGCTCGTCATCGGGAAGTTCGCGACGAGCTCGAAGGCGTCGATCCCCTCCGCCTGGGCCTGCTCGAGGGTGTAGCCCACAGAGGCGGCTTCGGGGTCCGTGTACGTCGCCCGCGGCAGCGCCCGGTAATCCGGGGTGACGTCGTCGCCGAGCGCCATCCGGACGGCCAGCTCGCCCTGGTAGTGGGCCTGATGGGTGTGGAGCTCCGGACCTGCCGGGTCGCCCGCGACGTACAGGCCGTCGGCGATGCGCAGCCGCCCGTCGCGAGGGAAGGCCATCCGGCCGCTCGTGTCGATGCCGTAGTGCTCGAGCCCGAGGTCGTCGAGCGGGAACGTCCGCCCGACGGCGAGGAGGATCGCGTGCCCCTCGGCCGTGGTCCCGTCGTCGAGGTCGATGACGTGGGCACCGTTGCGACCGGCACCGGCCCGGGCGGCCACGGCGCGAACGCCGAGCCGGACGTCGACCCCGGACGCGCGCAGGCCGTCGGCGATCGCCGCTGAGTTGCGCGGATGGTCGGTCGGGGCGAGGCGCGGGCCGGACTGGACGATCGTCGTCGGAACGCCGAAGCGGGCATAGACCTGGGCGAGTTCGCAGCCGGTGGGACCGCCGCCGAGGACGATCAGGCTCTTCGGCAGCTGGCGGGTGAGGGTCGCCTCGCGGTTCGTCCACGTGTCGATCGCTTCGAGTCCCGGGATCGGCGGGACACGCGACGACGAGCCTACGGCGACGATCACGTAGGCACCCTGGATCGTATGGATCGCGTCCTCGTGGCGGACCTCGACGACGCCGTGATCGACGATCCGGGCCGTGCCGCGGTAGACGACGGCGCCCGCGTCCTCGAGACCACGGACGTGGCTCGAGTCGTCCGGCTCCGCCGCGCCGGCCGCGCGGTTGACCATGTAGTCGCGGCGCTCCGAGGCGCGCTCCCACGAGTAGTCGGCCGGGTTGGCCGCGTGGCGCGCGGCGGCGTTGAGGAGCGACTTCGACGGGATGCAGCCGATGTGCGGGCAGCTGCCGCCGAACCACTCGCGATCGACGACGGCGACGCTCGCGCCGCGCTCGCGTGCCTTGAACGCCGCCGCCTCGCCGGCGGGGCCGGCACCGATGATGACGAAGTCGAAACGGTCCACAGGTCAGCTCCAGGTGTGTCGTGTACAGGTGCGTTGGGTGCCACGATAGTCGACCTGTCCGTCGGCTCCGTTACAACGGAGTGCCGATGTGCGGGCCCCGTGTGACACGCGCCGCCGCGCTCCCGGCGTTTGGTGCGCCACGAAGAACCAACCGGCGGGCGGGGCGCCAGAACGGGTCGCGTTCCCGGCGTTTGGTGCGCCACAGAGAACCAACCGGCGGGCGGAGCGCCGGATCGGGTCCCGCGTCCGGCAGATGGTGCGCCACAGAGAACCAACCGTGGAAAAGGTCGGCCGGCAGGGCTCGGTCCGGCAGGGCTCGGTCCGGCGGGCGTGTTGCTCCACGAAGAACAACAACGCGCAACAGATGGGCTTCGCGCCCGCTACCGCCCGACGCGCTGGCGAACGGCCTCGTAGAGGAGCACGGCCGCGGCGACCGACACGTTGAGGCTGTCGGCCACGCCATGCATCGGGATCCGCGCGCCGATCACCCGCTCGTGATCCCACGCCGGCGTCAGGCCGTCCGCCTCGCTGCCGAGCACGATTGCGAGCGGCCCGCGCAGGTCGAGCGAGGTGTACGGCTGCGGCGCAGCCGCGCGGGCCGCGACAACGCGGATGCCCCGCTCCGCCAGCCAGAGGAGCGCCTCCGCGGAGGTGGCCGCGGCGAGCGGAAGGCGAAAGATCGTGCCGAGGCTGGCGCGGATCGCGTTCGGATTGAACGGGTCCGTCCGCGCGTCGGCGACGATCACGGCGTCGGCGCCCGCGCCGTCGGCGGAACGCAGGATCGCCCCGAGGTTGCCGGGCTTCTCGACGCCCTCGGCCACGACGACGAGCGGATCCGATGGCGGCGCGAGAAGAGCGAGCGAGAGCGACGGCGGCCGAATGACGGCAACGACCCCCTCGCTCCGGTCCCCGAACGCGAGCCGCCCGAGCGCTTCGTCCGACGCCGCGACCCATGCAACACCGGCTGCATCGAGCGCGGCCACGATCGCCGCCCCATCGCCGCGCGCCTCGAGCCCCGGGCCGACGTACGCCTCGACGATCTCGACGCCGGCTTCGAGCGCGCGGCGGACCTCGCGCGCGCCGTCGACGAGGGTGAGCCCCGTCCGATCGCGCTCGCGCCGGTCGCGCAGCCGCGCCGCCGCCCGGATCCTCGGGTTCGACGGGCTCGAGATCGCGGTCCGGTCCATCACCGCGGATCATGCCCGACGGCGTCCACCCGGACGACACGAATCAAGCGGACCACCACACCCACACACCAAGGGGCAGCAGCGCCCCGGTCTCGGCGCGCTCGTCGAGATCCATCGCCTCGATGCTCCCGCGCGGAACGCGGATCGCGTGGGCCAGCTCACCGGCGAGCCGGTCCGGGCCGTAGTCCTCGCTGTGCGCGCTGAGTGCGACGAACGGCGCTGCCGGGTCGAGCAGGCTCGCACACCCCGCGAGCAGGTCCGGGAGATCCTCGCCGATCCGCCAGGCCGGGCCACGCCCGCGTCCACCGCCGTGCCCGTACGACGGCGGGTCGAGCACGATCCCATCGTAGCGTCGGCCGCGACGCGCCTCGCGCCGAACGAACGCCACGGCGTCGTCGACGATCCAGCGGATCGGCCGGTCGCCGAGACCGGACGCCGCGGCGTTCCGGCGGGCCCAGGCGATCGCGGGACGCGAGCCGTCGACGTGCACGACGGCCGCGCCGGCCCGCGCCGCGGCCAGGGTCGCGGCCCCCGTGTACGCGAACAGGTGCAGCACGCGCACCGGCCCGGACCCGGCGCCCGCGGACGGGCGGTCGGCCACTCGGTCGGCCACTCGGTCGGTCACTCCGTCGGTCGCTCGGGCCGCCGCGGCTCCACGCTCAGTCACGCGGTCGGCCACCCAGCGCCAGATCGGCGCCTGCTCAGCGAACAGGCCCACCTGGCCGCCGGCCGCGGGCCGCAATTCGAGCGTCAGCCCGTCGATCGTCACGAGCCAGGGCTCGAGCGCCGTCGGATCGGCCGCCCACCACCCGCCGTCACGGTCGAACCGCAAGTCCGCTTCCGCCCAGCCCGCGCCCTCGTCGCGCGGACCCACGGCCGCCGGCGCCGGTCGATCGACGATTCGGTCGCCGAACCGGTCGAGGCGTCGCCCGTCGCCCGCGTCGAGCAAGGCGCAGGCCGGGCGGTCCGTCATGGCCCGATCATGGCACCTCGCCGGAGGAGGGGAGTGCCGCAGGAGCCAGCTCGGCCGCCACGACACCCGCCTCGTCGACGGCGGGCACGACGGTCCGCAGCCACTGGCGGATCGACACGAGCGCGACGAACCCGAGGCCGACCGCGAATACGGTCGCGTAGATCCCGATCGCCCACGTGCCCCGGCCGAGCGCCACGATCGCCGTCACCGTGTTGAGCGCGGCGAGCGCGAGCTCCGGCACGACGATGAGATCCGGCCCCAACTGATAGCGCAGGCGCGTCCAGTCGCTCCGCTCGTCGCGACGCCCGAACTTCGGCGTCCGCTCGAAGACGCCGGGACGGGCCCGCAGCGCCCGCCAGCCGGCGCGTGCCGTGTTGAGCGTCATCCCCGCGCCGAGTACGGACAGGAGGAGGATCCGCGGGAGCGCCGACCACCACGTCCGCCCGCGGCGCTGCTGCCCGGCGGCGAACAGGGCGGTGGGAGCGATCACCGCCGCGTTGAACAGGATCGTCAGGCCGAACAGGGTCACGACGTCCGGGTGGCGTGGCGCGAGGGCGAGGAGGATCGGGTAGAGGAGCGAAACGACGAGCATGAGCAGGTGGATCGCGTAGCCGGTCAGGTGGAACGTCGCCTGGACCTTGTGGCGGCGCGGGATTGATGCCGACCAGATCCGGGGCAGGAACCGGACCGCGCACTCGAACGTGCCGCGCGCCCACCGCTCCTGCTGGCGCCGGTACGCGGCGATGCTGACCGGCAGCTCCGCCGGCACCTCGACGTCGCCGGCGTAGCCCGCCCGCCACCCGCGCAGGAACGCCCGATATGACAGGTCGAGGTCCTCCGTCAGGGTCGCATCGCTCCAGCCCCCGGCGTCGAGCAGCGCGGCGCGTCGCCAGACGCCGGCCGTGCCGTTGAAGTTGAACCAGCCGCCGGAGCGCGAGCGGGCGAACTGCTCGATCGCGAAGTGCCCGTCGATCGACAGCGCCTGGAGCGCGGTGAGCACGGAATCACCGCGGTTCAGGTGGCCCCAGCGGGCCTGGGCGAACGCCAGGCCGGGATCGGCGACGAGCCGCGGCACGATCCGTCGCAGGAAGTCGGCGGCCGGCACGAAGTCGGCGTCGAAGATCGCGATGAGATCGCCGCGCGCCGTGGCGAGCCCGTGCGCGAGCGCGCCCGCCTTGTACCCGCGCCGGGTCGGCCGTCGAACGTGGTGGATGTCAACACCGGCCGACCGCCAGCGCGCGACCGCCGCGGCGACGATCGCGACGGTCTCGTCGGTCGAGTCGTCGAGCACCTGGATCTCGAGGCGGCCGGACGGGACGTCGAGCGCCGCCGCCGCGTCGACGAGTCGCTCCGCGACGTAGCGCTCGTTGTAGACCGGCAGCTGGACGGTCACGACCGGCCATGCATCGTCGGCGAGGTCGCGGACGCCGGCATCATCGGCCTCGTCGGCCCGGAGCGCGATCCAGGTCAGCCCCAGGAAATGGAGTCCGAACGCGAAGAGCGCCGAGAGTACGGCAAGGTAGAGAAGGGCGGCCGGGGCGAACAGCGCGTCAGGCACCGGGGCGATCCTCGGACCCGGCGATGGCGCGGACGCGGGAGGTGGCGCGGCCCGGCGCATCGGCGACCGCTTGGCGCCAGGCGACGATCCACAGCGCGATGGCGAGCCACCACCAGATGCGGCCGGCCGGGAACGTCCACGGGTAGTAGTCGAACAGGCTCACGACGGTCAGCGCGGCAAGGGCTCCGGTCGCCGCCGCCAGCTCGCGCGTCCAGGTCCGGCGGGCGCGCCACGCCAGGATCCACGGTGCGAGCGCCGCGCCGAGCCACGCGACGGCCCCGGCGGCGCCGATTTCGGCGGCCACGGTGAGCGGCACGAGGTGGGCGGGCTGGTAGCTGAACGCGAACCCCGGCTCCGACGCGCGGAGCGCCGTCGGCAGCACGCCCGCGCCGACGCCGATGAGCGGATGCGCCGCCGCGACGCGCACCGTCGCCGCCGCGAGGGCCGCCCGTTCGTCAAGCGAGCGCGCCTCGAGGGCGACGTCGTCCCGTCCCGGCTCGAGCCGTGTCGCGAGGTACGGCGCGAACGGGACGGCGAGGGCGACGACGCCGGCGACCGCGATCGCCCCGACGAGACCGAGCCGCCGGAGCGCGGCACCCTCGCGCGCCCGCGCGAGCATGAGCGCGGCCACGACGACACCGATGCCGGCGGCCAGCCAGGCCGATCGCGAGAAGGTCACGAACAGAGCGAGCGCGGCAACGACGAGGGCAACCGCCAGGGCCGTCGACGCACCCGAACGCAGCCGGCCCGGCGCGACGGCGACGAGCAGCCCGCCCGCGGCGAGGATCCCGCCGAGGATGTTCGGATGGTCGGCGAGCCCGTACCCGCGGAGCAGGCGCGTGCCGTCGGCGGCAGCCACAACGCTCGCCCCTGCCGTGGCCGGCGTCACGACGTGCTCGCCGAGCAGGCTGAGGCCGATCGACGACTGGCCCGCCACCTGCGCGAGGGCGAGCACGCCCTGCACGACGATCGCGACCGCGACGAGCGGCACGACACGCCCGGGCCGATCGATCTCGTTGACGACGTACAGCGCAAGGCCGCCGGCGAGCGTGAGGCCGAGCGCATTCGACGCCGCGAGCGCGGGATCGGAAGAGAACACGCTGCTCAGCCAGGCCAGCCCGAGCAGCGCCCCGAGCAGTGTCGCGAGCATCGGCGGGCCGAACGCGAGCGGGCGCGGCCGGAGCCACCGCCCGACCAGCCACAGGACGACGAGCGCGAAGAGGGCGATCTCGCTCCATGCGACGACGATGTCGGTGTACGCCTCGTAGACCGGCGGGAGCGGCCGCTCCGCGATGACGACGTGAGCGCGGAGCGGGCTCACGATCACGAGCGCGCCGAAGGCCAGCCATGCCAGCCGCTCGACGACGCCCGCCGCTGCGGCCCGATCCCGGCTCCATGGCGCGGTGCGGTCCGGTCGCCGGACGACCGATCCGGTCTCAGCTCGCACCACTGCCCTCCCAGCCGGGCGCGACGCTCCGCTCGGCGACCGCGTCCGCGAGGGCCGCGAGCAGGGCCGGGCCGAATCCGGCGCCGTCGAACCGCGTCGCGGCACCGGCGAGCCGAGCGGGATCGAGCGGCACCTCGAGGGCGCGTCGCATCGCCGCGGCGAGCGCCTCCGGGGTCTGCTCGCGGAACAGGAACCCGGTCATCCCGTCACGCACCACCTCGAGCGCTCCGCCGGCCGCAAAGGCGATCGGCGGTCGGCCGCTTGCCTGCGCCTCGACGAGGGTGAGCCCGAAGTCCTGGGCCGCCGGGACGACGACCCCGGCACACGTCGCGAGGGCCTCGCGCACCTCGGCATCCGGGCGCCGGCCGAGGACCCGAACCGTGGAACCGGCGCGGCGGCGAAGCGCATCGAGGCCCGGGCCGTCGCCGATGACGTCGAGCGGGAGCCGGGCGAGGTTGGCTGCGTCGATCGCGAGGTCGAGCCGCTTGTAGGCGCGCACCCGCGACACGACGAGGAAGCGCCCGCTCCGGGCGGACGACGGCCGGAACGCCGACGTGTCGACCGGCGGGTGGACGACCGTCGCTGGGCGACCGTAGACGGTCCGAATGCGCTGCGCGATGTGCGCCGATACGGCGAGATAGCCGTCGACGCGCGCGGCGGCCGCGCGGTCGAGCATCCGGAGGGCCGAACGCCCGGGAGCCAGCGCACGTCGGCGGATCGGCTGACCGCGATGGTAGTCATCGGCCGCCCACAGGAACCGCGGCGGCGTGTGGCAGTAGCACAGGTGCACCGCGCCGGGCCGAACGCCGATGTGGTGGGCGAAGCCGGACGAGCTCGACACGACGGCGTCGAACGCGGCCAGGTCGAGCTGCCCGAACGCCGCGGGCAGGAGGGGCGCCAGGGCGGCCAGAGGGACGCGGCCGGCGAGACGCTGCGCGAGCGTCGTGCGGATCTCCCGGTCGCGCAGGGACGGTGGGATGAAGCGCGGATCGACGACCGATGCGTAGATCGGCGCGTCCGGGAACAGCCGCGCGAGGTGCTCGACGACGCGCTCGGCGCCGCCCGCCTGGGTGAAGTAGTCGTGGACGATCGCGACGCGCACGTCAGCCGGTCCCAGCCGCCGTGTGCGCGGCCTCGCCCGGATCGCGGATCACCCGCCGGAGGGTCACGATGCAGAAGTCGCCCATTCGGTTGAAGGGCGGCACGCGGCCCAGCCGCTCGTCGAGCCATCGTCCGGCCGCGGTCAGGCGCGGATGCCGCGACGGAAATCGCTCGAACAGGAGCGGCGGGGCGAAACAGCCGATGGAGCGGACGCCGACGAGCCGGAACCCCGGCCCGAACGCGGCGGCGACCCGACCCGGCCGGTGGTACCACGTCCGGACCGGCACGCCCTCGATGTTCGCGAGCACCCCGCCTCGACGCCACCGACGGATCGAGGTCCGCCAGTCGCCGCGGACGACAAGGGCGTGCTCCCACGGGCTGACCGGCGGCATGACGACGAGCACCGCGTGGCCGCCCGGGCGGAGCACGCCGGCGACCTCGCGCCCGACCACCTCGAGCCGGTTCGTGCAGTTGAGGCCGCCGAAGTTCGACACGACGAGGTCGAACGGCGCCCCGGCGAGACCGGCGAGGTCGCTGAACGAGCGCTCTTCGGCGGTCATCCGCCCGGGTCGCTCCGCCGCCCGCGCCGCGATCCGCTCGACCATCCCGGGCGCCACGTCGGTGGCGTGGACGGCATAGCCGCGGTCGGCCAACCAGGCGGCATCCGCGCCGGTCCCGGCGTTGAGCTCGAGGATCCGGGCGCCGCGCCTCACGCGGCGGACGACCTCCGCACGGACGAGGCCGCGCGCCCACGCATCGGCCGGGTCGGTCGCGATCCGCCGGTCGTATGGGTCCGCCTTGCGCGAGAAGCCGTCGCGGACGGCGGCAAGGTCGACGTCAGGCACGGGTCGCCGGGCGTGGCTGCGCGGGAGCGGTCGGACGGTCGAGGCGTTCGAAGCCCGCGAGGACGAGGCGGTCGACGGGCAGCGTGAGCGCGTCGCGCGCCCGACCGAGCGCGTCGCGCGAGGTCGGCCGGCAGAGGGCGCGGGCCACGTGCCGGATCGGCGACTCCGTCCCGGCTGCCCGCCACAGCCGGAACTCCTTGTGGACGACGCCGTGGAGGCGGCGATAGAAGCGGGTCGAGTACGGGCCGTGGTAGAGCATCGCGAGGTCCGCCGAGTCGACCCAGTTCCGCCGGTCGCCGAGCTCCGCCCGAACGCGCTCGTGGAACGGCGTCCCGGGCAGCGGATAGGACACCGACACGCCGATGTCGTCCGGCCGCGCCGCGCGAACGAGCCGGCGGGTCGCGGCGATGTCGGCCGCCGACTCGCCGAGGTAACCGAACTGGAGGAACAGGCCCACCCGGATGCCGGCGCCACGCAACAGGTGGGCTGCCTCGACGATCTGCTCGACCGTCGTGCCCTTGTCCATCGCGTCGAGGATCCGCTGCGAGCCGGACTCGGCGCCCATCCAGACCATCTCGCAGCCGGCCGCCGCGAGGGCATCGACCTCGCCCGGCCGGAGGAGCAGGTCCGCCCGCTCGAGACACTTGAACGGGGTGACGACCCCGCGCTCGCGAACGAGCGCCGCGTACCGCTCGAGCCAGCCCGGCTTCAGTCCAAAGATGTCGTCGGCGAACGCAATGTGGTCCGGTGCGTGGGTCGCGCGCAGCCACTCGAGCTCGGCGACGACGTTCTCCGGGCTGCGCGAGTTGTAGCGCTGGCCCCAGATCGGCTTGGCGCACCAGTTGCAGTGGAACGGACAGCCGCGGGTCGAGACCATGTTCATCGAGAACCGCCCATGCGGTGCCCACGCCCGCCGGTAGCGCTCGACGTCGACGAGGTCCCAGGCGGGAACGGGGAGTGCGTCGAGGTCGCGCAGGGCAGGCCGACGCCCGGTGTCGACGAGCGCGCCGTCGGCCCCGCGGTAGATGAGTCCGGGAACGTCGCGGACCGCGTCGGACGGTGGACTCGAACCGGCGCCCGGATCCGCTCCGCCGAGCCGTTCGAGGAGCTCCCCGAGCGTCTCCTCTCCTTCTCCGACGACGACGTAGCGGGCGCCGGCGTCGAGGTAGCGCGGTGCGTTGTCCGTCGCGTCGCTGCCGCACACGATCGGCACGGACCCGCGGTCGCGCGCCGCGCCGAGCATCGCGAAGGCGGCCTCGCGCATCCGGAGCAGGCACATCTTCGAGAGGTAGTTGAAGTTGTCCTCGAACAGGACGGCGTACGTCGGCCGATGGCGATCGAGGGCGTCGCTCCACTCCTCGACGCCGGTCGCGAGCATCGCGTCGAACAACGCGACGTCGTGGCCGCGCGCTCGCAGGTAGCTCGCCGCGTAGAGCGTCCCGAGCGGCGGGTACGGCTGCATCGCCCGCCACAGCTTGGGGTCGAAGCGCAGGAAGTACGACTGGCCGAACAGGATGTCGGTCACTGGATCGCGCCTCCGAGCAGCTCATGGAAGCGGGCCTCGGCAGCGGCCGCGGCCCGTACTGCATGCCCCTCGACGTGCCCCTTGCACCGTTGGGCGTCGTAGCGCGCCTCGGGGGATCGCGTGGCGGCCCGCAGGCGCCGGACCTTGCGCCGCATCTCCCAGCGCTCGAGGCGGTCGAACGGCCCGGCTCTGCCGATCCGCTCCACGGCGCGCCGGACGCGTCCCGGCCGGTCGTGGCGCGAGGTCCGGTCGTGGCGCGAGGTCCGGTCGTCGCGCGCCGCCCGGGCGGGCTCGTGATTCGGCTGCAGCGCCCGATACCACCCATTGCGTGCGAGGAACTCGTCGTAGGTGCCCAGCCCAGCGACCGGGACCATCTGGGCGATCTCCCGGGCCGTCCCGTACGTTCGGTCGGACGCGTCGAGCTCCATCGCCGCCTCGGCCAAGAGGTAGTTCGGGCACAGCCGGACTCCGGCCGGCGCGGCGAGCCGCACGATCGCGACGACGAGGGCGCGCGCGAGCCAGAGCCGGCCGTCCGCGACGACGATGAACAGGTCGATGTCGGCGTCGTCACCGGCGGCATCCACGGCGAGCGAGCCCGTGACGGCGACCATCCGGACGTACGGCAGCCGGCCGATGAGCCGACCGAGCCGCCGCGCTCGCGGCCACAGCCGGGCTGACGCATTCGAGCGAGCGGCGCGGCGCGCGACGAGCGGCTCGCGCCCCGCCGCGACGACGAACCCGTCGGACCGCGTCAGCCGCCCGGCGAGGAACGGCGACTCGGCCAGCCGGCGCTCCACGTCGGCGACCGA
>DASTOB010000107.1:0-65312 GCA_035720425.1 Candidatus Limnocylindrales bacterium
GTCTGCGGGGGACCGAGGGCGGGTAGGGACGCGGCCGCGAGCCCGAAGAACGCGGCCGCGAGCCCGAAGAACGCCGGGACCCGAAGAACGCCGGGACGAGAGAACGCCGGGACCAGCGAACGCCGGGACCAGCGAACGCCGGGACCCGAAGAACGCTACAGCCCGCTGTACGCGTGCAGGCCGCTGAACCAGAGCGAGCCGGAGTACGTGACGAGGACCATCCCGAACCCGACGACGAGGAGCAGCGCCGCCCGCCGCCCCGCCCAGGCTCGCTGGTTTCGCGCGTGCAGGTACACCGCGTACACGAGCCACGTGACGAGGGCCGACGTCTCCTTCGGGTCCCAGCCCCAGTAGCGCGACCAGGCGATCGACGCCCACCACGACCCGAGGATGATCATCGTCGCGAAGATCGGGAACCCGAAGATGACCGCCCGGTACGCCACGGCGTCGAGCACGCGATGCGAGGGCAGCCAGGCGAACCGATCGCGCGACCCCTGGACGAGGTACCCGACCCCCGCCGCGAACGACGTCGCGAAGATGCCGTACGAGATGACCGCGAGCCCGACGTGGATCGTCAGCAGCGACGGGTTCTGGAGCGCCGGCACGAGCGGCTCGATGGCCGACGGCAGGGTCGACGCGTACAGCAGCAGCGCGAGCGCGACGCCGACGGGGATGAACCCGATCGAGCCGATCGGGTAGCGCCGCCCGAGGACGAGGTAGCCGATCACGATCGACGTGGCGAACGCGACGGTGAACTCGTACATGTTGCCCCACGGTCCGCGCATGACCAGCGGGTGGAACGCCCGAACGGTCAGCGACGCGACGAGGAGCGCCGCGGCAATCACGGCCAGGGCCGTCGCCCAGCGGCCAAGCGCCGTCGGGGAGCCGAACGCCGCGGCATCGGCCGACCCCGTTCCCGCGCGCGACGCCGCGAACGAGCCGGTCACGACGCCGGCCCAGGCGGGCTCGCGACCCGGATTGAATGCGAGCGCCGCGGCCCGACGCCCGTTCGCGAGCAGTACGGCGTGGCCGACGCCGGCCGCGAACCCGAGAGCGGCGGCGATCGTTCCGATCGAGAAGAGGGCCTGCGAAGCGGATTCCATGGTGCTCCTCGCTGGGACGCCGACCGGTCGTCGGTAGGACGCGGGGACGCCCGTTTCGGTGCCCGAACGCTGCTCGGTCAGGCCGCCGCGGCCCCGCCCGGCGGCGGAGCCGCGGGACGGAGGGCGACGGCGCGCGGCTCCACCTTGAGGACGAGGCCGCAGTTCGCACACGTGTCGAGTTCGGCCGACCGGACGACGCCGCACTTCGGACAGGCGACCGACAGCTCGTCACCGCACGAGTCACAGCGGCGCGATCGGGCGGGGTAGATGATCGCGTCGCGGTAGCAGTAGGGCTCGCCGGCGGGGAAGACGGGCTTGCCGTCCGCCCCCAGCGGCGCCGCCCGCGCGGCCTCGTCCGGCGGGATGATCCCGGCCCTCGGCGCGCGGGCGAGATAGATGACCCAGACGAGCACGAGCAGCGACACGATCGGACCGATCACGAACAGCAGGACGAACACCGGCAGCAGGCCGATCAAGGCGCCCCAGTCCGGGATGACGAAGCGGCTGGTCAGCTCGAGGATGCCGGTCCAGATGCTCTCGAGCTGGTCGACGAGGGTCACGCGGGCATTCTAGCGGGCCGATCCACCCGGGGACGATCAGCCCGGTGGGCGTGGTGACCGACGCGTCCGGCGCGGGTTGCCTCTCTTGGCGGTCGCGCCGCGCCCGGGCCGCCAGCCGGGTCGCTCGTCGTCGGGCTCGTCCTCGGTCGGCCGCCCGCCGCCTGCATGGCCGATGCCCCCGCGCCCACGGCCGACGTCGGCCCTGCCCGCCCCCGCCGTCGGGGCCGACGGTCGGGTTCGGCCGAGTCGCGCCAGCAGCCAGGCGGACCGCGCGGTCCCGGCCCCGCGGTCGCGAATGGCGAGCCGGAGCTCCCGGTCGTCGGTCACGACGAGCACGTTGTCGGCCCCGCGCGCGCTGCCGACCGCCGCCCGCGCCTCGTCGACGAGCCCGACGATCGCCCGGTCGGCCGACCAGCGACCCCCGTATCGGACGAGCACGCCGGCCGCGATCCGTGTCCCGCGCAGGCCCGGCTCCGGTGCGCCGTCGAACACGATCTCGATCGAGACCGACGCCGGCACGGCCGCCCGCAACCGGCCGATCAGGGCGGCCTGTGGCAGCCGCTCGCCATCCGGCAGCCGGCCGAGCGCGTGAAGGAGGTTCGTCCCGTCGACGATGAGGCGGTCGACGCCGTCGAGCGGGTTGGCCGTCGGTGACACGGACCGATGGTACGCGCGCGGGCGCGATCGCCTTCCGGGTACCCACCGTCCGGGCACGCTGCTTCCGGGTACCCTTCGGCGCGATGCTCCTCCTCGTCGATCTCGATGGCGTCGTCTATCGCGGCGCCGATCCCGTGCCGGGCGTCGCGGCCGTGCTCGCCGCTCGGGCGGCCGCGGGCGATGACGTCGTGTACGTGACGAACAACTCGATGCACTACCGGGCCGACTACCTGACCCGGCTCGCCGATCTCGGGGCGCCCGTGTCGGCCGACCGGGTCGTCTCGTCGGCCCGCGCCACCGCCCTGTACCTCGTCGAGCGCGAACCGTCGATCCGTCGCGTCCTCGCCTTCGGCGCGAACGGGCTCGAGCGCGAGCTGCGCGACGTCGGGCTCGACGTCGTGACGGCGGCCCACGCGGCGACCCGGGTGAGCCAGGAGGGGATCGACGGGTTCGACGCGGCCGGCCGGCCCGATGCCGTCGTGGTCGGGCTCGACCCGGCGCTCACGTACCTCCGGTTGGCGGTGGCGGCCGATGCGATCCGGGCCGGCGCCCGGTTCATCGCCACGAACCGCGATCCGGTCTACCCCACCGAGCGCGGGCTCAGACCGGGAGCCGGCTCGCTCGTCGCCGCGGTCGAAACGACGACGGGCGTCATCCCCACGGTCATCGGCAAACCCGGGCCGCTCCTGCTCGAGGAGGCGGCCCACGCGGTCGGAGCCGAGGCTCGCGACGCGGTGATGATCGGCGACGGCCTCGTCACCGACATCGCCGCCGCGCACGCCGTCGGTGCCCGGAGCGTGCTCATGCTCACCGGCGTCACGACGCGAGCCCAGGTCGAGGCGCTCCCGCCGGAGGAACGCCCCACGGCGATCGCGGCCGATGCCGCCGAGCTGGCGGCCGCCCTGGAGTCGCTTTAGTCGGTCAGCCGCCGGTGACCGCGAACCAGCGCGCTCCGCCACCGGTCTGCCCGGCGAAGAATACGAGCGGGCCGAGGCACGGTGACGGGAGTTCCACGCGCGTATTGACCAGGGCGTTCCCGTCGGCGCTGTACGGGACGAGGTCGGTCATGACCACGGTCGCCCCATTGCTGCACGACACGATCGCTCGACCGGTTGGAAACGGGTTCGTACCGGCTGCTCCGATCGGGAGGGTCGGGTCGAGGACGAGGCCCTGGACCTGTACCTGGAGGCGGCCGTCGGCAAACAGCTTGGCGTCTCCCTTCGTGATCACCCACGGCGCGCCGCCGCCGACCACGCCAGGGAATACCGCAGCCGCCCCGGCCGGAATGCCCGCGAGGCCGGCGTCGATGAGCTTCGTGCCGGGGTCCGCGGTCGCGGCCCCGAGGGTCAGGAGACTGGTCGCCAGCGCGGCCGCGAGCGCGATGCGGAGTCGAGCGTACATCCGGTCCTCCTCGTCGATGGGTTGTGGAGGCCGATACGTCGCGCGCAGGCGGCCCGGTTTCTCAGGCCGGTTCGAGCTCCGGGATCCCTGCTGCCCACGCGTCGAACTCCGCGCGGAGTGGCTGGAGCGTCGCCTCGTCGGCGAACGCGACGTCGAGCGCGCGTCGGTCGATCGCCCACAGCTCCGGGAGCGTGAGCCCGATCTCCGCGACCGCGCGCCCGTACTCCTCCGACAGCGTGATGTCCGACACGGTCGTGTCGTCCGTGTTGAGCGTCACGGGCACGCCCGCCCGATGGAGCCGCGCCAGCGGATGGGCGGCGACCGACGGCACGATCCCGGCCTGGTCGTTCGAGGTGGGGCACAGGTCGAGCGTGACGGCACGGGTCGTCAGCTCCGCCATGAGGGTCGGGTCGTCGACCGTGCCCGGGCCGTGGGCGATCCGCTCCGGCTCCAGGGCGAGCGCCGCCCGAACCTGTGCCGCGCCGCCCCACTCGCCGGCGTGGAGCGTGATCCGGAGGCCGCCGGAGCGGGCGGCCTCGAACGCTCGGGCGTGGTCGAGCGCGTTCGGAAAGGCGGCCTCCGGGCCGGCCAGGTCCCAGCCGACGAGCCCCTCGCCACGGAACCGGGCGGCGGTCTCGGCCAGTCCGACGTTCGCCGCCGGGTCGTGCGAGCGGAGGGCGGTGCAGATGAGTCGCACGGTTGTCTGCGTTCGCGCGGCGGCCTCGCGCGCGCCGCGGCACACGGCCGCGATCCCGTCGGCCAGGGAGAGCCCGCGCGCGGTGTGCAGGAGGGGCCCCCAGCGGATCTCGACATAGCGGACTCGGTCCGCCGCCTTCGTCTCGACGAGGTCCGACGTGATCCGCTCGAGCGCCTCGGCGTCCTGCATGAGCGCGATCGGCAGGTCGAAGGCCCGAAGCAGTTCGGCCTGGTCGGCGCACTTCGCCGGGGCGACGAGGGCGTCGAACATCGCGTCCCAGGTCCGCGGAGCGTCGTCAATGGCGCGGGTGCGAGCGAGATCGAGGGCCGTGTCGACGCGGAGCGACCCATCGAGGTGAAGGTGGAGCTCCGCCTTCGGCATCGTCTCGATGAGGCGCCGCGTGCTCGCATCGGTCGCCCGCCGCTCCGTCACTCCGAAATCGTACGCTCGCGGAGGTGACTGCCGCCCGCTGCGTTCATTCCGACCTCGTAGTACGACCTCGTAGTACGACCTCGTAGTACGACCTCGTGGTACGACCTCGCAGCGAGAGCGGGTGCTGCGATCTCGTACTACGGGATCGGAACAACGGCCCAGACTCGGAGAGGATCCGCGGGGCGTACGATTTCGGAACAAACCCCTGCACTCCAACCCGGAGGCCCATGACCACGATCCTCGTAACCGGCGCGAGCGGCTTCGTCGGGAGCCACCTCGTGCCGGCGCTCCTCGGCGCGGGCCACCGGGTCATCGCCCTCGCGCACACGCCTGGGTCCGCGGAGACGGTGCTCCGGCGGCTCAAGCCGGATCTCCGAGCCGGGGTCGAGACGCGCCTGGGCGATGTGACGGCGCCGGCCACGCTCGGCCCGGCGTTCGACGGGGTCGAGGCGCTCATCCACCTCGTGGCGATCCCGCGGGACTTCGACGGCGGCGCCTCGCTCCGCCTCGTCAACACGGAGGGGACGCGGAACGTCGTCACGGCGGCGCGGGCGGCGGGCGTGCGGCGGCTCGTCCATCTCGGTGCGCTCGGGGTGGCCGACGACCCGGACCTCCACTACGCGTCGTCGAAGGCGCGGGCCGAGGCGATCGTGGCCACGAGCGACCTCGACTGGACGATCCTTCGACCGTCACTCCTGTGGGGCGAGCGCGACGGGTTCTTCAACATCGTCGCGAGCCTCGTGAGATATGCCCCCGGCGTGGTCCCGGTGCCCGGACGGGGAACGGCGCGTTTCCAGCCGCTCTGGATCGGCGACCTGGCCCGGATCGTCGTCGAGACGCTGGCGAACCCGGAGGCGACCGTCGGTCGGTCGTTCGACCTCGGCGGCCCGCGCTGCTGGACGTACCGCGAGATCACCCGCGCGGTCATGCAGGCGATGGGTCGCCCGGGCATCATCGTTCCCATGCCCGTGCCGCTCATCTCCCTCGTCGCCGGGGTCGCGGAGCGCGTTCGACTGCCCTTCCCGGCCGCGACCGACCAGCTCCGCCAGCTCAGGCTCGACAACGTCGGACCGCTCGACGGCGTGGCTGCGAGCTTTGGCTTCGAGCCGGTCGACATGGCCGGCCGACTCGGCTACTTGCGCCGCAGGCTGCGCGACCAGGAGCCGACGATCGCGGACCAGGAGCCGACGATCGCGGACCACGAGCGGACGATCGCGAACGGGGAGACGACCGACGCCGACGCGGAGCCGACGCGGCCGGGATGATCGACCGCACGCGACGCGTCCTCCTCGCGCTCGCCTGGCTCGCCGCCGCCATCCTCCTGTCGTTCGGGGCCGCGGGGATCGTGGCGGGCATCGACCATCTGCCCGGCCCAGCTCGCCCGGAGTTGACGTGGGCGGCCGACCGGGCGATCGCGCCCGCGCTCGACGAGGGCGTCGCAGAGCTCGCTTCGATCGCCGAGGACGTCGAGGCCCTCGGCCTGCTCGGCCGTCGGTCGCTGTCGGCCATGGTCGCCCGCGACGACGGGGTGCTCGACGCGCGCCTCGCCGAGGGTGGCCTGCTCGCCGCGTCGATCGAGGCTCGAGCGACGGCTCTGCGGACCGGCCTCGCGTCGCTGGCCGGACTGGGTCCCGGCGACGAGTTGCGCGTCGGCGCCGACCTACGCGCTCGCCACGCCCGACTGGCGGAGGCGGCCATCGCACCGGCCCGACTCGAAGAGTCGTGGGCCGTCCTCGTCTCGGGGAGCCTCGCAGCGACCCGGATGATCACCGATCTCGAGGGCCACGACGCCGCCGCGTTCGCCGCCACGGAGGCGGCCCGGAGCCAGGACTACGAGGCGGCGCTCGGCCACCTCGACGAGGCGGAACGGCTGCTCAGCGACGCGACCGCGCTGCGCGATCGCCTCGTGAACACGATCGACACGGCCACGCTCGACGAGTGGCTCCGGCGCAACGGCGCGTACGACGCGGCCCTCCGCCGGCTGTACACGGCGTTCCGCGACTCTGGTGGGCGGGTGACCCAGGAGGTGCGCGACGCGGTCGTCGCGGAGCGCGAGGCGCGTGAGCTGTTGCCGGCCGACACGAACGGACTCCTCGTCATCGTGGCCGAGATCGGGCGGGGTGGGGCGAACCAGGCGGTCATCGAGATCGAGCTGACGAGGGCCGTGCTCGAGGCGGCGCTCGCGGTCCTCCAGCCGGCGGGATGACCGCCGGTCCGCGCCGGACCAGCCGGACCGATAGACTTCCCGCAGACGGGCGCCCCACCGTCGGGGGTGCACCTCGCGCGCCCGACGGCGCGCCTCTCCTGGAGGGTTGAGTTCTCGTGCAACTGCGTGTCGTCACCGGTCGGCCCTGGGAGGTCAAGGCCGATGTGCTCGTCGTCCCGATCGTCGGTCGCCCGCGCTTCGAGGGACCGCTCGACGAGCTGGACCGCCGATCCGGCGGCGAGCTGCGCGGACTCGCCACGTTCGGCGAGCTCAAGGAGAAGCGCTACTCGACGACCCTTGGTGCGGCCGGCGAGGTGCCAGTCACCCGCCTCCTCACCGTCGGCGCGGGCGATGCCGCGACGCTCGACCGCGAGTCGATCGTGCGCCTCGCCGCGGCCGCGATCCGGCGTCTCGGCGGGCGCAAGGCGAAGCACCTCGCGATCTGGATCGACCCGCTCGTCGCCCACGTCGACGGCGGCGCGACGACGGTCGCGGAGCTCGTCACCCGCGGGATCGTCGAAGGCGCGTACGACCCGCGGACCATCTACCGCGAGTCGGTCGAGTCCGCGCCGCCGGTCCTCTCGAAGCTCACAATCGTGGCCGCGGACCCGGGGGCGACGAAGACGCAGCTCGCCCACGCCGCGGAGCGCGGCCAGATCATCGGCGAAGGGGCGAACCTCACCCGAACCCTCGCCAACCGGTCGGCCAACGACGTCAGCCCGGCAGTCCTCGCGGACGAGGCGCGGGCGATCGCCGAGCAGCACGGCCTGTGGATCGACGTGATCGAGCCGGAGCGGGCCCGTGAGCTCGGGATGGGCATGTTCCTCGCCGTCGGCCAGGGCAGCTCCAACCCGCCCCGGATGATCGTCCTCCGTTCCGGCGCGGAGGGGGAGCGGGACGCCCTCGACCGCCACCTCGCGATCGTCGGCAAGGGCGTCTGCTTCGACACCGGCGGGATCAGCATCAAGCCGTCCGATCGGATGGAAGAGATGAAGATGGACAAGACCGGCGCGTGCACGGTCATCGCCGCGATGGCGACCGTCTCCCGTCTCGCGCCCGGCACCCCGCTCCTTGCCGTCGCGCCGGCGGTCGAGAACATGCCCGGGCCGCACTCGACCCGGCCGGGCGACCTCGTCCGGGCACTGAACGGCAAGTGGGTCGACATCACCAATACGGACGCGGAGGGGCGCCTCATCCTCGGCGACGCGATGACCTGGGCGGAGCGCCTGGGGGCGACCCACATCGTCGACGTGGCCACCCTGACCGGCGCCGTCGGCCGTGCGCTCGGTCACCTCATCACCGGTGCGTTCGGCCGGCCGCAGTCCTTCTACGACGAGGTCATCGGCGCGGCGACGCGGGCCGGCGAGCGCTACTGGCAGCTGCCGCTCGTCGACGACTACGTGCCCGACATGGCGTCGTGGTACGGCGACCTCCAGAACTCCGGGACGGCGGAGGGGTCGCTCGTCAAGAGCGCGCTGTTCCTGCGCGAGTTCGTCACCAAGCCGTGGGTGCACCTCGACATCGCGGGCACCGCGTACTACCGCAAGACGCTGCCGTTCGCGGCGCGCGGGGCGACGGGCGTCTCGCACGCCACGCTCGTCGAGCTGGCCCTGGCCGGGGCGCGCTGACCCGCATCCGGTGACGCCGCTCGTCGTCGGTCTCGCGATCGCCGGTGCGATCTGGGGCGTCGTCGCCGATCGGATCTCGACGCGCTGGCCGGAGCACGAGGAAGGGGTCACGGCGCGGCCGATCGACTGGCGCACCGTCGTCGTCGCGATCGTCGGCGCGGCCTCGCTCGGCGGGCTGCCGCTCCGCTTCGAGGACGCGGCCTCGGGCGTCGTCTTCGGCGTCGTGATCGTCGCGCTCGTGCTCCTCCTCGCGACGGATCTCGATCAGCGGCTCCTCCCGGACGTCATCACGCTCCCGCTCATCCCGCTCGCGGCCGCGTTCGGCCTGGTCGGCGCCAACCCGTTCGTCGCGGGCGAGCTGCCAGGGGCGGTCGCGGCGGCGATCGTCTTTCCGCTCGGGCTGTTCGTGCTGTCGATCCCGTTCGGTTCCGGCGCGATCGGGATGGGCGACCTCAAGCTCATGGTCGGCGTCGGCCTCCTGCTCGGCCTGTACCGGACGCTCATCGGCCTGATGGCCGGGGCGATCCTGTCGGGCGTCGTCGTCGTCCTCCTCCTCGTCACCCGCCGGGTGACGCTTCGGACGTTCATCCCGTTCGGCCCGTTCCTCATCCTCGGCGCAATCTGGGCGATCTTCCTGCGCCTGTAGTACCGATTGGGGATGCGCCGGCGCGCCGTCGCGACGTACCGTGGCCGGGCGGCTCGGAGTCTCGTTTGATCGAGGCTGGTATCCTGAGGCCCAAGCCGGTGTCGTCCTGAGGTAGGTGCCCCGCATTGGGACGGCGACATCACCGGCGGGCGTAGCCGTACCAGGATCCTTGCAGGATCCGCCGAACGGAGTTTGCTCGCACGATGACGACACCTAGCTGATGCCCGGGAGAGGACGCGCTCGCCGCCTTCGACTCCTGCTGATCGTCCCCCTTCTCGTCGGTCTGTTCGGCGCGCCCTCGGCAGGTCCGGTGGCGGGCGACGAGCTGTCGGACGCGATCGCCCGTCAGAAGGCGCTCGAAGAGCAGATCAAGAGCCAGCAGGGCCAGGTCGCCAAGCTCAACGCGCTCCAGGCGGACCTCCAGAAGCAGATCGCGGCGACGAAGAAGGAACTGGCCGGGATCAACGCCGACATCGTCGCGGTCCGTGCCCAGATCGACGCGATGGTCATCCAGATCGGGCTCGTCCAGCAGGCCTACGACAACCTCGTCTACGAGCTCCAGGTCATGGACACGCAGCTCGCCCGGCTGGTCGACCAGGAGCGCGCCAAGCGACAGGAGCTGCGCGAGCGCAAGGCCCTCCTCGCCGAGCGGATCCGCGCCGCCTACGAGACGGACCAGACGTCGCCGCTCGAGCTGTTCCTGTCCGGCGCGACGTTCACCGACGTGTTGTCGGAGGTGAGCTACAGCATCGACGTCGCCGAGCAGGACAAGGCGCTCGCGGAGCAGATCGCGGCGGACCGCGAGACGCTCGCCGCGCTCCATGCGACGGTCGAGGCGACCCGCGGCCAGACCGACGACCTGCGCAAGGAGACGGCCGCCCAGAAGCGCGAGCTCGATCGCCAGCTGGCCGACCTCGAGGTGGCCAAGGCGCAGCTCGTCGAGCTCGAGAAGCAGACGGCAGCCGAACTGGCCAAGCAGAAGCAGGCCTTCGCGCAGCTCGAAACGAACGAGGCGGCGCTGAAGAAGTCGATCGCGGAGGCGGCCGCGGCCCAGCGGGCGCTCGAGGAGCGGATCGACCGGCTGGTCCGGGAGCAGGCGCGCGCCGGCAAGATCCCGTCCCAGTTCAACGGGACCCTGTCATGGCCGATGGCGGGGAACGTCACCCAGAACTTCGGGTGCACCGGGTTCTCGTGGGAGCCGCCGCTCGGCGACTGTGCCCACTTCCACCGCGGGATCGACATCGCGGCGCCGATGTACACGCCGATCCGCGCCGCCGGCGACGGGACGGTCGTGTTCGCCGGGCCGAACCCGTACGACCCCGTCCCGAAGGCGTGGATCGTGATCATTGCCCACTCGACCAATCTCGTGACGTGGTACGGCCACGTCGACAACGCGGTCAAACCCCCGGCGGTTCGCGCCGGAGAGTTCGTCCGCGAGGGACAGGTCATCGCCTACAACGGGGTGACCGGGCGAACGACCGGCCCCCATCTCCACTGGATGGTCGAGTTCAACGGCAGCTTCGTTAACCCGCGGTTGTTCCTCTAGAGGCTGACCCGCCGGGCCGGTTCCTGTAGCATCGGGCCCGGACGTCCACGCAATCCGAACGCGATGCGAGGGAGCCATCCGGTGAAACGGACGATGGCGGTCATCCTGGCCGGCGGCGAAGGCGAGCGACTGTCGATCCTCTCGTCGGTCCGGGCCAAGCCGGCGGTGCCGTTCGGCGGCAAGTACCGGATCATCGACTTCACCCTGTCGAACTGCGTCAACTCGGACATCGACAACGTCGTCGTCCTGACCCAGTACAACCCGCGCTCGCTCAACGACCACATCGGGCTGGGCCGGCCGTGGGACCTCGACCGCAACACCGGTGGGGTGAAGCTGCTCCAGCCGTACATCCGGCGCGGTCGCGTCGCGGAGTGGTACCGCGGAACGGCCGACGCGGTCCTCCAGAACCTCAACGTGCTCGAGCACGAGCCGGCCGACACGATCGTCGTCCTGGCCGGCGATCACATCTACAAGATGGACTACCAGCGGTTCGTCGCCGCCCATCGGCGCAAGCGGGCCGACGTGACGATCGCGGTGCGGCGCGTGCCGCTCGCCGAGGCGTCGCGGATGGGCATCCTCGCCCTCGACGAGAGCGACCGGATCACCGAGTGGCAGGAAAAGCCGAAGCAGCCCAAGAGCGACCTCGCCTCGATGGGCGTGTACGTGTTCTCGAAGCGAGCGCTGCGGCGCTGGCTGTCCGAGGACCTCGTCGACTTCGGGCGCGACGTCATCCCGGCCATGCTCGAGGGCGACGCCCGCGTGTTCGGCTACCGGTTCGACGGCTACTGGCAGGACGTCGGCACGATCCAGTCGTACTGGGAGGCGAACATGGCCCTCGTGGCCGACATGCCGGAGCTCGATCTGTACGACCGCGACTGGCTCATCCACACGCGGTCCGAGGAACGAGCGCCGGCCAAGATCGGCCCGACCGCGCAGGTCCACCGCTCGCTCATCTCGCACGGCTGCGTGATCAACGGGACGGTCGTCAACAGCGTCCTGTCGCCGGGCGTACGGGTGGACGTCGGGGCCGTCGTGCGCGACTCGATCGTCATGTTCGACTCGGTCATCCGGTCCGGGGCCGTCGTCGACCGGGCGATCCTCGACAAGGAGGTCGTCGTCGGTCCGGGCTCGATCGTCGGCGATGGCGGCGACCACGACACGCCGAACCGCCGCGAGCCGGATCGCCTCAACACCGGGATCACCGTCGTCGGCAAGCGGTCCGTCATCCCGCGCGGGACCCGGATCGGCCGCAACGTGCGGGTCGGCGGCGACGTGCGGACGGTCGACTTCGGCTCGCGGGTGATCCGCAGCGGCGAATGCGTCGACCGCCAGAAGGAGCGGCCGTACACCTCCGGCGAGCGGATCGCCCGCGCCCAGGCGGAATAGGTCGCCGGGTTCGCGCCGCGAGCACCACGCATCCACGCATCCCTGCGCGCGGCCCGTCCAGCGGACTCCCGCTAGACTGCGCCGGATGACCACGGTCGGGCCGCCCGACGTCGAGCGCTGGCTCGCCGAACTGGGCCTCACGCCGCTTGCCCGCGAGGAGCGCGAGGGCGTCACGAGTTGGGACCTCCGGCTCGACGGCCGGCGACGGCGCGACCTTCGGCTGACGCTCATCCTCGACCCGTCGGTCGCGCTCGTCTGCTGGCTCCACTTTGCCCCGCCGATCGGCGACGGGTTCCGCCGCTCCTACCGCCGTCTCCTGCGCTGGAACGACGAGTTCCCGTTCGTCAAGTTCTCGATCGCCGAGGACGAACGGCCGATCCTCGCCGCGGAGCTGCCGATCGAGTCGGCCGACGCGGACGCGCTCGGTCTCGCGCTGGCGCGGATCGTGGCGGTCAGTGACCGGCTCCTCGAGGAGTCGGCCGACTGGCTGTGGATCGGTGGCCGGATCCCGGACGGGTACCTGCGCGCGGGTGCGACGAGCGGCGCCACGCCCCTGCTCGAGCGATACGCCAGCCGCCTCGCGGAGCTGATTGGGTGAGCGGCCCGTCGCGCCGGCGGGGGATCGTTCCGGCGCTGCTCGCCCTTCTCGTCGCCGTCGGCCTCGTCCTTGCCCCGACGCCGGTGCAGCCCGTCGTCCGCGCCGCGACGCCGGACCTCACGATCGTGTCGGCCGCGACCTACGAGGTCCTGCCGGACGCGAAGACCGTCCACGTCACGGTCAGCCTCACCGCCACGAACACGTTGCGCGACACGGCGACGCGGCGGTTCTATTTCGATCGCGCCGCGCTCGCCGTCCTGCCCGGCACGACGAACTTCCGGATCGCCGGCGGGTCCGGTCGGCCGTCGGTCGCGGTGAGCGAACGGACGGCGGACTACACGCTCCTCACGATCACGTTCGGCCAGCGGATCAACTCCCAGCGCAGCGCCACGTTCACCCTCGAGTTCGACCTCGTCGACGCCGGTGGCGACCCCGGCCGCGACGTGCGGGTGGGCACCGCGTTCACCTCCTTCCCGGCCTGGGCGTTCGCGAGCGACGAGACCCCGGGGAGCAGCGTGACCGTCATCTTCCCGGAGGGCTTCACCGTCGTCCTCGAGGCGGGGGACCTCCCCGAACCGACGACCGACGCCGACGGCCGGACGATCTTCCAGAGTGGGGCGCTCGATGCGCCCCTCGAGTTCTTCGCCTATTTCGTCGCCGACCGGCCGGCCGGCTACCTCGAATCGAGCCGGCGGGCGACGATCGGGTCGGCATCGGCGGAACTCGTCATTCGGTCCTGGCCGGACGACCCGGACTGGTCGGGACGGGTCGCCGACCTGTTCGGTCGGGGACTGCCCGCGCTGTCCCGCGCCATCGGCCTGCCGTGGACGCGCACCGACCCCCTCGTCATCACCGAGTCGGTCAGCCGGACGACCGGCGGCTACGCGGGGCTGTTCGACCCGACCGAGGGAACGGTCGAGGTCGCCTACTACGCCGACGCGTTCGTCATCCTCCACGAGGCCGCCCACGCGTGGTTCCACGGCGGCCTGCTGGCGGATCGCTGGGCGAACGAGGCGTTCGCCTCGTACTACGCGCTGGCCGTGGCCGGGGAGCTCGGCGTCGAGGCGACCGCCGACCCGCTGACCCCCGAGCTCCGCGAGTACGCGATCCCGCTCAACGCGTGGGGGGCGATCGGCGAGGAGCCGCCGGAGGTGGAGGACTACGCGTACGCGGCGACGCTCGAGCTGGCCCGGCTCATCGGGGAGCGCGTGGGCGATCGGACGCTCGTCGCGGTGTGGGCCGCGGCGGCGCGCGGCGACGGGGCCTACCAGCCGACGGGTGGCCTGCCGACCGAGCGCGCCGAGGCGATCCCGGACTGGCGCGGCCTGCTCGACCTGCTCGAGGATCACGCCGGCCAGCCGCTCGACGACCTGTGGCTCGCCTGGGTCGTGCGCGACGAGGAGGCCCCGCTGCTCGACGCGCGGCGCGCGGCGCGGGCGCTGTACGAGGCCGTCGAGGCGGAAGCCGGCGAGTGGAACCTGCCGCGCTCCACGCGCGCCGCGCTCCGGGCGTGGCGATTCGACCAGGCCACGGAACTGCTCACCGATGCGCGCCGCGTCATCGGCGCCCGGGCGGAGCTCGAGACCGGGGCACGGAACGCCGGGCTGACGCTCCCGCTCACGCTCCGTGCCGCGTTCGAGGGCGACGGCGGGTTCGAGGCCGCGCTCGACGAGGCCGACGCGGAGCGGGCGGCGATCGTCGCCCATGCCTCGGCCGCGGCCGCCCGGATCGCCGATCCGGATCCGCTCGAACGCCTCGGTTTGATCGGCAGCGAGCCGGAGGCGGCGCTCGCTGCGTCGGCGGCCGCCTTCGCCGCGGGCGATCTGCCGACTGCCGTCGGGAGGGCGAGCGAGGCCGAGACGATCTGGGTGAACGCGGCCGAGATCGGTCGCAACCGGATCGTGACCGGCGTCGGCATCGCCGTCCTCACGCTGCTGGCACTCGCCTTCGGCGTCTCGCTCCTGCGGCGGCGCCGGGCCGAACGGCGGGCTGCCCGACCGGTCTCCCCGTCCGACGGGCTGGCGGATCCGCCGTCGGCCGCCCCGCCCGCCTGATCGGGCCGAATCCGCGTCCGCTACACTCGCGGCCACTCACGCACAGGAGAGGTACTCCCACACACGATGGGCATCCAGCGCAGCCGACCGTCGCACGAGATCCTGTCCGGCGAATCGGCCGACGTCTACTTCGCCCGGGCCGAGCGGATTCTCGAGCGCGAGGGCATGGATCCGATCGTGGCGATGGAGGTCTTCGCCCGGGAGCCGGCGGTGCTGTGCGGGATCGACGAGGCAAAGAACCTGCTCGGCCACGTGCTCGCCGACGCCGACCCGGCCGAGACGACGGTCGAGGCCCTCGACGACGGCGACGTCATCGGCCCCAAGGAGGTCGTCCTCCGCATTCGCGCCCGGTATCGCCGGTTCGGGCTGTACGAGACCGCGTTCCTCGGCATGCTCGCCCAGTCGACCGGCTGGGCCTCCGCGGCGCGCGAGGTGGTCGAGGCCGCGGCGCCCGACCCGGTCATCTCGTTCGGTGCCCGCCACGTCCACCCGGACATCGTCGACGTGCTCGACTACGCGGCGATCGTCGGCGGCTGCGTCGGGGCCTCGACGCCGGCCGGGGCGCGCCTGGCCGGTCTCAACCCGACCGGGACGATGCCCCACTCGCTCGTCCTCATCTTCGGCGACACCGTCGAGGCGGCCCTCGCGTTCGATCGCGATCTCGCCGACGACGTGCCGCGGATCGTGCTCGTCGATACGTTCCGCGACGAGGCGGAGGAGGCGCTCCGGGTCGCCCACGCGCTCGGCGACCGGCTGTACGGGATCCGCCTCGATACGCCCTCGGAGCGCGGGCGGGTGACGGCCGATCTCGTCAAGGAGGTGCGCGCCCGGCTCGACCAGGCCGGGTTCGGGCACGTCAAGGTCGTCGTGTCCGGCGGGCTGTCGCCGGACCGGATCCGCTACTTCAAGGAGCAGGGAGCGCCGGTCGACTCGTACGCCGTCGGGTCATACATCAGCGGCGCCAGCCCGATCGACTTCACCGGCGACATCAAGGAGATCGACGGCCGGCCGATCGCCAAGCGCGGCCGGATCCCGGGCGTGACCGACAGCCCGCGCCTGCGCCGGATCGACCTCGCCGCCTGGCGCGACGGATAGCCCTGCGCGCGCCCCGTGCGCCCGCGTCGGCAAGCCGCCATGCCCGTCGGCCGAGCGGCCGCGGGCCGCCCAGCGGTCCATGTGACGACGGAACGTCACGCCGGCCGTGGAATGGGGCGCTCCGCGCTCCACCTGGCGGCGGACGGGTCCGGATCGGGCCCGTTGAGCCTCCCCCTTCGTCCGATGGGGCGCCGGGCGCCCCAGGCTCCCGGTCGCGACACCCGCGACACCCCGATCGTGCCCGGCCGCGGGATTCGGTGAAGCGTGCCACCATCGGGCCATGAACGACGCGTTCGCGGACGCACCCCGCGACGACCACGAGAGCGCCTACTCCCTGTTCCAGCGCGGGCTCGAGCTGCTCCGGGGGCGGCACTTCGCTCAGGCCGCGATCGTGCTTGCACGGGCCGACCGGGCCGAACCGGGCAAGGGATCCATCCTGGAGGCGCTCGGGCGGGCCTACTTCAACAGCGGCCAGCTGGAACAGTCGCGGGTGGCCTTCGAAGCGTTGCTCGAGGTCGATCCGTCCGCCCACTACGCCCACTTCGCGCTGGGCCAGAGCCTCAAGCGGCTCGGTCGGGCGAGCGAGGCGCGGACCCACCTCCGTCTCGCCGTGGCGCTCAACCCCGCGTCGCCGCTCTACCGCGGCGCGCTTCAACGGCTCGGGCCAGCGCCGGCCGTTGATCCTGACACAACCCGGGAGCATGAAACGAACTCGAATCCATCATCCGCCGCGGGTGGCAACGCTTCCGGTGCCTAGGCCTGCGACGAGTCTGCTGGGGCCAGACGCTCCCCGTCCGTTGCGGGCGAAACTCCGCCTGCGCGCCGTCGGCGTGGCAGTCGCCCTCGTCCTGGTGCTCGTTGTCGCGGCTGTTCGTCTCCTTGATAGTGCCTCGTCGATCTTCTACTACCGCGTCATCGATGACCGGACGCTGCTTGTTGGCACGGTCTCCGGCGAGGGTGCCTGGGTGCGAGTCACCAGCGTGTCGGAGACACCAACCTCGGTCACGATCGCGGTCAGCGCGCTCGTCATCCGACTCGGACCAGGAACAGCGTTGGGCATCCCGTACGAGTCCGTCGCGACGCTGCGCGACGCACTCGGCGGGCGTACGGTGATCGATGCCAGCAGTGGCTTGCCTGTTCAGCGAGCGGATTCGCGAACCGATTCCGAGCTGCCGGGCAGATCAGGTGGCCGCGTGCTGGGTTCCGGGTTCGCACCATCGACAACGGTGGAAGGCAGGACGTAGTGCGGCCACTCGATCGTCGGCACGAAGCCGGCGGCGCGGTAGATCCGGGTGGCCGTCTCGTTGAGCGCCTCGACCGACAGCTCGACGACGGCCGCCCCGCGCTGACGCTGGTGGGCGATGCCCCAGCGCAGCAGCTCGCGCCCGAGTCCACGCCCGCGCCACTCGCGGCGGACGCCCATGAGCCGGATGTCGCCGACCGGGCGGCCGTCGACCGGCGGCCCGAGCTCGACCCGGGCGAAGGCGACGAGCCGGTCCGGCGTCTCGGCCGGCGCGACGAGCAGGATGCCCGATGGGTCGAACGACGGAAGCGTGTGGTAGAAGCGGACCGCGTCGACCGTCCACGACAGCGGCGTCGGATGATCGACGAACGTGTCGTTGAGGAGGTCGACGAAGGCCTCGAGGTCAGCGTCGGGATCGAGGCCGCGGACGACGACGTCGTCGGGGAAGACCGGGGCCGGCACCGCCACGTAGGGCGCGAGCTCGAAGCGCCACAGGCTCGAGTGGTAGCGGAACCCGAGCGCCGCGATGAACGCCCGCGTCGCCGCAAGGTGCTGGGGGCCGTGGAGTTGCAGCCGCGCGAGCCCGCGCTCGGCGGCGATGAGGCGGGCCTCGTCGACGAGACGGCGGCCGTGGCCGCGCCGGCGATGATCGGGATGGACGGTCAGGTCGTCGAGGCGCGGCGTGCAGTAGCCCACGACCGCGTCGCCCTCGAGGGCGACGGCGGTGCCGTCCGGATCGACCCGCAGGCGCGCCACCGCCCGATCGATGTCCGCCTCCGTGTGGCCGGGCATGGCGTCGACGACGAGCGACGCGTCCATCACGGCACGCACCGCGGCGAGGTCCGTCGGCCGGAAGCGACGGACGGCGTGGGCGGGCGCCCGAACCGTCGTCATCGGCCCTCCTTGGCGCGGTCCGCGACGAGGAGGCCCAGGATCGTCTTCGCGTCGGCGAACGCACCCCGTGCTGCGGCGGCGACGGCCTCGTCGAACGGCTGCCAGACGAGCTCGAGGCGCTCGTCCTCGTCCGGCCCCAGCCGATTCACGGCGGCCGGCGCGAGACCGGTGGCGAGATAGAGGTGCATGAGCTCGGTCGCGAATCCGGGTGCGGTCCAGAAGCTCGCGAGGCGCCGCCAGGTCGTCGCTCGGAGCCCGGTCTCCTCCTCCAGTTCGCGGGCCGCGGCGACGTCCGGGTCTTCCGCGCGGTTCGTGGCCGCGTCGACGTCGAGCGTCCCGGCCGGGATCTCGAGCAGTGCGGACCCGGCCGCGACGCGCCATTGGCGGACGAGCGCCACCCGATCCTCGGCGTCGACCGCGACGATCGCGACGGCCCCCGGGTGACCGACGATCTCGCGGGTCGCCCGCGTGCCGTCGGCGCGCTCGATCGTGTCGATCCGAAGGGACAGGTACCGACCGCGGTACCGCACCTCCGACCCGATCACCACTTCGTCGAGCGGGACGACGGCGGCGGGCTCGGTGGGGCGAGGGGTCATCGACGGTGGAGGATAGCGCCCCGGACCGGGTCGATGTCGGGTTGATCGGTGTCAAAAAGGCGACGGCGGGCCGAAGCCCGCCGTCGCCTGACTCGATGTCGTGGCGGTCAGTTCATCGCCGACGTGAGCGACACACCCGTTTCCGCGTTGAACAGGTGGAGCTTGGGCAGCGGCACGCGCAGGTCGAGCACGTCGCCCGGCTTGACCCGGTGCTCCGAGCCGACGATCGCGACGATGTCTCGGCCGCCACTCGATACGTGGAGGAGCTCCTCGTTGCCAAGGTACTCGACGACGTCGGCGGTCGCCCGCAACTGGGCCGCCTCGCCGGACACGCCGTTGCCGAGCTCGAGGTGCTCCGGCCGGAATCCGGCGATGACCGCTTTCGCGGAGCCGACCGACTCGCGGTAGCGGGACGGGAGCGGGATCGTCATGCCCTCGGCGGTGAGCGTCGCACCGTCGCCGGACCCACCGACCGACACCTCGACGAAGTTCATCGCCGGGCTGCCGATGAAGCCGGCCACGAATCGGTTGGTGGGATGGTCGTAGAGCTGCTGCGGGGTGCCGACCTGCTGGAGGATGCCCTCGTTCATGACGGCGATCCGCATGCCCATCGTCATCGCCTCGACCTGGTCGTGGGTGACGTAGATGGTCGTCGTCTTGAGCCGCTGGTGGAGGCGAGCGATCTCCGCCCGGGTCTGGACGCGGAGCTTGGCATCGAGGTTGGACAGTGGCTCGTCCATGAGGAACACGGCCGGCTCGCGGACGATCGCCCGGCCGAGCGCGACCCGCTGGCGCTGGCCGCCGGACAGCTCCTTGGGCTTGCGGGCAAGGAGTTTCTCGAGAGACAGGATGCCGGCCGCCTCGTTGACCCGGCGGTCGATGTCCGCCTTCGCCACCTTGCGCAGCTTGAGCCCGAAGGCGAGGTTGTCGTAGACCGACATGTGCGGGTAGAGCGCGTAGCTCTGGAAGACCATCGCGATGTCGCGATCCTTGGGCGGGACGTCGTTCACCACGCGGTCGCCGATCTTGAGCGTCCCGGCGGTGATCTCCTCGAGTCCGGCGACCATGCGCAGCGCGGTCGTCTTGCCGCAACCGGATGGGCCGACCAGGACCATGAACTCGCCGTCCTGGATGTCGAGGTTGAAGTCCTTGACCACCTTCACCGGACCGTAGTCCTTGACGACGTGGTCGAACGTCACGGTTGCCATCGCGGCACCTCGATACACACCGCGCGGCGTCATCGCGGGCTCATGCATCCGGCCGCCGAAGCGGACTCGGACGAGCCCCGTACGTGCGTCGCGTCGGGTTCGGGTCATCGTATGCTGGGCGCCTCCGACCCGCAACCCTTTTCGGAGGCGTCCCGTGACCATCGAGGGAACCGCGGCGAATCCGGCCGACGCCGCCCGGCGCGATGCGTTCGCCACGCGATTGTTCGAGGCGACGCTCGGCGCGTTCGACCTCCTCGTCGTCCATCTCGGGCTCGACCTGGGCCTGTACGAGGCGCTCGCCGAGCATGGACCGCTGTCGGCCCCGGAGCTCGCCGCCCACGCCGGGATCGACCGGCGCTATGCGCGCGAGTGGCTCGAGCACCAGGCCGTCGGCGGGATCCTCGAGGTCGACGATCACGCCGCCGGTCCGGACGAGCGCCGCTATGCCCTGCCGGAGGGGCACCGCGAGGTCCTGCTCGAAACGGAGAGCCTGTCGGCCGGCGCGGCGCTGCCGAAGTTCGTCCTGTCGGCCGGCCGGACGTGGCCGGCGCTGCTCGAGGCGTATCGCTCCGGCGGCGGAGTGGACTGGTCGCATTACCCAGGTCTCGTCGAGGCGCAGGAGCTCGCGAACCGTCCGGTCTTCGCCCGGCTGCTGACCGACACGTGGCTGCCGGCCATCCCGGACGTCCACGCGCGGCTTCTCGCGGCACCGCCGGCCCGGGTCGCCGATCTCGCCTGCGGAACCGGCTGGTCGAGCATCGCCATTGCCTGCGGCTATCCCCTCGCACGGGTGGACGGACTCGACATCGATCGCGAATCGATCGAGCGGGCGCGTCGGAACGCGGATGGGCTGGGCCTCGACGACCGGCTCCGGTTCCATCACGTCGACGCCGGCGACCACCACCTCGACGGGCAGTACGACGTCGTCACGATCTTCGAGGCCGTCCACGACCTGGCCCGTCCGGTCGAGGTGCTCACCGCGGTCCGGCTGCTCCTCGCGCCGGGCGGGACCGCGATCGTCGTCGACGAGAAGGTGGCCGAGACGTTCACCGCCCCGGGCGACGAGGTCGAGCGGATCATGTACTCGTATAGCGTCCTGTTCTGCCTTGCCAACGGCCTGGCCGACCAGCCATCGATCGGCACCGGGACGGTCATGCGCCCGGAGACGTTCCGCCGCTACGCGACCGAGGCCGGCTTCGGCTCCGTCGAGATCCTCCCGATCGAGCACGACACGTTCCGTCTGTACCGGTTGCGCGTCTGACACCGAGGTCCGCGAATCGAACGGGCCCGCCGTTCGGCGGGCCCGTCGCTGAGCCGGGGAGCCGGCCGGCGGTCACTCGACGTGGATGCCGTCGACCACCGAGCTGCCATCGAAGAAGGCGAACGCGATCGCGCCGGTGCCCTTCTCGAAGGTGACCTCGAACGTCCAGCGGTACGTGCCGGACTTCACGGAGCTGAGGGTCGGTTTTCCGTGCGAGACGTACCCGCCGAGGTTGGCGATCACGCCGCTTCGGAACTGCTCGAACGCGTCCGGGCCGATGGCGCCCTTCATCGCGTCCGACCAGGCGGCCGTCCAGGCCGCGTAGTCACCGCTGTTGAGGGCCGGGAAGGCGACGTCCGCGATCTCCGTGACGCGGGTCGCGTCGACGCTCGGCGCGCCCGGGGTGGGATTGGCGCCGTCCGCGGTTCCGGCGCACGCGGCGATGGTCGTGGCGAGCGCTGTGGCCAGCGCGAGCGCCGCCACGTACCGTCCGATCCGGGTGATCTGCTGCATCGGTTCATGCCTCCTGTTCGTCCCTGTCGTCACCGGTTCGATGCCGTCAGGATCCCCGTGGCCGCCGCGTGGATCGAGGTCTCGCGGTGCCATCGTTCGATCAGAAACCGCCACGTCGCGGGGCCGGCTGTCCGCATCGGCGAGGACCTCCCGGATCGCGACGACGACGACGTCCGGTCGCTCGCTCGGGATGTCGTGGCCGGCACCGTCGACGACGACGCGGCGCCCTCGCGTCGACAACGCCGCCTGGCGGACCTGGAGCTCCTGCCAGACGGCTTCGTAGGCTGATGCGACCTCGGGGCCGAGCTGGGGCGGCGTTCCCTCCGCCCGACTGTGCGACAGGACGACGAGCGGGAGGTCCCCGAGTGACGTGATCCCGGCGGAGCGCAGCGCCGCGTTGCTCGCGTCGAGGTCGAGCATCTCCCGCGCCATCGTGGCGACGACCCCGCTGCGGGTCGCGACGACGCGGCGAAGCTCGTCGGCGACATCGGCCGGCGTGCCGGCGGACGCAAGCGGAACGAGCGACGGGCGGAGGGCCAGGATCCCGGCACGGGCGGCGATTCGAACGACGAAGAACATCGGCCGCATCATCGACGCCATGCGGTGCTGAAACGCCCGGATCGGCTCCGGGGCCAGTTCGAACTGTTCCTCGTGCGAGGCGTCGACGAGCACGAGGCCGGCCGTCTCCGCCGGATGGCGCGACGCGAAGGTGCGCACGATCGTGCCGCCGAACGAATGGCCGACGAGGACGTACGGGGCCGGGGCGCCGGCCGCGCGGAGTGTCGCGTGGAGCTCGTCGGCCATGACCGACGCGGTTCGCCGAGCCCGGCTCGTTTCGCTATGACCGAGCCCGGCCCGGTCGTATGTGACGACGAGCGCGTTGGGTGCGAGCGCCGCAGCGATCGGGCGCCAGTATGCCCCCGGCGTCCACGTCCCGCCCTCGAGGACGACGGTCGGGCCCGAACGGCCGTAGGTCTCGACGTGGACGAGTCGCCCGTCGACGTCGACGAGTTGCCCGGCGGGCCTGGTCCGTGCGGCGAGACGGCGCCGCGCGATCTGACCGGCGACGACGAGGACGGTGATCGCGATGCCGATCGCCGCTCCCACGAAGCTGATGATCTGGTCGAGCATCGTTCCGCTCCCTTCTGCTGTGGGCTCGTGGTGATGCCCGCAGGGTCGGGTCAGCGGATCGGCCGGACGAGAGGTCGTCCGGCCATCGGTCGATCAGATCTCGCCAGCGGGCTCCTCCACCTCGGCGAAGGCCCGAACCGGCAGTGCGGCCGCTCCGCGGACCGCGAGGACCGGAGCGAAGAACCGAAACCCGGTCCGTGGGAGACGATCGAGCCCGACGAGATGCTCGACGACCAGGATTCCGGCCCGCAGCAGCCGCGTGTGCGCCGGACGCGACAGGTCGTCGACGTCGTCGACGTTTGCAAAGTCGACCCCGACGAGCGCCGCCCCGCCGTCGATCAGGCGGTCGACGAGCCCGTCCGGTAGGTACGGACCGCGCCGCCAGTACGGCTCTGTTCCGAATCGAACGTCCCAGCCGGTTCGGACGAGGATCGCTCGCTCGGCCGGGTCGACGTCGGTGAGATCCACGGCGACGCCCCGCGAGCGGTCGACCCGGCCGTCGAGACACAGCCCGGGGAGGCCGACGAGCGAATCAAGCGGCAGGTCGGACACATCGGGCTCGCCAGGATCGCGATGGTACGGGCTATCGATCGAGGTTCCGGTGTTTCCGACGAGGAACAACCGGCTGATCTCGAACTCGGCCAGCCCCCCGTACCTGGTGCGGGAAGCGGCGTGCGACAGGAACGGTTCGATGCGCGGCGCCGGCAGGCCCGGCGTCATCGGTATCCCGTTCTCGATCGGGCGTGACAGATCGATGAATCGGCCCGAAGGCACAGGGGGTCTGTTCATACCCCCATCGTCAAGCGACGGCGACTCGGGCGCCACGGTCGGTCCTGCCGACCGGCGCTCGGATCCTGCCACGAGCCGGGCGCCGTATGGCCGGCCGGCGACCGGCGTCAGACGGGCGGTGCGGCCTGCTCGCGGAACGTTCGGCGGTACTGCTGGGGCGACACGGACACGCGCTGCGCGAAGTGGTGGCGCATCGTGATGGCGGAGCCGAAGCCGGCCTCCTCGGCGACGAACTCGAGGGGCAGGTCGGTCGTCTCGAGGAGCCGCTGGGCCAGCCGGATCCGCTGGCGGAGGATCCAGTCGAGCGGCGTCGTGCCGGTCTTGGCCTTGAAGTGGCGCATGAATGACCGCGGGCTCATGGCCGCGCGCGCGGCGAGGTCGTCGACGGTCATCTCGTCGGCGAGGTGCTCGACGACCCACGTCATGACCTCGCCGATCGGATCGTCCTCTGCGGCATCGGGGATCGGCGTCTCGATGTACTGGGCCTGGCCGCCCTCGCGGTGGGGCGGCATGACGATCCGCCGGGCGACCTGGTTGGCGATCTCGGCGCCGTAGTCCTGGCGCACGACGTGGAGGCACAGGTCGATCCCGGCAGCCGTTCCGGCCGATGTCATGACCTGCCCGTCGTCGACGTAGAGGACGTTCGCGTCAACGTGCACAGCCGGGTAGCGGTCGCTCAGCCTGTCCGCCCAGCGCCAGTGGGTCGTTGCGCGCCGCCCGTCGAGCAGACCGGCCTCGGCGAGGACGAACGCGCCGATGCACACCGACAGGATGCGGGCGCCCCGGTTGTACGCGTCGCGGAGCGCCGCGATCGTCTCCGGCCGTGGCGGGCGGAGGTCGTCGGCCCAACCGGGAACGACGATCGTGTCCGCTTCCTCAAGGGCGTCAAGTCCGTGCTCCGGGTAGAGCATGAACCCGGTCGAGGATCGGATCGGTGGCGGGTCCTGGCTCACGACGAGGTAGCGGTACCAGGGCGTCACGATGTCCGAGCGGTCGTAACCGAACACCTCGCACGGACAGGCGAAGTCGAAGGTGAGGACTCCCTCGCCGATCAGCGCGGCGACGGTCCGTTGCCGATGCTCGCCGGGGGTGCGCATGCCCTCCTCGAAACCGGTGACGCGGTCGCGTCGGGATCGTACGGTAGATTCCGCCCATGACGCAGATCGAGCGGAGGTCCCGCCGCCCACCCCGGCCCGAGCGACCGGGCTCGACTCCGGGGGTCGTGAGCGAGGCGGCCTTCCCGGGCGTCGAGGCCCGACGACGGGCGGACGGCGGCGCCCGGAGCGAGCGCTGGCGGGCGGTCCTGGCGGGCGGTGGCCCGATCCTCGCCGACGGCGCGATGGGCACGATGCTCTTCGCGGCCGGCCTCCAGTTCGGCGATCCGCCGGAGGTCTGGAACGTCACCCAGCCGGACGTCATCCGGCGCGTTCACCGTGGCTACCTCGAGGCGGGCGCACGGATCCTCCTCACCAACACGTTCGGCGCCAATCGCCTCCGCCTCGGCCTGCACGGGCTCGAGGGCCGGGTGGCGGAGCTCAACCGGACCGCGGCGATCCTCCTCCGGGCGGAGGTCGAGGCAGCCGGTGGGAGCGCCCTCGTCGCCGGAGACATCGGCCCGTCCGGCGCGATCATGGCGCCGATCGGCACGCTCGACTACGACGAGGCGGTCGAGGTCTTCGAGGAGCAGGCGGCGTCGCTCGTCGCCGGTGGCGTCGACCTGATCTGGATCGAGACGATGTCGGACCTCGCGGAGGTCCAGGCAGCCATCGAGGCGGTCCGGCGCGTATCGGCCGGCATTCCCCTCATTGCCACGATGACCTTCGACACGCGCGGCCACACGATGATGGGCGTCAGCCCCGAGCAGGCGGTCGCCTCGCTGAGCGCCTGGGGCGCCGACGCCGTCGGCGGCAACTGCGGCAACGGGCCGGACGAGATCCTCCCCGTCATCGCCCGGATGCGCGCGGCGGCCCCGGACGTGCTGCTCGTCGCAAAGTCGAACGTCGGCATGCCGGAGCTCGTCGATACGCGCGCCGTCTACAAGGCGGACCCGGTGGTCATGGCCGAACAGGCACTGCTCATGCGCGCGGCAGGCGCGACGATCGTCGGGGCGTGCTGCGGGAGCACGCCCGATCACCTCCGGGCGATGGCGGCCGCGCTCGCGACCGACGCGTGACGGCAGACGACACGGCGGCCGATGGGGCCGGGCTCGTGCCGTTCATCGGTACGGCCGACCTGGCCGACGAGCTCGGCGATACCGTCGAGTCGTGCGATCTCCAGTTCCGCTCGTTCGGGCGTCGCGTCCGGGTCCGCGGCCCGGTCCGGACGATCCGCTGTCGTGACGACAACGTGCTGCTGCGCGACCTCCTCGAGACGCCCGGGGAGGGCGGGATCGTCGTCGTCGATGGCGGGGGATCGCTGCACACGGCTCTGATCGGCGACCTGATCGCGGGCATCGGTGCACGCAACGGCTGGGCCGGCGTGATCGTCAACGGCGCGGTTCGTGACGTGACGGCCCTCGCGTCGGTCGACCTCGCGATCAAGGCGCTCGGTTCGAACCCGCGCCGCAGCGCGAAGCTCGGCGCCGGTGAGCGTGATGTGCCGGTCTCGTTCGGCGGCGTGACGTTCCGGCCCGGCGACATCGTCGTCAGCGACGAGGACGGGATCGTGGTCCTTCCGGTTCGTTGAGCTCGCCGGCGAGCAGGTCCATGAGCAGGCCGTCGTGGAACGAGCCGTCCCGACCACGTTCGTACGCTCGCATGATCCCGACCCGCCGGAAGCCGACCGACTCGTAGGCGCGGATCGCACGGTCGTTGTCGGCCGCCGGGTCGATCGTGAGGCGGTGATGACCGCGCTCCTCGAAGAGGTACCGGGCGATGACGCGGATCGCCTCCGTCCCGAGGCCGCGGCCCTGGTAGGCGGACGCCAGGAAGATGTCGATCCCCGCGTGCCGGTAGTCCGGGTCCGTCTCCTCGGCGACCATGATCGCGCCGGCCACGACGCCGTCCACGTCGATGACGAGCGTCACGTGCCCGTCCTGCCCGGCGACGTCGGCGAGCGCCGCAGCCGGCTCGTCGGTGCCCCACCAGCGGGCGACGGTCGGGTCCGCGAGGACCGCACGAAGGCTGTCGTGGTCCGCGTCCACGAGCGGGCGGAGTCGTACGCGTGGCCCGATGAGCGTGGGCCGAGCGGGCGGCGTGGGCGTTGGGGAGGTCATCGGATCGATTGGTACGACGCCTCGCGCCGTCAGCGGCGGAGGACCGCGGGCACGTTCGGCTCCGGCCCGCGCCAGCGCGAGATCTCCTCGGTCGCGAGCCGGCCGAAGTAGTTCATGAAGTGGCCGCCGGCGCGCTCGAGCGTCCCCACCGCGGCCCGGCGCCGCGCTGCGTCGGGCACGCGAACGACGACGACCGCGCGTCCCTCGCGCGCGGCGGCCTCGTAGCTCGCAAAGTCTGGCAGCTGGTCCATCATGACGAACTGGACGAGCCGCAGGATGCGGGCGCGAATCCCGTGGACCGCGCCCGTGCCGTCGAGCCGGCTCGCGCCGTCGGGGCCCGTCAGCAGCTGGACATCGTCGGGCGCCACGCCCGCCGCGACCAGCTCATCGATGGCGGCCGCGGCCACCGCCGGGTCGTCGATGACGGCCAGCAGCCGGCCGGTGGGGTAGCCGATGAACGCGCTCACCCGGTCACCCTACAGCGCAAAGCGCTCCACCGCTCGAGCCGCCAGCTCGCGCCCGATGGCGAGCGACGCCGTCGCCGCGGGGGACGGGGCGTTGCGAACGTGGAGGACGCGGCCGGATCCGGCGAGGTCGAAGTCGTCGACGAGTGTCCCGTCGCGGGCGAGCGCCTGGGCCCGCACGCCGGACGGCCCGAACACCAGCTGGTCGGTGCGAAGCTCCGGGAGGTAGCGCCGGAGCTCGTGCACGAAGGCGGACTTCGACCAGTCGCGCCACATCTCCGCGAGGCCAGTTCGCAGGTAGCGGCGGGCGAGGCGAAGGAACCCCGGATAGGTGAGCGTTCCGGCGAGGTCCGGGATGGACAGGTCGCGGCGACGGTAGCCGGTCCGGGCAAAGGCGAGGACCGCGTTGGGACCCGCCCACACCGCGCCGTCGATGCGCTTCGTGAAGTGCACGCCGAGGAACGGGAAGCGTGGATCCGGGACGGGGTAGATGAGGCCGCGGACGAGTGGTCGGGCGTCCGGGGTCAGCGTGTAGTAGTCGCCGCGGAACGGCACGATCCGCGGTGCGTCAGGCCCGGCGTCTCCGCTCAGCGCGGCGACGCGATCCGCCCACAGGCCGGCGCACGAGATGACGGACCTCGTGACGACGTCGCCGTCGATCGTCCGGACGACGAGCTCGCTCCGTCGCTCGTCAAGGCCGGTGACCCGCCGGGACGTCCAGATCGTGCCCCCGCGCTCGCGCACGTCATCCGCGTATGCGAGCGCCACGCGCCGGAAGTCGACGATGCCGGTCGACGGGCTCCACAGGCCGCGGATCCCGGCGGCGTGCGGCTCGAGTTCGCGGATTCGATCCTGGCCGACCAGCTCCAGCCCCGGGACCTCGTTCGCCGTGGCCCGATCGTGGAGCGCCTCGAGGCGCGGCAGCTCGTCGTCCGTGAGTGCGACGACGAGCTTGCCCGTGTGCTCGATCGGGATGCCTCGGATGGCGCAGTACGCCTCGAGCGAGGCCTTGCCCTCGCGACACAGGCGCGCCTTGAGTGACCCCGGGGCGTAGTACAGGCCGGCGTGCACGACACCGCTGTTGTGGCCGGACTGGTGGACGGCCAGGTCCGGCTCCTGCTCGATGATCCCGAGGCGGAGGTCCGGTCGCGCCTCGAGGAGGCGGAGCGCCGTCGCGAGGCCCACGATGCCGCCGCCGACGATCGCCACGTCGAGGTTGTCGGTCATGTGCGCGATGGTAGGGGAGTGGCGGCGCTCCGGGTCCGCGGCCGATGAGGGGCCGGCGCGCCATCGACGCACCGGCCCCGCGAGACCGATCAGGCCGTGACGGCCCGCGGCAGCCAGCCGGGCTCCGGCTCGCCGAACTTCGAGACGAGATAGTCGCGCGACTCCTCGACGGCGCGGCGTGCTCCGTCGAGCTCGGCGACCAGCCGGAAGTCGTCCTTGAGGACGCGCCCGTCGACGAGGACGGTCCGGACGTTCGAGATGTCGGCCGCGCAGACGACGGCCCCGACCGGGTCGATCACGGGCGCCACGTTGACCGCCTTCGTGTCGATGATCACGAGATCCGCCTTCTTGCCCGGCGTGATCGAGCCCGTCCGGTCGGCCACACCGGCGACCCGCGCGCCATCGATGGTCGCCCAGCGCAGGACCTGGCGCGAATCGACGAGGTCCGGCGTCGGCGTGTTGCCGTCGAGGTCCTCGTCCCACGCGGCCTGGTGCCGGCGGGCGCGTTCGGACGCGAAGATCGCGTGCATCTGGGTGAACTGGTCGGCCGATGCGGTCGTCGCCACGTCGGACGACAGGCCGACCGGGATGCCGAGCTTCGACGCGGTCGCCGCGGGAGCCCAGCCGTGGCCCATCTGCAGCTCGATCTGCGGAGCGAGCGACACGTTGCCACCCGAGTCGCGGACCATGAGCCACTCGTCGTCGAGCAGGTGCGACGAGTGGATGTACGTCGTGCCGGGGTAGAGGAGGTCCATCTCCTTGAGCCCGCGGAGCTGCATCTTCGTGTAGCCGAACCGGTCCATCGCGACGTGGACCGTGATGTTGATCCCGAGCTCCTTCGCGAGTTCCCACTCGTAGCGCACGACGTCGGGCTTGCAGAAGTTCGTGCCGCGCGTCGCGAGCGCCATCGTGATGAGGCCGTCGTCGGACGCGAGGTACTGCTTCCGGATCCGGCGTGCCTCGTCGCCGTTGATCCGTTCCACGCTGCCCGCCCAGTCGGGGCCGAACCACCACGCCTGGATCGACGTGTTCGGGAAGCCGAACGCGAACACGGACCGCAGCCCGGCCTCCTGGAGCCCGCGGACGGCCGCGTCGGCGTGCTCGGCCGTGTTCATGATGTGCGACCAGTCGACGAGGGTCGTGATGCCCGCGTTGATGCACTCGAGCGAGCCCCACAGGTTGCCCGCGTACACGTCGTCCGGTCGATAGTTGGGGGCGAACTTGTCGAGGATGGCGCCGAAGTACGCGCCGAGCGTGTAGTCCGGGGCCGACGTCCGGATCGACGTCTCCCACGTGTGGCGATGCGTGTCGATGAACCCCGGGATCACGATGTCGCCGGTCGCGTCGATGACCTTCGCATCGGCCGCCGCGATGTTCCGCCCGACCTCGACGATCCGGTCGCCCTCCACGAGGACGTCCGCGCCCGGCACCTCGCCGAGATCGTCGTCCTGGGTCAGGACGATGCCGCCGCGAATGAGAATCCGGTCTGCCATGGGTGCCTCCTCTCGACTGACGTTCGGTGTCCGGTCGGTGTCAACGCGCGGTCGCTTCCTCCTGCCGCCGTGATGCGGCGTCGTGCTCCTGTTGCGCTTCGTGCTTCTGGCGAGCGTCGTGCTCCTCGCGGGTGACGCTCATGACCAGGTGATCGTGGCGGGCGTCGCCTTTGAGGGAGCGCGACCGCAACAGACCGTCGATCCTGAATCCGGACGCCTCGTAGGACCGGACGGCGCGATCGTTGCCGGCGAGCGTCCACAGCTCGACGAGGTCCAGCCCGAGCGTGTCGAAGGCATGGCCGAGGATCGTCCGAACGGCGTCGCGGCCGATGCCCTGGCCCCACAGGCCCGGGAGCCCGATGTAGACGTACAGCGCGCATGCCCGATCCCGCGTGCGGAAGCGGTTGAGGCCGATCCGGCCGACCGGCCGTCCGTCGACCTCGATGACGAACGGACAGCCGTCGCGTCTGGCCTCGGCTTCCTGGGTGGCGATGTCGTCGAGCGTGAACGCCCCCTCGTAGTCCATGAGCCAGGCGACGTCCGGGTCGTTCTGCCAGTCACGGATGAGCGGGTAGTCGCGAGGCGTGACCGGGCGGAGGACGACCCGTGCGCCGCGAAGCGTCGCGTCGGCGCACGGCGACGGTGGCGGGCTCCACCCGCGGTAGGTCATCCGATGACCGGGAGTCGCGGGTCGGGGTGCTCGCCTCGCCCCGACGCGGCCCGAATCCAGGCCATGTCATCGGCCAGGTCCGCCGGACGCCCGGCCACGGTGCGGCGGGCCAGGAGGTCGTCGAGGATGGCGGCGGTGGCGGCGATGCCGTCGGGCGTCGCCATCGGAGGCCGTCCCAGGGCGTCGGTCAGATCCATCCCGTGGACGACCGCTTCGACGATGCGGCTCGGCACGAACTCGTCGAGGCGCATGAGGGCGTAGTAGCCCGGGCCGATCGTGTCGGGCGCCGTCGCGCGTGCTTCCGAGATCGTCTTGCTGAACGTCTCGTGGAGGACGTCCGGCATCATGTTCGTCGTCTTCCCGTCGACCATCTTGTAGGCGTAGTCGTAGACGACGGGCGCGACCTCGGACCGCGGGAAGATGAAGAAGCTCACCCGATCGCGACCGGGCTGTCCGGCCTGCGGGTCGGCGATGAGCATCCGGGTAAGGCCGATCGAGATGTCGAAGTGCCCGGCGAGCTCGAACACGGTCCAGTGGGGCAAGCTCGGGTCGAGCGGTGTCAGGCGCGTCGGGAGCTGCCACTCCGCGTCCGTGAGACTTCGAAACGCGCGTACGACCTGGGTGAGCTCGGCTTCCAGCGTATCGACGTCGTGCTCGTAGGAACCCATCCTTCGATCCTCCGGTCAGGCTTCCGAGGTGGTGTCGCGGGGCCTCACCTCATACGCCCCCCTCCGCGGACAGGTGCCGTGCCACCATCGAGAAGTCGCGCTCGGGACCGACCTCCGCCGCGGTCGCCGCGACGACGTCGAGGTTGAGTTGTGCCTGCGGCATCGGTACGCCGAGCGAGCGGGCGAAGCCGGTGATGAGCCGTAGGTCCTTGGCGGCGAGGTCGAGAGAGAAGGCGACCGGGGTCGCGTCCGGCTCGAGGAACGCCGCGCGCTTGTAGCCGACGAACGGCGCCCCGGCGGCGCTCGCGGCGAACACGTCATAGGCCGTGGCGCGGTCGATGCCCGCTCGCTCCGCGAGGACGACCGCCTCCGACAGGGCGCCGTTCAAACCGAAGATGAGCGTGTTGACGGCGAGCTTCATGGCCGCCCCGGCGCCGAGGCCGCCGACGTGGACGATCGTCTTCGCCAGGGGCTCGAGGGCGGGCCGCGCCAACTCGAGATCCGCCGCCGTCCCGCCGACCATGAGCGTCAACTGTCCAGTCTCGGCCAGGCTCACGCTGCCCGACACCGGTGCGTCGAGCAAGCCGGCGCCGGTGGCGCGAACCCTGGATTCGACCGATCGGAGCGTATCCGGCCGGACCGTGCTGAGGTCGACGAGCACGGTGCCCGCCCGCGCCCCCGTAAGGAGCCCGTCCGGCCCGCCGAAGACCGCGGCGACGGCATCGTCGTTGGCAAGCATCGTGAGGACGACGTCTGCGGCCCCGGCGACCTCGGCCGGGGTCGCCGCCACGCGAGCGTCGGTGAGTTGGGCCGCCAGCTGCTCCGCCCGTTCGCGGGTCCGGTTGTACAGGACGAGCGTCCGACCCTCCGCGGCGAGGCGGCGAGCCATGGCTCCGCCCATTCGGCCGATGCCGATTACGCCGACGGTCGTCACCGCGCTGCCTCGAGGCGGCTCCGGACCGTGTCGACGATCCGATCGACCGACGGGATGGCGAGATCCTCGAGCGACGCCGCCGACGGCAGCGGGATGTGCGGCGTCGTGATCCGAACCGGCGGCGCGTCGAGCGAGTAGAACGCTTCGTCCGCGATGATCGAGACGACCTCGGCACCCCAGCCCGCCAGGCGCGGATTCTCCTCGACCGTGAAGACCCGGCTGGTCCGGCCGACCGACTGGAGGATCGTCGCCGTGTCGAGCGGGACGAGCGTGCGAAGGTCGATGACCTCCGCGTGGATGCCGTGGTCGGCCGCCAGGCACTCGGCCGCTTCGGCGGCACGCGGCACCATCGCGGCGAGGGCGAGGATCGTGCAGTCCGTGCCTGGGCGGACGATCGCGGCCCGACCGAGGGGCACGACGTGCTCGCCGTCCGGCACGTCGCCCTTCGTAGCGAAGAGGGCCTTGTGCTCGCAGAAGATCACCGGGTCCGGATCGCGAATCGCGGCGACCATGAGGCCGACCACGTCGGCGGGGCTGGACGGCGCGACGACCTTGAGACCCGGGATCGCCATCGCCCAGTTCTCGACGCTCTGGCTGTGCTGGGCGCCGAAGCGGAGGCCGCCGCCGTTCGCGGTCCGGAGGACGAGCGGGAGGGAGACCTGGCCGTCGGTCATGTAGCGGGTCTTGGCGATCTGGTTCGCGACCATGTCCCAGGCGACGGCGAAGAAGTCGCTGAACATGAGCTCGCCGATCGGGCGCAGACCGGTCATCGCCGCGCCCATAACGGCGCCGACGAAGGCCTGCTCGCTGATCGGCGTGTCCTTGATCCGATCCGGCCCGAATCGGGCGATGAGGCCCTCCGTCGTCTTGAACACGCCGCCCGCGGTCCCGATGTCCTCGCCCACCATGACGACCATGGGGTCGCGCTCCATCTCGCGGGCAATTCCCTCGGCGACCGCCTGCCGATACGTCATCTCGGTCATGAGCCCGTTCCCGATCGCCAGGCCGAACCCCCATCGGCCCACACCTGGGTCTCGAGCGCCGCGGCGTCCGGCTCTGGCGAGGACCGGGCGAACGCCTCGCCGTCGGCGACCGCCGCCGCGGCCTCGGCGTCGATCGCGTCGAGGTCCGCCGGTGCGACGCCGTCGGCGACGAGCCGGTCCCGAAGCAACGGGATCGGGTCGCGCCGGAGCCACTCGGCGACCTCCTCGTCCGGCCGGTACTTCCCGGGATCGGCGCGCGAGTGGCCGCCGTGGCGATACGTCAGCGCCTCGACAAGCGAGGGACCGTCGCCGCGTCGCGCGCGATCGATTACCCGGCGGGCCGTCTCGAGCACGGCGTCCGCGTCGTTCCCGTCGACGACGATCGGCTCGAGCCCGTACGCAGCCGCCCGGTCCGCGGCCGGCCGGGCAACCGCGGTCACCGCGTCGATCGCGGTGTATTCCATGTACCGGTTGTTCTCGCACACGAACACGACCGGCGCCTTCCACACGACCGCGAGGTTGAGCGCCTCGTGGAAGGCGCCGATGTTCGTCGTCCCGTCGCCGAAGAAGCAGACCGCCACCTGGCCGGACTGCCGGTACTGGGCCGACCAGGCCGCCCCGAGGGCGATCGGCAGGTGGGCGCCGACGATCGCGTACGAGCCCATCATCGAGTGCTGCACGCTCGTGATGTGCATCGAGCCGCCCTTGCCGCCCATGAGCCCGCCGGCCCGCCCGAACAGCTCGGCGAAGAGCGGCCCCATCGGCGTGCCGCGCGCGAGGGCGTGGTTGTGGCCGCGGTACGTCGCGAACGAGTAGTCGTCCGCACGCATCGCCGCGGCGAACCCGGCTGCGACCGCCTCCTGACCCGTCCCGAGGTGGGTCGTTCCGCGCACGAGGCCCTCGAAGAACAGCTCCTGGGCGCGGACCTCGAACCGGCGGCACTCGGTCATCGTCCGGTACACGGCGAGGCGGACGTCGAGGTCCGTGGACTCGGCGGTCGTCATGGCGCCGCGGTCAGTAGGCGTTCGCGACGAACAGCTCGTCGGACGGGAAGCGGGTGATGACCTGCGGGCCGTTCGCGGTGACGACGACCTCCTCCTCGATCCGCGCCGCCGAGTAACCGTCCGTGGCCGGGCAGTACGTCTCGAGGGCGATGACCATGCCCTCCTTGATCTCGACCGGGTGGTCGAGCGAGTTGAGCCGGCTGATGATCGGCCGCTCGTGGAGGAACAGGCCGACCGAGTGGCCGAACTGGAGGCCGAACGCCTCCATCTCGCTGCCGAAGCCGAAGTCCTCGGCGCGCGGCCAGACCCGGGCGACCTCGTCGGTCCCGACGCCGGGTCGCATGAGCTCGATCGACGCGTCGATCCACTCGCGTGCGCGCTTGTACGCGTCGCGCTGGGCGTCGTTCGCGCGACCGACGACGAACGTCCGGTAGTAGCACGTCTTGTAGCCGACGAACGTGTGGATGATGTCGAAGAAGGCCTGATCGCCGGGCCGGATGAGACGGTCGCTGAACACGTGCGGGTGCGGGCTGCAGCGCTCGCCGGACACGGCATTGATGTTGTCGACGTGCTCCGAGCCCATGTCGAACAACGCCTTCGTGACGTTGGCCACGAGCTCGCTCTCGCGAATCCCCGGCTTGAGCTGCTCGGCGATGAGCTGGTAGGCGCCGTCAACCATCGCACAGGCGGTGTTGAGGAGGGTGATCTCGTCCTGGGACTTGACCTCGCGCGCATCGAGCATCGTCTGCTGCCCGTCGCGGACGGCGATCCCCTCCGCCTGGAGCGCGGCGAGCATCGGCGGCTCGACGATGTCGACGCCGAGCGGCAGGTCGGCGACGCCCTCGGCACGGAGGATCTCGGCGATCTCCCGCGCCGCCCCGGTGAACAGGCCGGCCTCCGGGGCGACCGCGCCGCGCAGGCCGATCATCCCGCCACGCACGTTCTCCGGCGGCAGCCACGGACAGTTCAGGCGGTGATGCTTGGCGGCCGACCCGAAGTCCCACAGGTGCGGCGCGCCGCCGCGGGTCAGGAGCGCGAAACGCGTCATCTTGTCGCGCGCCCACTCCCCGATGTGGGTGCTCGTGACGTAGCGGATGTTGTTGAAGTCGAACAGCAGGAGCGATCCCAGCTCCGACGCGGCGAGGGCATCCCGGGCACGGCCGAGTCGCCACGTTCGAAGGCGATCCGGGTTGACCCGTTCCTCCCAGTCGACCGTCATCGACCCTGGCGAGGCGAGCGGTCGCTGCGCGATGGCCGACGGCGCGGGGGATGCGGGGACGGACTCGACGGCGCTCACGAGGGGCACCTCCTCGGTGGCACGAATCGGGACTCGACGAGTGGCCTGCAGTATGGTCCGGTCGCCGGCGAGTTTCAACAGGGCTGCACACCCGACGCGACAATGGCGCGACGGCGTAGGATCGTCGCCGACCACCTGGAGGCTGGACGTGGCGCGGCGCGGAGCGAACGGGTCCGAACCTGAATACCGGGAGATCGGCGACCGGCTGCGCGCCGCGCGGAGCGGCCGAGGTCTCAGCCTGCGCAGCCTCGCAGATCGGCTGGGCGTGTCCCCCAGCCTCATCTCGCAGGTCGAGCGGGGCCTCGCCAAGCCCTCCGTAAATACCCTCTATGCGATGGCTCGCGAACTCGACGTCTCGCTCGATGAGCTCCTCTTCGTCGATGCGCGCTCGGCGGCGGCGTCGGACGGTGCGAGGCCCATCCCACCGGCCGAACCCGGGCCGCTGCCTCGTGTTCCCGTTCAGCGGGGCGCCGACCGCAAGTCGATCCGCCTTGCCTCCGGTGTCGTGTGGGAGCGGCTGACGACCGAATCGATTCCCAACGTCGACTTCCTGTACGTGACCTACGAGGTCGGCGGCGCGTCGAGCCCCGAGCGCGAGTTCCAGCGACACGGCGGACAGGAGTGGGGGTACGTGCTGTCCGGTCGGCTCGGCGTCACCGTCGGGTTCGACGACTACGTCCTGGAGGCCGGGGACTCGATCGCCCTCGACTCCACGACGCCGCACCGCCTCTTCAACCTTGGGAGCGAGCCGGTTCACGCGATCTGGTTCGTCCTGGGCCGACGGCCGGTCGACGCGGGGGCGTTCCCGTCCGGTTGACGGTCGTGCAGCGGCACTGCACACTCGTGGCAGAGGAGGTCAGGCCCGGCACATGCACCACGTCGGTCGGCTCGACTGGTCGTTCAGCGACTCGCCGGCTCCCGCGTCGGCGACCGCTGTCGGCCTCTCCCGCCAGGTCCTCGTCGGTCCGTCGCACGGTGCCGTGCACACGGAGCTTGCCGCGGGCTCGCTCAAGCCGGGCGGCTGGCTCGGCCGGCACGTGCACTCGTTCGAGGAGGCCCTGTACGTGCTCGCGGGTGAGCTCATCCTCGAGATCGGCGGCGCCGTCCACCGGCTCGTCGCCGGCGACTACGCGCACATGGCCATCGGCGTCCGGCACACGCTCGCCAACGCCGGTTCGGAGGAGGTTCGCTGGCTGTCGGTCAACAGCCCGCAGCGCCAGGCGCCGGACAGCGGCCGGCGCGACACGTTCTTCGATCGCGTGCCGGTCGACCCGGCCGCCCTCGCCGAGCGTTCCGTCCGGCCGCCGTTCGGCGATCCCACACTTCGGTCCGTCGGCCACTACGAGGGCACGCCGCCGCAGCAGGAGGCCTTGCGCGTCGCGGATCCCGCCCGCGGGCGGCGGCCGGCCGGGATGGATACGGCGCTCCTCGCCTACAGCGGGATTTCCGTGAAGATGCTCGTCGATCGGACGTTCGGGGCGGATCTCGTGACGATGTTCACGGTCGACTACGAGCCCGGGGGCGCCGCGCAGGCGCACGACCATCCGTTCGAGGAGACGTACCTGTTCCTCGCCGGCGAGGTCCACGCAGAGCTCGACGGTGTGCCCTACACGTTCCGCCCGGGCGACGTCGCGTTCGCCGGCGTGGGCAGCGTCCACGGGTTCTGGAACGAAGGCACCGAGCGCGTCCGTTGGATCGAAACGCAGGCCCCGCAACCGCCGGCCCGGCACGCCTATCGCTGGGTCGATAGCTGGAAGCGGCTGGAGACGGAGGGAGGCTGACATGGCCGACGGGTCGGTCGTCGTCGTCGGCGGCACGCGCGCGATCGGGCTCGAGATCGCCCGGAACTACGCGTCCCGGGGCGCCGACGTCGTCGTCACCGGGCAGAGCCAGGAGAGCGTGGCACGGGCGGTCGCGGAGGTGGGCGGACCGCATGTCAGCGGCGTCGCGTTCGACCTCGCCGCCCCGCACGGCATCGCGACCGCGCTCGCCGACGTCGGCCCCGTCCGGCATCTCGTGCTCGCGGCGATCGACCGGGATGCCAACAGCATCGCCGAGTACGACATCGACCGGGCGATCCGGCTCGCCACGCTCAAGCTCGTCGGGTATGCCGCCGTCGTGAGCGCGCTGCGCGACCGGCTGTCGGACGACTCGTCGCTCGTGCTGTTCGGCGGGATGGCGAAGGAGCGACCGTACCCGGGCTCGACCACGGTCAGCACCGTCAACGGCGGGGTCGTCGGCCTGACCCGGAGCCTCGTCGAGGAGCTCAAGCCGGTCCGGGTGAACGCGATTCACCCGGGCATCGTCGGGGACAGCCCGTTCTGGGCCGCCAAGCCGGCGGCCGTCGCGAGCTACACGTCCCAGACGCCGACCGGTCGGCTGGCCACGATGGCCGACATCGTCGCCGCGGTCGCGTTCCTGCTCGAGAACCCGGCCGTCAACGGCGTCGACCTCATCGTCGACGGCGGCTGGCACTGCCGCTGAGCGGCGCCCGCGAATTCCCCGGGCGATCAGCGCCCGGCGCCGACCGGCAGGAGCGACGCCGCGATGTCGGCCGCCCAGGCGCGGATCTCGGCCCATGGACGGAAGTCGCCCTCCGGCGCCTTGACGCCCTTGGCCACGATCTTCTCGCCAAGGCTCAGACCGCGCTTGTCGAGGCGGCCGGGAAAGAGGCGGTGCTCGCGGGCGCGGGTCGTCGTGAGGAGAGCCGGGATCTCGGCCGGCTCGGCTTCCGGCTTCGGCGGGTCGCCGAGCGGGCCGATCGAGAACAGCCAGACGGGCCGGGTCACGAGGCCGTGGGCGAGACGGTTGACGAGCACGGTAGCCGGCTCCATCCAGCGGCCGAAATAGACGGCGCTGCCGACGACGACGGCGTCGTAGGCGTCCACCGAGGTGACGGTTTCCGGGGCGGCGACGGCAACCGAATGGCCGGCCTCGCCGAGCACCTCGGCGATCGTGCGGGCGACTTCGTCGGTCGAGCCGTGCTTCGATGCGGCGGTGACGAGGATCTTCATCGGGCGGGTGCCTCCTGGGTCATGGTCGTCGGGCGGACTTCGCGCGACGGTGCAGTGGGGTCCCCGATGCTGCCGAAGAGCCGGCCGGCAAGGGCGATGGCGAGGAGCCCGATGGCGGCGAACAGCACGATCGGCGGGTAGAGCCAAACCCCGGTCGCAAGCCCTTCGACCACCAGCATCGCGGCGATCGCCGTGCCCATCGCGGCCGCCTTGACGACCACCACAGCGCCGAGGACATAGCCGATCGCCTGGCGGCGAAGCAGCGTGGCGGCGGTGAAGATGCCGAGCGGGACGAGGAGCCCAAGGTCGAATGCCTGCACCACGAGGGTCGTGCCGCCGTTCAACTCCCGCACGACGGCGCTGCCCATGCTTCGGGCGACGAGCGGCAGCCACATCCCGCCGAGCAGCAGCGGGATGAACAGGGCCAGCCCGATCACGCCACGGCGCGGGAACCCGGACCCGATTCGGTCGGCGAGGTTCGACAGGTCCAGGTCGGCCGCGACGAGCGCGATGGCCGATACGCTGAGACCGACGATCGCGGTGTACACGAGGAACAGCGGCCCGTAGGCGAGGAAGGTCACGTACTCGAGGTACTGGTACAGGAAGTAGACGAGCATGCCGAGCGCAGCCAGCCGGGCGCGGACCGACCCGCGGCGCAGGCCCGGCAGGACCAGCACGAAGGCCGGGACCACCAGGAACAGGGTGACCAGGTCCCAGCCGACGCCCTCCGCCGCGATGGCGAGGCCGTTGTACCGGTAGATCCCATCGATGAGCACGTCGACCGTGCTCCCGCGAACCGTCACAAACGGCTCGGTTGCGAGGTCGCCGCGCAGGAAGACCCCTGCGCCGGCGGCAATGGCGGCGAGGACGGCAACCGACGCGCACAGCGCGACGGCGAGGGAGCGGATGGTCACGGCAGGGAGCCTCACGGTCCGGCGCACGACCCGGTGCGCCTCACGATTCCGAGTCTGCTCGTGGGGCCGTTCTCGCCGGGAGGGCCCTCCGGCCCGGCGGAGGCGGGCCGGATGTCGCTCAGGCGGCGGTCAGGACCGACGCGGCGATGAGCTCGCGCTCGGAGTGGAGTGCGAGGCGATAGGCGATCCGAGCGAGACGCCCGTGTCGTGGACGGCGACGCTCGGAGCACTCGAGCCACAGCCCGCCGTCCCGATTGGCGGCCGCCATCGGGGCCCCGCACACGCAGAACGGCTCCGCGCGCTCGGCATCGTCGATCAGCTGGAGGATGGCAAGTCGGTCGTACATCGTTGATGAACCCCTTGAAGTGAAACGGTTCGTTCCGTATCCTAACCCCATGACCGCAATAAATCAAGACGCTCCGTCTCGCAAGGGCACCGCAACCGCAGCGCGACCGAACGAGCGCCGGGTTGGCCGTCCACGGAGCGAGTCCGCGCACCGGGCCATCCTCGACGCCGCCCGCGAGCTGCTCATCGAGGAGGGCTTCACTCGGCTCCGTCTCGAGCACGTCGCCTCGCGTGCCGGGGTCGGCAAGGCGACGATCTACCGGCGCTGGTCGTCCAAGGAGGAGCTCGCCCAGGAGCTCCTGTCGGAGCTGGCCGGGCCGCATATCGCGATCGCCGATGTCGGCGACACCCGCGCGGAGCTCCTCGCCGCGGTGGTCAACCCGATGCACGCCCTGACGGATACGCCGTTCGGCCCGGTCATCCGCGCGCTCCTGTCGCAGATCGCGATCAACCCGACGCTCGGCGATCCCTTCCGCGCCACCGTCGTCCACGGTCGCCGGACGGAGATCGCCCGGGTCATCGCCCGTGGCATCGAGCGCGGCGACCTCCGACCCGACGCGGACCCCGACGTCGCGACGGAGCTCCTCGTCGGCCCGGTCTACTTCCGCCTCATGTTCGGTGGGGAGCTGTCGACGGCCTTCGCCCGGCGCATCGCCGACACCGTCTACCGCGGGTTCGCGGCCGGACCCGCTTGACCGATGGCAGAGCTGCTTCCCGCGCGCAAGCGGATCGGGCTCGTCGCCCACGACCACAAGAAGGCCGATCTCGTCGCCTGGGCGCAGTGGAACCGCGCGCTCCTCGTCGAGCACGATCTCATCGCGACCGGCACGACAGGCACGCTGCTCGAGGAGGAGCTGGGGGTCGGCATCGTCAAGCTCCACAGCGGACCGCTCGGCGGAGACCAGCAGCTCGGCGCGATGATCGCCGACGGGGAAATCGACCTGCTCGTGTTCTTCTGGGATCCGCTCGAGCAGCAGCCGCACGACCCGGACGTCAGGGCCTTGCTCCGGATCGCCATGGTCTGGAACATCCCGGTGGCCTGCAATCGGTCGTCGGCCGACTTCATGATCTCGTCCCCGCTCATGACCGGCGAGTACGTCCGAAGCGTGCCCGACTACCAGGACTACATCGATCGCGCCCTGCCGGCCGACTGACCGGCGGGGGAAGAGACCGAGGGCCGAAACCGCGCCCGGCCGGCCGGGCGTACCATCGGGCGGGATGACGCCCGACCTCGTCAGCCGCCGCACCTTCCTCATTCGCGCCGGTTCGGGCACGATCGCGCTCGCCGTCGTCGGAATCGCGGGTTGTGCGCCGGCCGCCGTGTCACCGGAGCCCGCAGCGTCGTCCCCGACCGCCTACCCGCCGTCCCTGCCGCCCGGCGCGTCGGACGCCCCGTCGTCGGACGCCCCGTCGTCGGACGCCCCTGCCGGAGGCGTCGCCTGGCATCGGGTGAACCTCGGCTTCGTGTCGGCCTACGTCCTCGTCCGATCCGGCGAAGCCGCCGTCGTCGACACCGGCGTCGCCGGCAGCGAGGGCGACATCGAGGCCGCCCTCGTCGCGGCCGGCCTTGGCTGGAACGCCGTCGGCCACTTGATCCTCACGCACCTCCATTCCGACCACATCGGCAGCGCAGCGGCGGTCATGACGGCCGCGCCGGACGCAACCGGCTACGCGGGCGCCGGGGACATCCCCGGGATCACCGTGCCGCGGCCGCTCACGCCGGTCGACGACGGGGACCGCGTGTTCGACCTCCGGATCGTGGCCACCCCGGGTCACACGCCGGGTCACATCTCCGTGCTCGACGACGTCGGCGGGATCCTCGTCGCCGGGGACGCGCTCAACACGGCCGGCGGGCGCGCCACCGGACCGAACCCGCAGTTCACGCCGGACATGGACACGGCGATGGCGTCGGTCGCGAAGCTCGCCGGGTTCGGGTTCGAGACGCTGCTCGTGGGCCACGGGGACCCGGTCACGTCCGGCGCGTCGGCCCAGGTCGCGGAGCTTGCCGCCGGCTGACGTGGAAGCCCCACGCACCGCCGCCGAGGGCGGGTCAGCCCCGCTCGAAGCGCAGGTACGTGGCGCCTCGGACGTCGACGAGCGTTCCACGTGGCGTCGTCACGACGCGGAGCACGACGCCGTCGCAGGCCGGGCAGCGCAGCACGGACCCGGGACCGCCGACCCAGGCGCGCATCGCGCCGACCATGTTGACCGCGCCGCAGTGCGCGCAGCACCCGGGGGTAAGCGTGACGTCGCCGCCGAACACCGCGCTGAGGGTGCCGGCCACGGCATTGCCGTCGAGCATGCGCTCGGCGGCCGGATCGTCGACGTCCATCGGTCGCTCCTCGTGCGGGGTCATCGGCAGCGTCTCACGTCCCACTCGGCCCGAAGCGCTCCGTTCGGACCCGGTCCGGCGCGAGGCCGAGCCCGACGAGGGCGTTGGCGGCGACCTCGACGAGCGCGGTGGGGCCGCAGATGTACGTGCGTGCTTCGGCGCCGAGCGGCTCGAGCACCTCGGCGAGCATGGCCCGGTCGACGCGCCGGGCGTAGCCGGTCCAGCCCGGCGGCTGGACCCGGGTGAACGTGTAGGCGACCTCGAGGTCCGGGTCCGCCGCGGCGAGCGCGTCGAGCTCGGTGCGGTAGATCGCCTCGTCCGGACCGCGGCAGCTGAACAGGAGCCGCGCCACCGCGCGGCCCGTCGCGCCGGATCCCGAGCGTGCCCGGTGGCGCAGCATGGCCATGAGCGGCACGACCCCGGACCCTCCGCCGACGAGGAAGAGCGGGCCGTCGAGCGTCGACTCCCACACGAAGTAGCCGCCGATCGGGCCGCGTACCTCGAGGCGATCACCGGGCGCGACGATCTCGTGGAGGAACGGCGAGACCTCGCCGTCCGGGATGCGTTCCACCGTGATGTCGATCTCTCCGTTGCGTTCCGGCTCTGACGCGATCGAGTACGACCGTTCGACGCTGTAGCCGTCCTCCGCGGTCAGCCGGAGGTCGACGTGCTGGCCGGGTCGGTGCCCAGCCCAGGCCGGGAGGGCGAGCGTCAGCGACCGGACGGACGGCGTCTCGTCGCGGACCGCGGTGACGGTCGCGAGCTGCCAGTCGATCGGCGCGGCCATCGTGGCGGTCCGGTGGTCAGTCGCCGTCGTAGCGCTCTTCGCGCCACTGGTCGCCCCGGTTGTGGTAGCCGAGCGACTCCCAGAAGCCGGGTTCGTCCTCCCGCTGGATGCGCAGGCCGCGGATCCACTTCGCGCTCTTCCAGAAGTATCGACCGGGCACGACGAGGCGGGCCGGGCCGCCATGCTCCGGCGTGAGCGGCCGGCCGTCGTAGTCGAACGCGACGAAGGCCTGGCCGTTGAGCACGTCGCCGAGCGGCAGGTTGGTCGTGTAGCCACCGTCGCTCCAGGCCACGACGAAGGCGGCCGCCGGATCGAGGTCGACGTGTTCGAGGAGCGTGTCGACGCTCACGCCGCGCCAGTGCATGTCGAGCTTGGTCCACTTCGTGACGCAGCTGATGTCGACCGTCCAGTCCCGGGCGGGCAGGGCGCGGAACTCCTCCCACGACCAGGACACCGGGCTGGCGACGAGGCCGTCGATGCTGAGCGACCAGCGCTCGAGCGGGGTGCGCGGCGTCGGTCCCGCGGACAGGACGGGAAAGTCGGTCGTGAGGTACTGGCCGGGCGGGATGCGGCCGGAGAGATCTCCACTGCCGGCCGCCGATCGGCGACCGACGAATCCGCGGGTGACGAAGCGTTCGGTCACGATGACCTGCCCTCCCTCCTGCCGGCGACGCCGGTCCAGTGGGGATTGTCCGTTCGCCGAGGCGAGGCGTTACAGACCCGCGCGCCGAGGGCCGGCGATCACGTCGCCGGGACGGCGACTTCGGCCTCGGTGACCTCGCAGATCCCGGCCTCGACCGGCGGCGCGGCCGCCGCCGCCCGCTCCGCGTCGAGCTGGGCCTTGATCTCGGGATACGTCTCGGACAGGCAGCACGAGCAGCTCTCGTACCAGCGGCGCATCCCCTCGTCGATGACCGGCAGCGCGCCGGCCGGCGTCGCGGCGTGGGTGTGGTCCGTGGCTTCGCCGGCGGCCGCGGCCCTGGCCACATACTCGGCCGGGCCCTCGACGAAGGCGCGCCGACAACCGTCTCGGCAGAAGCCATAGGTCCGATCCTCGTACTCGACGAGGAGTCCGGCCGCCTCGGCGCGGGCAACGTCGACGGTCATCCCGCAGACGGGGTCGATAAGCTGAGCGGGTCGCTGGGTCACGGCACGTCTCCATCCGCGGGGCTGAGGGTCGTCGATACTACGCGGGAGTATGCACGAAGGACGGCAATGCGTCACGTGATCGATCTGCGCTCGGACACGGTCACCCGGCCGTCGGACGCGATGCGGGCCGCGATGGCGGCCGCCGACGTCGGCGACGACCAGTTCGGCGAGGACCCGACGGTCAACCGGCTCCAGGACCGGGTGGCCGAGCTGCTCGGCACGGAGGTAGCCCTGTGGCTGCCGAGTGGGACGATGGCGAACCAGGTCGCGCTCCGCGTCCTCACCCGCCCTGGCGACGACGTCGTCGTCGCCCGCGAGAGCCACGCGATGTGGCACGAATCCGGCGCGGCGGGCGCGAATGCCGGGGTGCAGTTCACCGAGGTGGGGCAGGCCGGCACGTTCAGTGCGGCCGATCTCCGGGCCGCAACCAAGCCGCGCGGCCACGTGGTCTATCCGCCGACCACCCTCGTCGAGATCGAGAACACGCACAACCGGGCGGGCGGCGTCGTCTTTCCGGCCGACGCGGCGGCGGCCATCTGCGCCGCAGCGCGCGAGCTCGGCGTCGCGACGTACCTCGACGGCGCCCGCCTGTTCAACGCCGCGATCGCGGACGGGTTGTCGGTGCGCGACCTCGCCGCACCATTCGACCTCGTCTCGATCTCGCTGTCGAAGGGCCTTGGTGCCCCGGGCGGGTCCGTCCTCGCCGGGACGCGCCCGGCGATCGCGGCGGCCGTGCGCTCCCGGCGGATGGCCGGCGGAGCGATGCGTCAGGTCGGCATCTTCGCGGCGGCCGGGCTGTACGCGCTCGATCACAACGTGGACCGCCTGGCTGATGACCACGCCAATGCTCGCCGGATCGCGGACCGCCTGGCCGACAGCCGGTTTGTCGTCCTCGACCCGGCCACCGTGCGGACGAACATCATCGTCTTCGGCTTGACCGACGACGGCCCGGATGCGGCGACCGTCGTTGCTCGCGCGCGCGACCGCGGGGTGCTCGTTTTCGCCTTCGGCCCGCGCACCGTCCGGGCGGTCACCCACCTCGACGTCTCAAGGGCCGACTGCGACCGCGCTGCCGCGCGGCTCCTCGAGGCGGTCGAGGCGTGAGGCTCGCCCGGGCCGTGCGCCGCGGTCCGATCCGCCGCGATCCGGTCGGCGGCGGCGCGCCGCCGGTCGGCCTATGCTCATCGCCCTGACGTCGCCCAGCCCGGAGGTCCCGCCATGACGGACACGCTCATCCCCGAGATCGATGAGGCGAGGGCCGCCGTCGGCCGGCTTCGCCTTCGGACCCAGTCGTTCATCGACGGCGAGTTCCGCGACGCCGTCGGCGGCCGCCGCTACGTGACCGAGAACCCGGCCACCGGCCAGCCGATCGCCGAGATCGCCGAGGGCGGCCCGGCCGACGTCGACGCCGCGGTCGCCGCGGCCCGGCGCGCCTTCGAGGCGGGTGTGTGGTCGCGGATGAACCCGGGCGACCGAAAGGCGACGCTCATCCGCTGGGCCGGGCTCATCGAGGCCAATGCCCGCGAGCTGGGCCTGATCGAGACGATCGACGCCGGCAAGCCGATCACCGACACGGTCGGGCTCGACATGCCGGAAACGGCGACGTGCATCCGCTGGCACGCCGAGGCGGCCGACAAGATCTACGGCGAGGTCGCGCCGTCGCCGGAGGGGACGGTGGCGACGATCGTCCGCGAGCCGATGGGCGTCGTCGGCGCGGTCATCCCGTGGAACTACCCGGCCCAGATGGCGGCCTGGAAGCTGGGTCCGGCGCTCGCGACCGGCAACAGCGTCGTGATCAAGCCGGCGTCCACCACGTCGCTGAGCCTGCTCCGGATCGCCGAGCTCGGGGTCGAGGCGGGCATCCCGGCCGGCGTGCTCAACGTCGTGACGGGCCCGGGCGACACGGTCGGCGAGACGATCGGCCGCCACCCGGACGTCGATTGCGTCGCGTTCACCGGCTCGACCGAGGTGGGCCGCCGCTTCCTGACCTATTCGGCCGAATCGAACCTCAAGCGCGTGCTCCTCGAGCTCGGCGGCAAGAGCCCGCAGATCGTGTTCGGTGACGCGACCGACTTCGAGCACATCGCCGAGAACGTCGCGGTCGCCATCTTCTGGAACATGGGCGAGAACTGCAGCGCCGGGTCGCGCCTGGTCGTCCACCGGTCCGTCAAGGGTCGGCTCCTCGAGGCGCTCGAGGCGGAACTCGCGAAGTGGCCGGTCGGCGATCCGCTCGACCCGGCGACCCGGATCGGCGCGCTCATCTCGCGCGGGCACCTCGAGCGGGTTCTCGGCTACATCGCCGTGGGGCGCGACGAGGGGGCACGGGTCGTCACCGGCGGCGAGCAGATCCTGCGCGAGAGCGGTGGCTACTTCGTTCCGCCGACGGTCTTCGACGGGGTGCGCAACGACATGCGGATCGCGCGCGAAGAGATCTTCGGGCCGGTGCTGTCGGTCATCGAGTTCGACACGGAGGCGGAGGCGGTACGGATCGCCAACGACACGCCGTACGGGCTCGCGGCGTCGCTGTACACGGAGAACCTCAACGTCGCCCATCGTGTCGCGCGCGAGCTGCGGGCCGGGGTGGTCGGCGTGAACGCGTACTCCGAGGGCGACATGACGACGCCATTCGGCGGCTACAAGCTGTCCGGCTTCGGCGGGCACGACAAGTCGCTCCACGCCCACGAGCAGTACACCGAGACGAAGACGATCTGGATCAATCTCCGGCCGGCGTAGGGCGCCGCACGGCCCGTTGCACCGCAGACAACGATTCGGGCGCTGCGGCCTAGAGGCGCTCCGCGCGCTGGAGGGAGCGGAACGCGATGAATCCCGGGATGACGGGCGCCCAGAACGTCAGCAGCCGGAACACGAGGACGCTCGCGAGGGCCGTCGCGGACGGTACGCCGAGACCCGTCAGGCCGGCCGCCAGGACGACCTCCACCGCCCCGATGTTTCCGGGCGTCGGGCTGAGCGCTGCGATCGCCGTTCCACCGAGGTAGACCGCTGCCACGTCGACCGGCGAGACGGTCGCGCCGAGCGCGAGCAGGCTCGCGCTGAGGGCGAGCGGCAACGACATCGTGAGCACCGCCGATGACACGAACAGCACGGTTGCGCGCCGGGGCTGGCGGAGAACCGCGCGCAGGTCGTTGGCGGCCGAGGCGATCGGTGCCAGCCGGACGCGCGCGCCGGGCGGCAGGCGACGAAGGCCGACCATGAGCACGCCGGCGGTCAGTAGTACCCCGGCGATGGCGGCGGCCCCCGGCAGATCGGGGACGTCGACGATGCGTCGGCCACTGCCGCCGACAGACAGCGCCACGACGATCATGATCGCCAGGCGGGTGATTGCCCCGGAAGCGACCTTGAGGGCGATCCCGGCGGCCGCGCTCGATCGCTTGAGCCCGGACCGCTCGAGATAGCGCTGATTCAGGATGAGCCAGCCGACGCCCTCCGGTGTGAGTCGGCCGACGAACGAGCTCGCGAGCTGGACGAGGGCGGTGTCGCGAAAGGGCAGCGGCGCGCTGACGGCCGCCTGCAGCGACACGGCGGCCATCGCGTAGCGAAGGACCACGAGCAACCCGGCGGCGGCGGCCCAGACCGGATCGACGGAACCGAGGGCGCCGATCGAGGCACCGAGGACACCGGCCTGAGGCACGAGCAGGGCGAGGACGAGCGTGCCCAAGCCAAGCCAGACCAGGATGGGCACCACCCGGCGAAGGCGTCCGGCCGGGCGGACGCGCCGGATCCAGCGCGCGGCGACCACGCCCATGGAAGGGGGTCGTGCGTGGGTGTCGAGCTGGGTGGACACGGTGGACCTCGCGTGGTCTGGAGTTCAGTTGCGTCGCGCGTTCGTGACGCCCGCCTACCATCGCCCATCCCGCGGGCGCACCCCACCGCCACGACCCCCACACTGCACCCACAGTTGGGGGCATGACCGACGCGGCTGCGGCCGCTACGATCCGCCCACCATGGGCGAACGAACCGATGGCGCGACCTTCGGGGCCCTGCTGCGGCGACGCCGGGATGCAGCTGGGCTGACCCAGGACGAGCTCGCCGAGCGTGCTGGACTCACGGCGAAGGCGATCAGCGCGCTCGAGCGCGGCGAGCGCCGTCGGCCATACCCGGCGACGATTCGCGCAATCTCCGACGCTCTCGGGCTGACCGACGCGGAGCGGTCGGCCTTGATCGGGTCGGTTCCGTCACGGGGAACGCCGATCCGGGAGCCGGACCAGGACGCCCGGGTGGAGCGTCGCGATCACCTTCCACCTGAGTCGACGCCGTTGCTCGGACGCGACGAGGAGCGCGCGGTCTTGCGCGACCAACTGCTGTCTCCGGAGGTCCGACTGATCACCGTGGTCGGCACCGGGGGCGTCGGGAAGACCCGTCTCGCGACCTCGGTCGCGCGATCGCTGGTGGACCACGACGCGTTCCCCGATGGTGTCTGGTTCGTCGACCTGTCGTCGACGACCGATCCGTCGCTCGTTCCCGCAGCGATGGCCCGGGCCCTCGGCCTGACCGATCCAGGCGCCGGCCGGTCACTCGCCGCGCTCGAGCGGTTTGCCGCCCCGCGGCGGATGCTCATCGTGCTCGACAACGTCGAACACGTCCTCGCGGCTTCCCCGGACATCGGCCGCCTCATTGCCGCGGCACCGGGATTGACGGTCCTCGCGACGAGCCGCGAACCACTCCGGTTGCGCTGGGAGCGGACGCTGCCCCTCCTGCCGCTCGCGCTGCCGGATCCCAGGCACCTGCCGCCAATCGAGGAGCTGGCCGCCGTCCCTGCGGTGGCCCTGTTCATCGAGCGTGTGCGGGCGGCCAACCCCGGGTTCGCGCTCAACGACGCGGAGTCGGCGGCGGTCGCCGAGTTGTGCGTGCGCCTCGATGGCCTGCCCCTCGCTATCGAGCTCGTCGCCGCTCGAGCCGCGCAGCTTGGACCCGCCACGACGCTCGCGCGTCTCGCGCGCCGACTGCCGGTTCCGGGGTCCGCCATGCGCGATGCGCCGGCCCGCCAGCGCTCCCTTCGGGCGACGCTGAACTGGAGTCTCGACCTGCTCGCTCCGCCGGAGCGACTGGTCTTCGAACGAGTCGCGGTCTTCGCCGGTGGCTGCACGGTGGATGGGGCCGAAGCGGTCGCGGGGACGGGCGCGCCCGCCGCGGACGACGCGCAGGGTGCGGACGACGCGACCGGCGTCCTCGAGGCACTCTCCTCGCTGGCGGACAAGAACCTGATCGTCGTTCGCGCGGCTGGCGTCGGCAGCGCGGCGCCCGGTGAGCCACGGTTCCGAATGCTCGACACCGTCCGCTCGGTCGCACTCGACCTGCTCGAGGGGAGTGGCGTCGCGGATGACGTTCGGGTGCGCCAGGCGCGCTATCTCACCGCCCTTGCCGAGGAACTCGCGCCGCAGCTGCGCGGCGCGTCCCAGGCTCCGATTGCCGCGCGACTCGAGGCCGAGGAGGACAACTTTCGGCAGGTCCTCGACTGGGCTCGCCACAGCGGCAGACAGGATGCGCTCGAGGAGGGGCTGAGACTCGTCGGCGCCCTTGCCTGGTACTGGTTCCTGCACGGCTTTCCCGCGGAGGCCGGGGAATGGTTCGAAGCGCTGCTCGGCCCGATCGACGACGACACCCCGGTCGAGCCCGGAAGCGACGGGGAGCGGGCCATGTCGGTGCGGGCCAAGGCGCTCAACGCGGCCGGGTTCCGGGCGACGGACCAGGGCGAGTACGAGCTCGCGGCTGAATTCCACGCCCAGGCGCTTGCGATCTGGGGGCGCCTCCGCGACACCGCGGGGTTGGTCACGTCCCTCCACGGCGTCGGCGACACGGCGCTCTGGCAGGGTGAAGCGGACCGGGCACAGCGGACGTACGAGGAGGGTCTCGGGCTCGCCGAGGCAGAGGGCACCGCCGAGGACGTTGCCCTGTTCGCGTTCCATCTCGGTCAGCTGTCGTGGCTCGTGGATCGCCTCGACGATGCCGACGCGTACGGCCAGCAGGCGCTCGCGGTCGCGCGCCAGGCGGAGAGCGAGACGTGGACTCGTTACTCGTTGTTCCTGCTCGCGAGCATTGCCCATGAGCGCGGCGACATCGGTCGCGCGGGCGAGCTCTATCGCGACGCGATCAGGCGAGCGTGGGAGCACCACGATCGACTGTGTGTCCGCATGGCGCTGCCCGGACTCGCGGCGTTGGCGACGCTCGAGGGAGATCCGGCGCGGGCCCTCCGCTTGGCCGGCGCGGCAAGCTCCCTCGAGGAGAACGCGGGAATCTGGGCATTTCCGCCGATCCGCGAGCGCCATGAACGATGGCTCGCCGCCGCCGAACGTGCCCTCGACGCCGACGCGCGGACCGCAGCCTGGGCCGCCGGTCGGGCCCTGTCGATCGACGACGTCATCGCCGACGCCCTCGAGCCGGTGACTTCCACCCAGCCGGGAGCGAGGTCAGCCTCTGGGCGAGGAGTGGGCCTCCTCAGCTCGCGCGAGCGCGAGGTGCTCGACCTGCTCGCGCGCGGCAGTACGAACCGCGAGATCGCCGCCGCCCTCTTCGTAACCGAGCACACGGCGAAGTACCACGTGGCATCGCTGTTCAACAAGCTCGGCGCCACGAACCGCGCCGAGGCGGTCACGCGGGCCGTGGCGCTCGGCCTCCTGATCCCGCGGTCGGACTGATCTCCGCGTCGACCCGGTCGGCGATCCGACGGACTAGCCACATCGAACTAGCCGTTCCGGGAGGGCGCACGCCCCGGAACCGCGGGACGATCGCGTCCTGGCAACTCGTGGAAGGGAGAGACGACCATGGCGCGAGTCAGCGACCTCTTCAGGGCCATCACCGATACGGTCCGCGACCCGTTTACGGCGGACATCACCGGGCTACCGGACGCCACGGCAACCGCGGTGATCGACCTGCGCAACGGTGACACCTATCCGATCAGGGCGGGCATCGTCCGCAAGACGCTCGGCGACGCGACGGTGCGCATGCTCGCCTACAACGGATCGATTCCGGGGCCCACGCTGCGCGTACCGCAGGGCTCCGAGGTGACGATCGACGTCGCCAACGAGACCGACGTTCCGACCACCGTCCACTGGCATGGACTGCGACTCGACAACCGATTCGACGGCGTTCCGCACGGCGTCCATCGCGGGATGCAGGCGCCGATCCCGGTCGGCGGCTCGTTCGCCTACCGCCTGCGCTTTCCCGACCCGGGCATCTACTGGTACCACCCCCACGTACGCGAGGACTACACCCAGGAGCTGGGACTGTACGGGAACATCCTCGTCACGCCGTCCGACCCCGACTACTGGGCGCCCGTCGACCGCGAGCTCGTCGTCGTTCTCGACGACATCCTCCTCAAGGGGACGAAGGTCGCGCCGTTCAGCCGCACACGCTCGAACCGGACGGCCATGGGTCGCTACGGCAACCTCATGTTGCTGAACGGGGAGGCAAACGCCACGCTTCAGGCGCGACAGGGCGAGGTCATCCGGCTCTACCTGACCAACACCGCCAACGTGCGCCCGTTCAACCTCAGGATCCCCGGTGCGCAGCTCAAGCTTGTCGGCGGAGACGGCGGGCGGATCGAGGAGGAGACGTTCGTCGACGAGGTCCTCATCGCGCCGTCGGAGCGCGCGGTCGTCGACGTGCTGTTCGAGACGGCCGGGATCCTTCCGATCGAGCATCGCGGCCCCGAGCTCACCCGCCCGCTGGGCACGATCGCCGTAACCGAGTCGGCCGAGCGATCGCCCTTCGTCGAGGCGTTCTCCACACGGCGCCGGAACGGGGAGTTCGAGGCCGAGCGCGCGCGGCTGGCCGACGACCTCGCGCGCGACCCGGACAAGCATCTCTCGCTCGTCGCCGTCATGCCCGGGATGCGCAATCACGGGGGCGGCCACGGCGAACACGTCGACATCGAGTGGGAAGACACGATGCAGCTGCACAACCGCATGACCACCCCGTGGAGCATGTTCTGGAAGCTCGTCGACCCGGAAACCGGTGCCCAGAACCAGGAGATCCGGTGGTCGTTCCGGACCGGGGACCGGATCAAGGTGCGGATCGCCAACGACCCTCATTCGGACCACCCGATGCAGCATCCGTTCCACATCCACGGCGAGCGCTTCCTCGTCATCGCCCGGGACGGAACGCCGGCCGACAACCTCGTCTGGAAGGACAGCGTCCTCATCCGCACCGGCGAGACGGTCGATCTCCTGGTCGACATGTCGAACCCGGGCACGTGGATGGCGCACTGCCACATCGCCGAGCATCTCGAGGGCGGGATGATGCTCAGCTTCCAGGTCCGGGAGTGAGGCCGGCAATGGGTGAGCGGAAGGATCGGCTCATCGCCTTCGTCCTGTACCCGGGCGCGTCGCCGCTTGAACTCGTCGGACCGCTCACGGTCCTGCGGGACCTCCGGATCGGGACGCGCTACCGCAGTGTCGTCGTCGCCGAACAGCTGGAGCCGATGCAATCGGATACGTCGCTCCGCCTCGTCGCGGCGCGGACGTTCGAGGAGGTTCAGCGGCCGTTCGCCCTGTTCGTACCGGGTGGGGCCGGAGCGGAACTGGCCGCGCGGGACGCGGCGCTTCTCGCCTACGTCCGGACCGCAGGGGCGACAGCGCAGATCGTGGGCTCGACCGGCAACGGGGCTGTCATCCTCGCTGCCGCCGGCCTGTTGACGGGCCGCCGGGTCGCAACGCACTGGGCCTACCGCGACGTCATCGAGTCGGCCGGCGCCACGTATGTCGCCGAGCGCTGGGTCGAGGATGGGCCGTTGCTGACGGCGGCCGGGAGCGCCGCCGGGATCGACGCGATGCTGCACCTCACGGCGAAGCTCCGCAGCGAGTCGGCCGCCCGGCTTGCCCAGCTGTGGATGGAGTACGACCCACAGCCGCCGTTCGGTCGGCCAGACCCGAAGGACCGGGACGCATCGCTCGCCGCGACCCTTCGGTCGCGTCCCGCGTTTACCGTTGGACAGCAGGGAGGATCGCCCGATGTCAGCGCCTGACCGAGGCCGCACGACGATCGCGTTCGTGCTCTACCCGGGCCTCACCGCCCTCGACCTCGTGGGGCCGCTCCAGGTGCTCGCCGAGCTCGAACGGTTCGACCCGCGGTTCCAGACCACGGTCGTTGCCGAGCGGGCGACGCTGATGAAGACCGACGTCGATATGGCGCTCGTCCCGGACGCGACGTTCGAGGACGTGCCCCACCCGAACATCCTCATCGTGCCCGGTGGTCGGGCGGCGACGATCCGGGCGCTCAGCGATCCGGTCATGCGGGCCTACGTTGCGGGAGCTTCTGCGACGGCCGAGATCGTTGCCTCGGTCTGCACGGGGTCGCTCATCCTCGCGTCGATCGGGCTGCTCGACGACCGGCGAGCGCCGACGAACTGGGCCTTTGCGGCGCTGCTCGATCGACTCGGCGGCCGATACGACCGCGAGCGCTGGATCCACGATGGTCGATTGGTCATGTCGGCCGGCGTGTCGGCCGGTATCGACATGGCGCTCTACCTCAGCTCCGTCCTCACCGATGAGGCAACGGCTCGCCGAATCCAGCATGCACTCGAGTACGACCCGCAACCGCCATTCGGCGGCATCGACTGGAACCATCTCCCGGCACTCGCCAGGGCTGTTCGTGGAGCGATCGGCGTCGCTGCTCCGTTCATCGCCCGCAAGCCGAAACGGCTGACCAGGCTGGCGCGAACCAACCGCCTCGCCGGGGAGCGCGCCACGTGACGGGCCGCGGCGTCATGGGCCGCAGCGTGACGGGCCGCGACATGATGTGCCGCCACGGGACGGCGCAGGTCGGCGCGCCCACCATCGACGATGGGCCCATCGCACCCGGATCGGACGCTCCGCCGTTCTCGCTGCGCGACACGCCGCACTCCCGGGTGCGCCTCGAGGATTACCGCGGGCGGGCGCTCGTCCTCGTGTTCCACGTCGCCGACTGGCACCCGGTCGCGACGGCCCAGCTCACGCGCCTTCGGGACCTGGTTACTGAACTCGGGCGCCTGAATGCGGCGGTCGTCGCGATCTCGACCGACGCGACCTGGTCGCACGAGGCGTTCGCCCGGGACATCGACATCGCGTTCCCCCTTCTGGCCGATGACGAGCCGCCCGGGGCGACCGCCTCCGCCTATCGGGTCCACGACCGTGCGACGGGTCGCAGCCGGCGGGCGATCGTGGTCGTCGATCACGCCGGCGTCGTCCGCTGGAGCGCGACGTTTCCGGACGCCGTCGATCCCGGGGTTGACGGCGTGCTGTCCGCGCTCGAGGCACTCCGCCGCGCTGGAACCTGAGACCTGGTCGCGACCGCGTTAGGGGGCGTGCGCGTGCTTCGCCAGGAGTGCGTTCGCACGTGACACGAACGCTGCCAGCAACGGATCGCGCGACTTCGCGCGCCAGGCGAGCAGGAGGTGCGCCGGAGAGAGTCCCTCGATCGGGATCGTCCGGATCCGTGCCGTCGCGAAGTTCTGCATGACCGCCGGAATCGTAAAGGCGGCGCCCCGGCCAGCCTCGACCGCCGTGACCCACTCGTCCGCGGTGCGGATCACCGGCCCTACCGGTCCCTCCTCCGGACGCCGAAACCAGAAGGCCGCCCACGGGCCGGCCGGCCCGGGGACGCGGAGCCATGGCAGGGCGGTGAGCTCGTCGGCGGTGACCGTGCTGCGCTCGGCCAGCGGATGCTCCGGGCGGAGCGCGAGGAGGCGATCCTCCTCGAGCAGCGTGACCGACGACAGGCCGGCGATCGGGAGCGGCCCGAAGATGAAGGCGACGTCGCTCGTACCGTCGTACAGTCCGGCGGTCGGGTCCGAGAAGTCGTGCTCGACCGTCCGGATGTCGACGTCCGGCGCCGATTCCGCGAACCGGCGCAGGATCTCTCGAACGATGGGCACGCCGCCGGCCGCCGTCGAGAACCCGACCGTCAGCCGCCCGCGTCGACCTTCCGCCACCTGCTGAACGCGTTCGAGCACGTCGCTCGCCGCGTCGATCACGGCCCGGGCCCCGTCGACGAGGACCGAGCCGGCAGCGGTGAGCTCAACCCGCCGGGTCGTGCGCACGAAGAGCGCGACACCGAGCTGATCCTCGAGCCGCCTGATCGAGGCAGACAAGGCCTGCTGGGCGAGGTGGAGGCGCTCGGCTGCGCGCGTGAAGTTCAGCTCCTCGGCCACCGCGACGACGTACCGAAGCTGGCGGAGCTCGATCGCGTCGAGGCGCGGGGGTGGCCGGTCGTCCATCCCGGGATCGTAGCGAAGGCGTCGGTCATTCACAACTGTCGTTGGTGAGTCGTCCTCGACCAGGTGTTTCACTTCCGGGTCGCCGGTCCGTACCGTCGAGCGCAGACCGGTGGTCACCTGGATCGCCGGACACGTACCACGGAGGTGATGGCGGTGACCGCCCATGCCCATGACGCGAGCCACGCGCTCGCCCCCCGGACGCCGGCCGCGCGCGCTGGCTCCCGTTCTCTCGGCCTCGGGCTCCCGGTCGCCGTGTACGCCCTCGTCATCGCGTCCTTCGCGATGGGGGCGGACGAGTTCATCGTCGCCGGCGTCATCGAGGAGATCGCGCTCGCCCTCGGCGTGAGCCTCGGCGCGGTCGGCCTGTTCGAGAGCGCCTACGCGCTCGGTGTCGCGATCGGCGCGCCACTGTTCGTCGCGATCGGGTCGCGCCTATCGCGCCGGTTCATGCTCCTCCTGTCGTCGGTCGTCTTCGTCGGCGGCAACCTGCTCTCGGCGCTCGGTCCCACGTACGAGACGATCCTCGCCGGCCGCCTCGTCGCGGCGATGGGCCATGGGTCTTCTTCGGCATCGCGGCGGTCTTTGCCGCCGAGCTCGTCGATCCGGCCCGCAAGGGCCGTGCCATTGCGATCGTCTTCGGTGGCTTCACTGCCGCGACGATCCTCGGCGCGCCATTCGGCGCCGTCATCGGCCAGGCTCTCGGCTGGCGGATGACGTTCTGGAGCCTGGTCGTGCTCGGCGTGGTTGGACTGATCGGCATCGTCGCCCTCGTCCCCCGCGTTCGCCGCGGCGCCGACGCCGCCCACCACGAGCACGGCACGGCCGACGGCATCGACCTCGAGTCGCTCGACCCTCACGCACGGGCGCACATGGAAGCGGCCGGAGCGCGGTCATCGATCCGCGCCCAGCTGGCCGCGTTCCGGCGGCCGGCCGTGTGGCTCGCACTCGTGACGACGACGTTCGGCTACGGCGGCGTCTTCACGAGCTACACGTACATGGCCCCGCAGCTCACGGACCTGGCCGGCTTTGGCCAGGCCTGGATCACGCCGCTGTTCCTGCTCTTCGGGGCCGGGCTGTTCGTCGGCAATCTGCTGGGCGGTCGGCTCGCAGACGCGCGCCTCGGTCCGGCCCTGGTCGGGACGATCGGCGCCCTCGCGGTGGTCCTGTTCGCCATGACGTTCGCGGTGACGACGCCGCTGACGGCGGCGGTTGGGCTGTTCGTGTATGGCGTGGCCGCCTTCTCCGTCGTCGCGCCGCTCCAGTTGTCCGTGGTGGCCAGGGCCGGCGACGCGCCGGACATGGCGTCCGCGGCCAACATCTCGGCGTTCACGCTCGGCTCCGCGCTCGGGATCTGGCTCGGCGGCCAGGCGATCGATGCGGGGCTCGGGCTCGCGTCGGTGAACTGGGTCGGTGGTTCGATTGCCCTGGCGGGTCTCGTGCTGGCCATCGTGTCCGTGCGCTTCCTGCCCGCCGTTCGTCCAACCACCGGGCATGATGCGGACGAGGCGGCCGAGCATGCCGGCCACGAGGCGGCACACGGCACAGGGCACGCGGAGGCAGGCCATGCCCACGCCCACTGAACGATCCTGACGAAACGGACGGCCGGTCGCGATCGACGCGCGACCGGCCGTTTCGGCGCCGTGAGGCAGGGACGAGGGGACGCTTGGCCCGCCAACGGGCGGCCGGACGACCTTGCGAAGACGCGGCGGATCGGCGACCGTGAAGGGGAGCCCGGCCGGCACCAGCATCAACCCGCGCGGCCCCCGAACGAGGCATCGATGACCCTCACGTCGCTCCCGACCGACCCCTCCTCGGACTTCCTCCGCGTCGCCCGCCACCCGCTCGACGCGATCTTCCACCCGCGCTCGGTCGCCGTCATCGGCGCGACCGAGAAGGACGGCTCGGTCGGCCGGACGATCCTGTGGAACCTCCTGTCGTCGCCGTTCGGCGGGACGGTTTACCCGGTCAACCCGACCCGGCCGGCGATCCTCGGCGTGAAGGCCTATCCGACGATTGCCGCGATCGGCGAGCCCGTCGACCTCGCGGTCATCGTGACCCCGGCGAAGACCGCACCCGCGCTCGTCGAGGAATGCGGCCAAGCCGGCGTCAAGGGCGTGATCATCATCAGCGCCGGGTTCAAGGAGGTCGGCCCCGATGGGGTCGAGCTGGAGCGGCAGGTGCTCGCCGCGGCCCGCCGGCACGGCATTCGCGTCGTCGGCCCCAACTGCCTCGGAGTCATGAACCCGATCGGCCGGCTGAATGCGACGTTTGCCGCCGGCATCGCCAACCCGGGCCGGGTCGGGTTCGTGTCGCAGTCCGGCGCGCTCCTCACCGCGATCCTCGACTGGGCGACGCTCGAGGGCGTCGGCTTCAGCGCCATCGTGTCGCTCGGGTCGATGCTCGACGTGGGCTGGGGCGACGTCATCGACTATCTCGGCAACGACCCGAACACCGACAGCATCGTTATGTACATGGAGACGATCGGCGACGCGCGTGCCTTCCTGTCGTCCGCCCGCGAGGTCGCGCGGACCAAGCCGATCATCGTCATCAAGCCCGGGCGCACGGCCCAGGCGGCGAAGGCGGCCGCGTCCCACACCGGCTCGCTGACCGGGGCGGATGACGTCCTCGATGCGGCGTTCCGCCGCGCGGGCGTCCTCCGGGTCGACTCGATCAGCGAGCTGTTCGAGGTGTCGGAGATCCTCGCCAAGCAACCGCGCCCGTCCGGGCGCCGCCTGTCGATCGTGACGAACGCGGGCGGACCCGGCGTCCTCGCGACGGACACGCTCATCTCCGGTGGCGGTGAGCTGACGGCCCTGTCCGAGGAGACGATGGACCGCCTCAACGCCGTGCTGCCCGCGGTCTGGAGCCACAACAACCCGATCGACATCATCGGCGACGCGCCGCCCGAGCGATACGCCCAGGCCCTCGAGATCGCGGCGACCGACCCCGCGTCGGACGGGCTGCTCGTCATCCTCACGCCGCAGGCGATGACCGATCCGACGGCGACCGCCCGGGCCCTCGCGCAGCATGCCCGGGTCGAGGGCAAGCCCGTCCTCGCGTCGTGGATGGGCGGGGCGGAGGTGGCCGACGGCGCCGCGATCCTGCGCGAGGCGGGCATCCCCACGTTCGCCTACCCCGACACGGCCTGCGTCCTGTTCAATCACCTGTGGCGCTACGAGGACCACCTTCGGCTGCTCTACGAGACCCCGGCCCTGCCGGCGGCCTCCGGGCGGAGCGAGCGCCGCGACGCCGTCGACGGCATCCTCGCGGCGGCGACCGACGAGGGCCGAACCCTCCTGACGGAGTACGAGAGCAAGAAGGTGCTGGCCGCCTACGGGATCCCGATCACCGACACGGAGATCGCCCACACGCCGGACGAGGCGGTCGCGGCGGCCGACGCGATCGGCTACCCGGTCGTGGCCAAGCTCCTCAGCCGGACGATCACCCACAAGACCGACGTCGGCGGGGTTGTCCTCAACCTGGGGTCGGCCGACGCCGTGCGCGATGCGTTCTCGACGATCCGCGACGCGGTCGCCCGCAAGGCGGGCGAGGAACACTTCGAGGGCGTGACCATCCAGCCGATGATCAACTGGACCGGCTACGAGCTCATCGTCGGCAGCAGCCCGGACCCGCAGTTCGGGCCGGTCCTGCTGTTCGGGGCGGGCGGCGCCCTCGTCGAGGTCGTCCGCGATCGGGCCCTTGCGCTGCCGCCGCTCAACACGACCCTTGCGCGGCGACTCATCGAGCAGACCGTCATCTCGCGGGCGTTCGGCGGCGTGCGCGGGCGACGACCGATCGACGTCGACGTCCTGGCCGGCGTGCTCGTCCGGTTCAGCGAGCTCGTCGCGGAGCAGCCGCGCATCGCGGAGATCGACATCAACCCGCTGCTCGTGTCGCCGGAGCGGATCATCGCCCTCGACGCGCGGGTCGTGCTGCACGGGCGCGACGTGGCCGACGCGGACCTGCCGCGCCTCGCCATCCGGCCGTACCCGCGCCAGTACGTCCGTGAGGTCCGCGCCGCCGGCGACGTACAACTCGTCATCCGTCCCATCCGCCCGGAGGACGAGCCGGGCCTCGTCGCCTTCCACAACACGCTGTCCGAGGAGACGGTCCGGGCGCGCTACGGAACCGACCTCGCCCTCGCCGAGCGGATCGCCCACGAGCGCCTGACGCGGATCTGCTTCGTCGACTACGACCGGGAGATGGCGCTCGTCGCGGAGGTGGCCGGGGCCGATGGCGGGGCGATCGCCGGCGTCGCCCGGCTGTCCCCGCTCCACGGCAGCGAGCGCAAGGAGCTCACTCTCGTCGTGTCCGATGCGTGGCAGCGTCACGGGATCGGCCGCGCGCTGCTCGCGGCGGCCGTCGAGGTGGCCGCCTCGGAGCGGGTGCCGGAACTCGTCGCCGAGCTGTCGCCGGACAACGCGCCGATGCGCGGACTGCTCGCCGAGGCAGGGTTCTCGTTCGCCGAACGCGACGGCCTCGTCACCGCAACCCTCACGCCGTCGGCACCGCCCGCCTGACCCGGCCGACTGGACCGCCGGCGGAGGGGGCGGTACGGTTCGCCCGTGGACGAGCGGCTCCTCGCGTTCATCGGTGTCTCGATCGCGGTCGTCGTGATCCCGGGCCCGGACATGGCCCTCGTGGCGCGCAACGTGTTCCGCCACGGGACGCGGGCCGGCTACGCGACGTCGGTCGGCGTCTGCCTCGGCATCCTGTGCTGGGCCGTCGCGGCGGCGGTCGGCGTGTCCGCCGTGCTGGCGAGCTCCGCGGTCGCGTTCACCGTCCTCAAGCTCGCCGGCGCCGCCTACCTGGTCTACCTCGGGATCTCGACGCTGCGCGCGCCGGATCGCCCGCTTGCGGCGGCGCACGGCGGTGGCGGGCCGAGCGCGTCGCCGCGCCGGTCGCTCGTGCAGGGTCTCCTGTCGGCCATGCTGAACCCGAAGCTCGGCGTCTTCTTCGTGACCCTCCTGCCCCAGTTCGTAACGCCGGGCACCGACGCCTTCGTCCGATCACTCGCTTTGGCCGGCATCTTCGACCTGATCGGGATCGTCTGGCTGGTCACCTACGCGACCCTGCTCGGCGCACTGGGAGCGTGGCTCGACCGGCCCGGACCGCGGCGGGCCATCCGCTGGGCGACGGGGACCCTGCTCGTCGGCCTCGGTGCGCGGGTGGCGGTCGAGCGCGCCTGAGTGCCGGGCGCCGGTCACCGCGGGGAGTGGGGTGGCCTACGGGGCTCGAACCCGTAACCTCTGGAGCCACAATCCAGTGCTCTGCCGGTTGAGCTAAGGCCACCGCGGCGCAATGCCCGATTCGTGCTCAGCCAGGGAACATGACTCGACCGGAAGGCCCCCGCCGCGCCCGTGGCGGACGGCGCGAGCGTATCGGCTCCAGTCATGACGTACGCGAGACGAGCCAGACCGTGCGCAGTCTACCGGGAAACGCCTCCTCCCAGCGCGCCCCGAACGTCCGGAGGCGAGAATCGAACCGTTGCTCGCCCCTCCGGGGTCATAGGGGGTAAGAAGCCGGTCATTCGACCGGCGCGAGTACGGCGGTCGGGATGCGGCAGGATCTCGTCAGGCGGGCCCGGAGCGGAGACCGAGAGGCATTCGGCCAGCTGGCCGCGGCCGAGGTCGACCGCCTCCTTGCCGTCGCCCGGCTCATCCTGCGCGATCCCGACCTGGCCGAGGACGCGGTTCAGGAAGCCCTCGTTCGATGCTGGCGGCAGCTGCCCAGGCTCCGCGACGTCGAGCGCTTCGACGGCTGGCTGTACCGCATCCTCGTCAACGCCGCCGCCGACGAGTCGAAGCGTCGGCGTCGGTTCGAGGCGACCGTCCACGCCATCCGCGTCGAGCCGGCCACCGGCGACGACGTCCAGGTGATCGTCGATCGCGAGCAGCTCGAGCAGGGCTTCCGGGGGCTCACGATCGACCATCGGGCAGTGGTCGTCCTCCACCACTACCTGGGTCTTCCGCTCACCGAGATCGCCGTGACGCTCGGCATCCCGACCGGCACGGCCAAGTCTCGCTATCACTACGCGATGGCCGCGCTCCGGGCCGCCCTCGAGGCCGAGGCACGCGTCGCCGGCGAGGGGGTCACGGCATGACCGACCGATCGACACTCGACCGCGTCGTCACCGACTGGCTGCACGCGGATGCAACCTCGGCCGGGTCCGACCGAGTCCTTGCCGCCGCCCTCGTCCGCGTGTCCTCGACCGGCCAGGAGCGACCATCGCGCCTTGCGAGGTTCGCCGACATGAAATCAACTGCCAAACTCGCGCTCGCCGCCGCCGCCGTGGTGATCGTCGCGGTCGTCGCCCTCAACCTGTTGCCTGGCCGGGGCGGCGGAGTCGGCGGCGGCCCCACGGCCCCGCCATCGGTTGCGCCGTCTCCAACGGTGCAGCCCAGTCCCTCCCCGTCGCCCGCGGCCGCCTTCCCGTCCGATGGCCCATTGTCGATCGGCATCCACTCGGCCGTCCTCGATGGCGTCCCGCTACGGTTCAGCGTGTCAGCCGCGGGATGGACGAGCGCCGGCACCTCGCTCGGCATGGGTGAGTACGGTCAACCCGACTACGCGGGGATCGACTTCTGGTCGAGCGCGCCGGACAACGTCTACGCGGACCCGTGCGCGCACACGCCTCTGGATCCGCCGCCGAGCCAGACAGCGGCGGGACTTGCCGCCGCCGCGGCGGCGGTCCCCGGGACCGAGCTGGTCAGCGGACCGGCGAGCACCGAGGTCGGCGGCCGCCCCGCGCAGCACATCATCCTCACGATCCGGGAGGACCTCGGCTGCGACCCGCATGAGGCGTACCTCTGGTACGACGAGAGCACCGGTGGGGCGTCCGGCGGCTGGCGATGGGCCGAAGGGCTCGGCGCAACCTACTGGGTCTGGATCGTCGATGTCGACGGCACGCTCGTCTGGATCAACGCCTATACCTTCAAGGGCGCCGGGCCCGAGCTGGCACGCGAGATCATGCAGATCGTCGACTCGATCGAATTCGAGTAATCCGATCCGTGCCGGAGCCGGTGGCGGTCCCGCGGCCGCCGCCGGCTCCCGCGGCTCGCCATCATCTGAGCAGGCCGGTGAACCGACTGCTGACCCGGAGGCAGTTCCTCGGCGGCACCGCGCTCGCCGCGGTCGGCAGCGCGCTGGGCGCCTGCGCCACGCCGATCGTTCGCTCGACCGCGAGCCCGACGGCGGATCAGCCCGCGCCAGTGGTCCTTCGTAACGCGATCGTCCTCACCATGGAGCCCTCTCGACCGGAGGCCGATGCGGTGGCGATCAGGGGCGACGCGATTGAGGCCGTCGGCGCCGAGGCCGACGTCCTGGCTGCCGTCGGGTCGAGCGCGCGGATGGTCGACCTCGGCGGTCGAGTCCTGGTACCCGGGTTCAACGACGCCCACTGCCATCGGATCGGCGACCGGGAGATCGGCGGGTACGAGTCCGCACAGGCCGCCGTCGACGATGCCCTGGCCGGCGGCTGGACGAGCATCTCCGAGTTGTTCGTCGACGAGGAGCGGCTCGACGAACTGCGCGCCCTCGACTCGGCCGGCGCGTTGCGCATCCGTGTGAACTGCTACCTGCCGGTGAACTACGAGCATCAGCGATTCGGGATCTGGTTCGGCGCGTATCTGCCCGGGCAGGCGTTCAGCCCACGGCTGCGGATCGGCGGGGTAAAGCTGTTCGCCGACGATGCCTGGACGAGCCGGATGTACATGACCGAGCCGCACGTCGACGCTCCCGATCACCGCGGCACCGTGTTCTGGACCGCCGAGGAGCTCACCGACGTCGTCCGGTCGCTGCACGACGACGGCTGGCAGCTTGCCATCCATACGGCCGGGGACGCGGCGCATGACCTCGTCCTCGACGCGTACGAGGCGGCGCTGGCCGGCGCCGACAACGCCCGTCACCGCCATCGGATCGAGCACGTGATTGCCCTGCGCGACGACCAGGTCCGGCGAATGGCGAAGCTCGCCATCCTCGCCTCGTTCCAGCTGACCTGGTTCACGGCGGACGAGGCCGGGGAGGTCGAGACGACGATCGGGCGTGATCGCCTGACGTGGGTTGGACGGTGGCGCGATCTCCTTGACGCCGGCGTGCCGGCCGTGGCGAGCACGGACAATCCCTATCAGGACATCGCCGGGTACGGCCATCGGATCGGGTGGGCGATGACGGCGCTCTCGGTCGCGGTCAGCCGATCGGCCCAACCGGGGGACGTCGTGGCTCCCTGGCGGGCCGACCAGGCCATCTCGGTCGAACAGGGTCTGGAGCTCCTGACCCGGGCCGGCGCGTACGCGACCTTCGAAGAGGACCGCAAGGGAACCATCAGCCCGGGGAAGCTCGCCGACCTCGTCGTGCTGAGCGACGATCCGCGTGCCGTGGCGCCGGCGGAGCTGCGCGACGTCGACGTCCTCATGACCATGGTCGGCGGCCGAGTCGAGTACCAGCATCCGACGCTCGATCTCGACGCGAGCTAGGCCCGCGGCCGAGGCGGAGGTCGATCCCTGATGTCGATACCGTGCGCGCTCATGTCACCTCGAACGAGCCGGCCCGCCGAGCCGGTCCAACCCCTGCGCTCGATGAGGTGCGAATGCGGCGGCGTTCCGGAGGGACCGCCGCCGCTCGGGTCGACGCGCCTACTCGAACTGGATGGAGGCGATCATGTCCCGGATCTCCTGGTCGAGCTCCGGGCTGGCGCCCTGGTACGTCTCGGCCTCGATCCAGAAATGCGTCCCCTCAACGTCGACGATCCAGACCCGAAGGGTCGAGTTCGTCGCTGAGAGCCAACGGTGACAGGGGTCGTCGAGGCCGCAGGCAACGTCGTTGTACCAGGGGTAGTACGTGCCCGGGGCGCAGCCGGCATCCGTGCCGTAGACGAGCGTAACGTGCTTGGCTGGGTAGCCCCCGACGGTCGTGTCAGTCGGACCACTGGCCGTGGCGCCGGGCAGCCCCGCGACCGCAGCGGCAAGCTCGGCCGGGCTGGCACTGAGGACGGGGCCGGCGACGTGGGCGCATGGGTCCGCATACACGCCGTCGACGCTCCAGATGAGCATCCAGGCGGCGTCCGAGCTTGATGGCAAGCCCTTCCGGATCGTGCCGCCTCGTTCGTCCGTGCGATAGCCCTCGCTCACCCACTCAGCTGAAGAGAACGCCATCGAAAGCTCGAGGTCGTCCTCGGTGAAGGTATGACGCCCGATGGCTAGCGGTCCCGCCGGCGGAAAGGCGCCCGCGAGGGTCGGCGACGGGGCGGGCGTGGCCGTCGCCTGGGGAGGGGTTGATGGCGACGGAGTGGCCTCCGCGCCCCCGGTGCCGCCCCGTCCGGGCACCACGCGGCCGACTTGTCGGTCGGCAGCAGGCGGAGAGTCGGCGTCCAGCGCCGTGTCCGGCGGCCCTCGGCGTAGCAGGCGCGCACGAGGAGCCGGTACGACCAGGCCTTGAAGCGGGCCGGGTCGCGGAGCTGCGGAAGGTCCCGCCAGATGGCGAGCAGCGCCTGCTGCGTCGCGTCCTCGGCGAGGTCGATGTCGCGCAGGATCCTGTGCGCCACCGCATGGAGTCCGTCGCCGCACGCGACGGCGAGGCTCGCGAACGCCTCCTCGTCGCCCTGCTGCGCCCGGATCACGAGACTCGTATCCATGCCCTTCCGCCCGTGGAGCCCGTTCAAACCGGTGCTCTCGAAGGGTATGGGCGCCGACACGAGCCAGGCGACTCAATATTCCTCTGCCGAGTCCCTGATCGGTCGTCGAGCGCCACCGCGACGTTCGCATCGGGCTGGCCGACGCGTCGCTCGTGGTCCTCGCCCAGCGCTAGGCGAGCATTCGGACCATCGCCTTCGACGAGAAAGCCTTCGGGCCATCGCGCCGCTCCAGGGCGGCGCGTTCACCATCCTGCCGACGAATCGGGAGGCCTGACACCGCGCGCGTCGCCGTCGCGGTACGCTCGGTCCGTGCCTTCCTCTCCCATCGGGGCG
>DASTOB010000108.1:0-18729 GCA_035720425.1 Candidatus Limnocylindrales bacterium
GGCGTCCGGCTCGTCGGGCGGAACGAGGGCCCCGACGGCATCCGGATCGGCTCCGAGGACCTCCGTCACCCCGCCCGAATCGGTCGCCACGACGGGCAGCCCGCCGGCGAGCGCCTCGACGGCCACGATCCCCATCGTCTCCCGCCGGCCCGGGTGGACGAACAGCGCCGCGTGCGCCATGGCGGCGGCCACTCCGGCCCGGTCGGCCGGCGGCTCGAACCGGACCGCGTCGGCCACCCCGAGCTCACCGGCGAGGCGCCTCCAGCCCGCCTCCTCGTCGTCGGTCGTCGATCGGCCGATCAGGCGGAGGGTGGTCGACGGGCGGGCCGCCCGGACGGCGGCGAAGGCCCGCAGGAGCGTCGCCATCCCCTTGACCTCGCGCCGGTAGCCCACCCACAGCAGCTCGCCCGGGTCGCGATCCGCCGGGCCGACCGGCGCGAACGCGTCGACGTCGACCGTGTTCGGGATGACCACGATCCGGGACTCGAGCTCCGGAACCTCGCGTCCGATCTGCTCGGCGAGCACGGAGCCGACCGCGACGATCCGGCTCGCCGCGCGGGCGCCGTCGAGGTACGCCGCGCGCGTGTCGGGGTCGGCGAACAGCCGGTCGAGGTACGTCGCGTGTTCGGTCAGGACGAGCGGGAGGTCGCGCGCCCGCGCGACCCGAGCCGCGGCGGCGCCCTCCGGGTAGCCGACGTGCGCATGGATGAGCGGCCAGCCCCCGGCCGATCCGGACAGGAACGCCTCGAGCGCGGCGGCCCGATGGTCGTGCTCGTTGATCCGGCCGACGGCCGCCGTGCGGCCGACCGGAACGCCGAGCCGGGCGATCGGCACCCCGTCGGGTCCGAACGCGCCGCTCGCCAGTGTCGCGGACCCCGAGGCCGCGGCATCGCGGACGGCGCGCGCCCATGCCTCCGCCGACCGCGTCCGGAGCGGCAGGTCGCCGTGCAGCGCGATCGGGTCGGCGCTGACGACCGTCGGCCGAACCCGGCCGGTGGCGCGGAGCGCCGCGACCTGGTCGGCGATGAACCGCCCGGCGATCGGGTCGTCCGCCCGCGGGAACCACCCGACGACGAGGACGTCGAGCGGAGCGCCTCCCGCCGCCACCGACCGTCAGCGGCCGGCGCGTGCCGGCGTGGCCGCGTTCGGCTCCGCTTCGAGGATGCCCGTGTCGGTGATCGGTGGCAGCCGATCCGGGGTGAGGCCGGCCCGGCGCTGCTCGGAGCGTTCCTCATGGATCGCCACGACCGCCGCCGGATCGCCTGCGGCCACGACGTTGCCCTGCTCGAGCAGGAGGGCGTGATTGCAGAACTCCGTCGCCCAGTTCATGTCGTGGGTCACGAGGACGATCGCCCGGGCGGCCTGCATGAGCTCGAGGACGCGCGCCTGGCTCTTGGCCCGGAACGTCGCGTCGCCGGTGCCGAGGACCTCGTCGAGGAGGAGCACGTCCGGCTCGACGGCGGTCGCGATGCTGAAGCCGAGGCGGGCGTTCATGCCGGACGAGTACGTCTTGATGGCGGCGTCGATGAACTGGCCGAGATCGGCGAATTCGATGATCCCGTCCATCCGGGCGAGCATGTCCCGGTGCTCGATGCCCATGAAAGCGCCGGCCAGCAGGATGTTGTCACGGCCGCTCAGTTCCGGGTCGAAGCCGGCGCCTAGCGTGAGCAGGCTCGAGATCCGCCCGTTCACGTCGATCGCGCCCTCGTCCGGCTGGAGGATGCCGGCGAGGACCTGCAGGAGCGTGCTCTTGCCGGCGCCGTTCGGGCCGATCACGGCGAGCGACTCGCCCGGCGGGACGCGGAACGAGACGTCGCGCAGGGCCCAGAAATGGGACGGCCCACGCCGCCGGCGGGCCATGCCCTTGAACGCCTCGCGGACCGTGTTCTTGCGGGTCAGGCGCAGGTTGTAGCGGACGCCGAGCGTGCGGACGTCGATGGCGGGCTGCATCGGCCTCAGATGACCTTCGCGAACGACGGTTCCATCCGTCGGAAGACGAGCACGGCGACGACGAGCAGGATGACCGACTCGACGAGCACGAGGGCGAGCAGGTCCCAGACCGGCGGCGCGCCCGCGTAGATGAGGTTGCGGTACGACTCGAACAGCGCCACGAACGGGTTGAGCCGGTAGATCGTCGACAGGATCGATCCCTCGCCGACCGCCTGAGTGACCTGCTCGGCGCCGTACAGCGCGGGCGACAGGTAGAACCAGATCCGCAGGGCGTGGGTCGCGACGTTGCCGATGTCGCGGAAGAAGACGGTCAGGGCGGAAGCCAGGACGGCGATGCCGATCGTGAGCAGGAACTGGACGAGCGCGACGACCGGCAGCAGCAGGATCCAGGCCGTGATCCGGGTCGGGTAGAACAGGACGAGCATGCCGAACAAAGGAACGAGACCGAACACGAAGTTCGCCACCCCGCCGACCGACACGGCCATGGGCAGGACGATCTTCGGGAAGTTGACCTGCTTGATGATCCGATCGCGCGTCGTGATGCACGTCACCGCGTCGGCGATCGAGCTCGAGAACCACTTCCAGGGCAGGATCGCGGTGAAGATGAACAGCGGGTATGCCTCGCGTTCGACGCGCAGGATGATCGAGATGAGGACGACGTAGACGAGCATCGTCAGGAGCGGGTCGATGACCCACCACAGGTTCCCGAGCACGGTATCCGCGCCGCGCTTCTTGAGGTCCGCGCGGACGAGGTACGTGATGAGCCGCCGGCGCGACCACACCTCGCGGGCGGTCCCGGTCAGCGTCTCGAGCGGTCCCGGGCGAACGGGTCGGTAGGCCGGCCGGACGGCCTGGGTCGTGTGCGCCATACGCCGGCGAACGTTACCACCGGCCGGCCCGGAGCCGGTGGACCCCGCCTATACTCGGCCGGTGGCCGCGCACCGCCCCATCCCCTGGGTCGTGCTCTGCGAGACGGAGCGGCGCCGATGGGGTGGCGATCTCCGCCGCGGACGCATCTTCCACGAGCTGGCCGGCCGAACCGGCGCGCTCGAGGCCCAGGGCTTCAACCATGCGTCCGTGGAGGCGGCCGTCCGGCGGGTGGCCGGACGGTTCCCGTGGCGCCAGCGACCCGCGCTCGCGTCGGCCGAGTTCCTCAGCGAGGGAGCCGTCGCGCGCGCCCGGCGCACGTGCCGGCCGGTGGCCCTCGACGTGCACGATCACCCGCTCGCCCAGGCGGAGGCGCTCGGGGCGGCGCTCGACCCCGCGACGCGTCGCGCCCTCACCGACCGCCTCGATCGCAATCTCGGACTGTTCCCGCTCTCGGTCGCGCCGTCGGCCTCGTTCGCCGAGCTGGCGGGCCTCGATCCGGCGCGCACGATCGTCGCGCCCAACGGGTCTGACACGGCGCGGGTCACGCCGCGGCCGTTCCCGGCGGCGCCCGCGATCGGCATGGTTTCCGGCGCGGCGCCGGGCCGGGGGATCGAGGTGCTCGTCGACGCGGCGCGGAGGCTACGGGCCGACGTGCCGGACGTGCGGCTGCTCCTGTGGCTGGCAACGGCCGACGAGGCGAGCGAGGCGTTCGTCGCGAGCCTGCGCGCGGCGACGGCCGATGCGGGGTGGATCGAGGTCACGACGACCGACTACGACGCCCTCGCCGGCGAGCTCGCCCGAGCGACCGTGCTCGTCGTGCCCCACCCGGCGGGGGCGTACATGGACGTCGCCGTGCCGGTCAAGCTGCTCGACTCGATGGCCGCCGGACGCCCGGTCGTCGTGACCCCCCGAACGGAGATGCGGGCGATCGTCGAGGCCGCCGGGGCGGGGCGCGTCGCCGCCGGTGACGGGCCCGACGATCTCGCCGCCGCGATCGCGCCGCTGCTCGCCGACCCGGAGCTCGCCGCCCGCCTCGGGGCGGCCGGGCGCGCGGCGGCCACGGCGCACTACGACTGGACCGTGATCGGGCGGGCGGTGGCCGACGAGGTGCTGGCTCGATCGGCCGCGCTCGGGATCCTCGCGTGACCGATCCGGCCGGGCTGACCGTAGAGCCGGGGGCCGGAGCCCGGTCCGTCGAGCCCGGGCCCGGCGCTCCGCATGCCGTCGTCGTCGCATTTGTGCTCAACGACGCGACGATGGATTCGCGGGTCCTGCGGTCCGCCGCGACGCTCGCCGAGGCCGGGCACCACGTGACCCTCATCGCCCGGACGACCGATCCGTACGCGCCGGCGCCGGCCGAGGCAGCCGTCGACGGCGTGACGATCGTTCGGCTGCCGGTCGCCCGCGGACCGCTCCGCTGGCTGCTCCTCGCCCGGCGGCCGCGTGCGCTGCTCGGCACCGTGATCGCCGCCGCCCGCCGCCGCCCGCTCGCTGCCGCGGCACTCGCGCCGGTCGCACTCGTCGCCGCACCGGTCGTGGCGATCCTCGCCGCGCTCCTCGGTATCGCCGCGCGGGCCGGTTCCGCGGCCCGCGGCGCTCGGCTGGTCCGCGCGGGATGGCTGCTCGTCTCATGGCGGCTCCAGTGGCGCTTCGGCGTCCGGCCGTGGGCGCGCGCCGCCGCCGAAGCCGCGGAGCGGGTGGCGCGAGCCGCAGGTGACGAGCGGACACTCGTGCTCCACGGCCACGACCTGCGCGGGCTCGCCGCGGCCGTCGCGGCGCGGGAGCGGATCGGTCGCGGCGAGATCATCTACGACAGCCACGAGATCTTCACCGAGGCGGGCGAGCACGCCGAGCGTCCCGCTCCCGCCCGGCGCGCGCTCCGCGCCCTCGAGCGGCGGCTCGCCACGTCCGCCGTCGCCCTCGTGACCGTCAACGAGGCGCTCGCCGAGCGGCTCGGGCCGGCGCTCGGCGTCGAGCGCGTCGTCGTCGTCCACAACTGCCCGCCACGCTGGTCGCCGCCCGCCGACGGGGAGAACCGCCTGCGGGCCGCGACGGGGATCCCGGCCGGCGCGCCGATCCTCCTCTACCACGGCGGCCTCGCCCCGGGGCGCGGCATCGACACGCTTCTCGCCGCGATTCGCGAGCCCGGCCTCGAGGACTCCCACCTCGTCTTCCTCGGCTTCGGTCCGTGGGCCGCGCGCGTCCGCGCCCTCGCCGCGGATCGGAGCAGGGCCGGTCGCGTCCACGCCCTGCCGCCCGTGCCGCCGGACGAGCTCCTCGACTGGGTCGCCGGCGCGGACGTCGCCGTCGCCCCGATCGAACCGACGACGCTCAACCACCGTCTGTCGACCCCGAACAAGGTGTTCGAGGCGCTGGCCGCCGGCGTGCCCGTCGTGGCGAGCGACTTCCCGCAGCTGCGGGCGATCGTCGACGGCGTCGGCGACGGCCCGCTCGGTGCCGTTGCGGACCCGCGCGATGCGCCCGCCGTCGCGACCGCGGTGCGATCGATCCTCGACGCGGAGGCGCCCGTGCGGACGGCGCTCCGTGCCCGCTGCCTCGCCGCCGCGCATGCCCGCTGGAACTGGGAGACGGAATCGTCCGGCCTCGTCGCGCTCGTTGGCGATCTCGCGGGGCGCGCCGCAACGATCGTTCCGCAGCGGGTCACGTTCGTGCTGCCGTCGACCGGCGAGTTCGACGCCCGGACGCGCCGGTTCGCGGCGAGCCTCGGGGCTCGCGGCCACGCGGTCACGATCCTCGCCCGGTCGGGCGACGGACTGCCGGACCGCGAGTCCGTCGCCGGTGGCGCCCGGCTCATCCGCGTCGCGGCGGGCGATTCAGGGGATTCGCCGGCCGCGCACCCACGACCGACGCGGACACCGATCGCGGAGGCCCGCCGGATCCTCGCCGTCGCCCGCCGGGCCGGGCGGCAGGCCCGTGCGGCGGAGGCGGTCGACACCGGCGCGGACCTCTACCACGCGATGGGCTTCCTCGCCCTCCCCGTTGCCTCGCGGCTCGCGGCCAGCCGCGGGAGCCCGTTCATCTACGACGCCCGCGACCTGTACGTCGAGTCAAACAACATCGCCCGCCTGCCGGCCCCGGCGCGCTGGCTGTTCACCCAGCGCGAGCGCGCCTGGGCCCGTCGCGCCGCCGCCGTCCTCACCGTCAACGAATCATGTGCCGACTATCTCGAGCGACGGCTCGGCGTGCCGCGCCCGGCCGTGGTCATGAACGGCCAGCCGGACTGGACGCCGCCCGATCCGTGGCCGGACCTGCTCCGTGAGCGGCTCGACCTTCCGCCGGACCGCCGGGTCGTCCTCTACCACGGCGGCTTCATGCCCGATCGCGGCCTCCAGGAGCTCATCGACGTGATGGCCGGACCGGCCTTCGACGATAGCGCCCTCGTCCTCATGGGCTCGGGCCCGATCGAATCGGAGCTGCGCGCCGGCGTGACCGCCCGCGGCGCCGGTGACCGCGTCCGGTTCCTGCCCCCGGTTCCGCCCGAGGACCTCCTGCGGTGGGTCGCGTCGGCCGACGTCGGGATCATGGTCAACCAGCCACGCACCCTCAACGAACGCCTGTCGACCCCGAACAAGCTGTTCGAGTCACTTGCCGCCGGGCTGCCCGTCGTCTCGTCCAACTTCCCCGAGCGACGCCGGATCATCGTCGACGATCCTGACGGGCCGCTCGGCGCCGTGTGTGACCCGACGGATCCCGCGTCGATCGCGGCCGCGATCCGGTCGGTTCTCGACCTGCCGCGGGTGGAGCACGCGGCGCTGCGCTCCAGGATCGCCCATGCCGCACGGGCGCGGTACGCGTGGGATCGGCAGTTCGGCGTCGCGCTCGAGGTGTACGGGCGGGTGACCGGGCGGCGCTGGTAGGCTGCGCCGGCAGTGGAACCGACGCCCCGTCCGCGACCCGTCGCGATGCTCACCCACTCGTACTACGAGGAGGATCCGCGCGTGCGCCGCGAGGCGGAGGCGGTCGCGGCCTCCGGCCGCCCGGTGACCGTGTTCGCCCTCCGCCGGCCGGGCGACCCGCCGACCGGCTTCCTCGACGGCGTCGAGGTCCGCCGCCTCGACGTCCAGCGGCACCAGGGGGCGGGTCTCGTCACGTACGTCGGCGAGTACCTGTCGTTCTTCTGGCGGGCCTGCTGGGCGCTCCTGCGGGCGCACCGCCGCGATCGATACGCCCTCGTCCAGGTGCACACCCTGCCGGACTTCCTCGTGTTCGCGGCCCTGCCCCTCCGCCTCGCCGGGGTGCCGGTCCTGCTCGACCTCCACGAGGCGATGCCGGCCTTCTTCCGGTCCCGCTTTCCCCGCGCCGGCAACCCGCTCGTGCACGGACTCCTCGCGCTCCAGGAGCGCCTGTCGATCCGTGCCGCCACGGAGGTCATGACCGTCAACCAGGCCCTCGGCGATCGGCTCGTGCGGATCGGCGCACGACCGGACCGCGTCCACGTCGTGCCGAACAGCCCCGCCCTTGCCCGGTTCGACCCGGCGTTGCACGCCCCGCGTGCGTTTCGCGAGGACGGCTGCCTCCGGATTGCCTACGCCGGGGCGCTCACCCCGACGTACGAGCTCGACGTCGCCCTTCGCGCCGTGGCGGCGTTTGCCGCGCGCCGCCCCGATGTCCCGGTCGTCGTCGACCTGTACGGGCGCGGGGACTCGGCCGACCGGCTGCGTGCCCTCGCCGCCGAGCTCGGCATCGCCGACCGGGTCACCTTCCACGGGCGGATCCCGATCGAGTCGGTGCCGACGGCCATCGCCGCCGCGGACGTGGGGCTTGCCCCGACCCGGCGCGACGCGTTCACCGACGTGAGCCTGTCGACGAAGATCTACGAGTACGCGGCGATGCACCGCCCGGTCGTCGCGTCGCGCCTGCCGCTCGTCGAGCAGGCGTTTCCGCCCGGAGCGCTGTTCGTCTACGAGGCCGGCGACCCGGCGTCCCTGTCGGCCGCGCTCGAGCGGCTGGTCGACGATCCCGCCGCGCGCGACGCCGCCGTGGAGGCGGCCGCCGCGACGGTCCGCACCTCGTCCTGGGAGGTCGCCCGAACGGGCTACCTCGCGCTCGTCGAGCGACTGGCCGGAGGCCCTCGGACCGCCTGAGCGGGCGCGGTACGGTACGATACGCGCCCCGTTCGAGCCGGCGCCAGCCGGCCATGTTGCAGGACCCACCCACCCGATGACCTTTCGAGCAAAGCCGGTTGTCAAGCGCGCCCCTCGGTCGCCATGGGAATCGAAGGACCGCCGGAACTTCCTCCTCAACCTCGGCTTCGGCCTCGTCGTCCTTGCCGCCGTCCTCATCCTCGTCATCACCGTTGCGGCGACGTGGTACGACGACCACCTCGCGCCGGTGGCGGCGGTCAACGGCGAGAACATCACGAAGGACCAGTTCCGCGAGCGCTACCTCATCGAGGAGTTCCGTCTCGAGTACGCGCGCCGGAGGGTGGCCACGGAGTTCGCGGCCGGCCGGCTGACCGACACGCAGCGCCAGACCCAGGAACAGATCATCGAGCAGCGCCGCCAGGTGCTGCCCCAGGTGACCCTGGACCGGCTCGTCGACGCGCGGGTCCAGGCGTCGCTCGCGGCGACCGAGGGGATCAGCGTCGCCGACGCGGCGATCGACGAGCGACTCGTCGAGGAGGCAACGACCCCGGAGTTGCGGCGGATCTGGGTCATCGAGGTCCGGCCCGCCCGTGACGAGGGCGCGACGGACCCGTCGGCCGCCCAGAAGGCGGAGGCACGGGCCAAGGCGGAGGCTGCCCGCGGGGAGATCGACGGCGGCAAGGCCTGGGAGGAGGTCGCCAAGGCCGTGTCCACCGCGACGTCGGCCCCGGTCGGGGGCGATCTCGGCTGGCTCGTCGAGGACACGACGATCCTGGAGCCGGACTTCGCGACGGCCCTGTTCGCCCTCGAGTCCGGCGCGATGAGCGACGTCGTCGAGGGCGACGACGGGATCTTCCGCTTCGGGCGCGTCACGGAGATCGCGCCCGCGACGGTCGACTCGACGTTCGAGGCGCAGGTCACGACGGCGGGCATTGCCGTGCCGGCCTACCGCGAGGCGGTCCGGGTCGACCTCGTCCGCAAGGCGCTCGAGGACAAGGTCGTGGCCGACATCTCCAAGCCCGGCGTGCAGCGTCGCGTGGCGGAGATCTGGATCAGCGAGCCGTCACCGAATCCGCCGGCCGAAGGAGCCGTCAAAACCCGCCACATCCTCTATGCCCCGAACGACGACCCGGCCGGCGCCGGCGAGCTCGACGAGGACGACCAGGCCTGGGCGAAGGCGGAGGAAGAGGCTCGCGCCACGTACGACAAGCTCCGCGCCGACATCACCCAGTTCGATCGGATCGCGCGCGCCGAGAGCGACGAGGGCGGGGCGGCGACGTCCGGGGGCAAGCTGCCTTACTTCGACCCCGCCAGCTCGATCGACCCGTCGTTCGCGGCGGCGATCTTCAAGGATGGCCTCGAGGCAGGGGACCTGCTCGAGCCGGTGAAGTCCGGGTTCGGCTGGCACGTCATCCAGGTCATGTACTACCCGCCGAACCTCGACCGGGCCAAGGCCCTGAAGGCGGCCTACGAGGCCGGCGAGGACTTCGCCCAGCTGGCCCGCGACAACTCCGAATCGGACACGGCGGCGGACGGCGGCGTCGTGGGCTGGATCGCCAAGGGCCAGTTCGACCTGGCCCGTGAGGCAGCCGTCTTCCTGCCGAAGATCGGCGACGTGTCGGACCCGATCGAGGTCGACGGCGACGGCATCTACCTCTACCGGATTCTCGACGAGGAGACGCGAACCCCGGAGGGCGAGCAGCTCGAGACGCTCAAGGCGACGGCCTTTTCGAACTGGTACGCCGAGAAGAAGGAAACGTTCGACATCGACTACTTCGGCGGGGCCGCGACGACCGCGGCACGGTAGCCGAGTCGGACGTGCTCGACGCCCTCGTCGCCGAGGCGCGACTGCGCTGGGGGCTCGATCCTGCGGCGGGGCTCCAGGTGGTCGCCGCCGAGCGGCTCGTCGCCAGCCCCGTCGAGCCATCCCGCCCGCTCGTCGTCGTTCCGCTCGCGGTGCTCCGGACGAGCGCCCAGGGCGAGACCGTCGAGGCGGAGCCGCTCGCCGGGCGGCACGGCCCACGCGGGCGCGATGCCCTCGCGGTCCTTCGCCGGCTCTACCCGTCCGATCACGCCGTCGGCCGGTTCGGCGCCCAGGACGGCCTGACGATCGGAGCCCTCGACGATGCCGCCCTCGGCAGCCCGCTCTACGTCGCGCCGACCGCCCCGGAGCTCGCCGCCGCGTCGCCCTGGGCGATGCCGTACATCTCGGACCGGCTGCGCCGCCCGGACGGCTGCCCGTGGGACCGCGAACAGACTCACCAGTCGCTTCGCAACCACCTGCTCGAGGAGGCCTACGAGGTCTACGACGCGCTCGAGGCGGGCGCCACGCCGGCCCTCGCCGACGAGCTCGGCGACTTGCTCCTCCAGGTGGTCCTCCACGCCCAGCTGGCCGCGGAGGCCGGCGTGTTCGACCTCACCGACGTCGAGGCGTCCATCGCACGGAAGATCGTCCGCCGACACCCGCACGTGTTCGGGGACGCGGAGGCCCGGACGGCGGGCGACGTGAACCGCCAGTGGGAGCGGATCAAGGCCGCCGAGCGTGCCGCCGCGGCCGAGGAGGCCGGTGATGCCGACGAGACCGGCACGGGTGCCGCCCCGCGCAGCGCCCTGGCCGGGATCAGCTCGTCACTGCCGGCGCTCGCGGCGAGCCAGGAGATGCAGGAACGGGCGGCCAACCTCGGCTACGACTGGCCGTCGATCGAGGGCGTCCTCGACAAGGTGACCGAGGAGCTCGACGAGCTGCGTCGCGCCCCGGATGCGGCGGCCCGCGCGGAGGAGTTCGGCGACCTGCTGTTCGTGCTCGTCAACGTCGGCCGGCGGATGGGCATCGAGATGGAGGCCGCGCTGCGGGCCGCGAACGGCAAGTTCCGGCGACGCTTCGGCAGCGTCGAGCGCCAGGCGGCGGAGCGGGGGGTGGCGCTGCGCGATCTCGACTTCGCCGCGCTCGACGCGCTGTGGGACGCGGCCAAGGCAGAGGAAGCACGATCGGTGCGCACGGAAGCACGACCCGCGGAAGACGAAGCACGACCCGAGGAGGCAGCACGATGACGATCGGCAACCGCCCGCCCACCGTTCGGTCGGACGGACGGGCGCCCGGCCAGCTTCGGCCGGTCACGCTGACCCTCGGCGTCCAGAAGTGGGCGGAGGGGTCGTGCCGCATCCGGGTCGGCGACACGGACGTGCTGTGCGCGGCCACGATCGCCGATCGGGTCCCGCCGCACCTGCGCGGCAAGGGCACGGGCTGGGTGACGGCGGAGTACTCGATGCTGCCGCGGGCGACCGCGGAGCGTACGGAGCGGGAGTCGGTCAAGGGGCGGCTCGGCGGTCGGACCCACGAGATCCAGCGGCTCATCGGCCGTTCGCTGCGCGGGGTCGTCGACCTCGCCCGGCTCGGCGAGCGGACGATCACCGTCGACTGCGACGTCATCGTGGCCGACGGCGGCACGCGCACCGCGTCGATCACCGGTGGCTACATCGCCCTCGCCGCGGCGCTCATGACGTACGGGATGGAGCGCCTGCTCATCTCGAAGATCGCGGCGGTCAGCGTCGGCATCGTCGGCGGGGTTGCCCTGCTCGACCTCGACTACTCGGAGGACTCGCGGGCGGAGGTGGACTTCAACGTGGTCGGCACGGATGCCGGGACCTACGTCGAGCTGCAGGGCACCGCCGAGGGACGCCCGTTCGACCGACCGGCCGTCGACGGCCTGCTCGACCTCGCGGGAACCGGCCTCGAGCGCCTGTTCGAGGCGCAGGGCGCGGCGCTCGCAACCGTCCGACGCTGACCCGTCGCGCGTGACCGCCCGGCCGCGACTCGTCGTCGCGACCCGCTCGACCCACAAGCTCCGTGAGCTGCGCGAGTTGCTCGAGGTCGATGCGGAGCTCGTCTCGCTCGACGATCTCGGCGTGCCCGGCGACCCCGTCGAGGACGGCGCCACGTTCGAGACGAACGCGCTCATCAAGGCCCGCTTTGCCGCCCGCGCGACCGGGCTGCCCGCGCTGGCCGACGATTCCGGGATCGAGGTCGACGCGCTCGGCGGTGGCCCCGGCGTGCGCACGCGCCGCTACGCGGGGGAGCAGGCGACCGACGCGGACAACAACGCCAAGCTCCTTGACGCCCTCGCCGGCCTGCCGCCGGACCGGCGCGGGGCGCGCTACGTCTGCGTGCTCGCCCTCGCGCTCCCGTCCCGCACCGGTCCGCGCGGCGGACTCGCCACGATCATCCGGCGCGGCACGACCCGCGGCCGGATCGCGACCGAGGCACGAGGCAGCGGCGGCTTCGGCTACGACCCGATCTTCGAGCCGGCGGGGGAACCGCCCGGCGGCCGCACCCTCGGCGAGTGGTCTGCGGCTGAGAAGCACCGCATCTCGCACCGAGCCCGGGCGGCGCGGCGAATGACGCCCGTCCTGCGCCGGCTCGGGTTCTGACTCAGGGCGCCGTCGCGCCGCCCGCTCCGGCCGCCCCGGGGGCGCCGATCGGAGGCTGCGGCGTCGGGGCCGGGGTGACGGCCGCCGGGATGCCCGGCGCGCCGACCGGCGGCTGCGGCGTGGGGTCCGGCGTGGGCCACGGGATCGGCCGCGTGCCGGGGATGCCGAACAGCTGCGCCGCCATGGCCTGGATGGCCGGTACGTTCGGAATCTGGACGGACCCGTAGCGGTTCGTCGTTCCTCCCACCAGCGGGAAGCGAATGACGACCCGGACGATCCGCTCCGGCGTGATCTCGTCGAGGATCGCGGCGACCGCCGGCAACCGATCGACCGGGAAGTCCGTGCGGACCGTGTCGCCGAGCGCGTCGAGCAGGCCGGGCAGGGCGAACACGAGGCTGCCGCCCGCGCTGAGCTTGCCGCGCAGGGCGAGCAGGATCTCCTGCTGACGGGCCTGGCGGGTGAAGTCGCTCTCCCCGCTGGCCTTGCGCGAGCGGGCGTAGGCGAGCGCGTTGAGACCGTCGAAGTGGTTCGGCCCGGCCTCGACGGACCAGCCCATCTGGCCGAACCCGTAGCCGTCGTACATCGGGTCGCTGAACGCCTCGGCGACCTCGACGTCGACCCCGCCGAGGGCATCGACCATCTGGACGAAGCCGACCATGTCCATCGACGCCGTGTAGTGAATCGGCACGCCGAGCAGGGCACTCACCGCGTCCCGGAGCGCCCGGCGGCCGCCGTTCGGGAACTGCTCCGGATTGCGGTCGGCGTACGACATGAGCGAGTTCAGCTTGGGACCGAACACGTTGCCGTCGCCGAGCGGCGTGTTGACGAGGTCACGCGGCAGCGACACGAGCGAGACCGTCCGGCCGATCGGGTCGAGCGACGCAACCATGAGCGTGTCGGTCAGGTTCGTCGTCCGCCCGGGCACGCTGTCGACGCCCATGATGAGCACGGTGATCCGCTCCCGACCGATGTTGTCGGCCGGCCCGGACACGTCGCCGAGGGTGTCCCCCTCCTCGAAGATTCGGCCGAACGCACTCTGCGCGGCGAGCCCCAGCTGGAGCCCGACGAGGTGCGGGGCGAGAACAAAGAGGACGAGCACGGCGAGGCCGCCGCCGCCGAGCCGGCCCGGGCGCACGGTGAACCGGCGGTCGAAGAACGCCTGCACGACGGACGCCAGCCGCCAGCCCAGCACGACGAGGTTCACGACAAGGAGGAGCGTGAGCATGGTCGGCGAGACGAACGTCGCAACGAGCTCGGCGAGGGGCACGAGCTGGACCACGAGCCAGACGAGCCCGATCGCCGCGAGGGTGGGGAGAAGGAACCGGCGGCCCAGCTCAGGGTCACGATTGACCAGCTGGCCGAGCCCGGGAACGACGGCGGACAATCCGGCGGCGAGCAGCCGACGGCGGTCGGTCGACCCCGTTCGGGGCCGCAACCGGCGCGCTTGGCGCACGAGCGGGTTCGTCTCCTTCGGTTCCGTGTGGCAAGGTCGCCGACGCCCAGTCTAGTGCACCGGTCGAGAACGGGGGTTCGAAACGGGCGCCGTTTACGCTCAGGCGCAGCTGCGAAGCGGCCGGTATGGCAACGCCGGGCGGTCGATCAGCCTGCCAGTCACCGCCCGGCGTCGATCGTTGAGACGCACGACGGCGCCCGGATGTTCCGCCGTCGGTGGATCGCCGCTCGGCGGCCGTCAGGCCGCGGCCGTGCCGAGCTCAGCCGCGATCCGCGCGATCCGGTCCTCCACCGCCGGGTGGGTGCGCGCCGCCGGGATCGTGCCGAGCCAGGTCAGGACGAGTCCGGTCGCGACCCGGCTGACGCGCGCCGCGAACTGCGCCCCGGGGCCGTCGGCGAGCACCCGCGCGTGCTTGTCGACCGCCTCGAGGGCGATCCGGAAGAACCCCGCCCGCTCCTCGTCGGCCACGGCCTCCGCCTCCCTGATCAGCCGCTCGAGGCCGCCGCGGATCGCCGCCAGCTCGCCCGGATCGGACGGGAGCCCGGACCGATCGAGGCGCACGAGCGGACCCAGGTCGCTCATGATCCAGTGCAGGTAGGCGAGCAGTTCGCGGCCCGCCTCGTGGCGCACGGCGAACGCGTCGGCCTGCGTCTCCTGCGCCCGGCTCACGATGCCCGTCAGCGTCGCCGCGACGATGGGACCGGCGACGATCGCGAGGGCGACGTCGGGGCGATCGCCGAGGACCGCCCGCGCCTCCGACGAGAGGAACACGGCGAGGAGCGCCACGATCGCCGCGACCCGGATGAGGCGCTCGCCGACGGACATCCAGAGACGCTGGTACGAGTGGTCGTGGTGGAGGTGGCCCAGCTCGTGGAGCACGACGCCGCGCAGCGCGCGCGGGTCGAACCGGCGCGCCTCGAGATCCGCGATGACCTGCTCGGTAAACACGATCGTCGCGCTGCGCGGACCCAGCTCGACGGCGCCGACGTTGGCCACCGCGCGGGCCAGGGTCGAGTCATCGAACGCGAGGCGGGGCTGCTCCACCCCGGCGTCGGCGGCCAGTCGGGCGACGAGTTCGTCCAGGGTCCGGGTCGACGGGCGCGCGGGATCCAGCGGCGCCATCCGGCCCAGGACGCCGCGACCGCCGGCAACCGTGAAGACGACCAGGCCGGCTGTCGTCCAGAGCACGAGGCCCGGGTCGACGAGCGGGCGCAGGAAGCCTGCGTACCACGCGCCGAACAAGAGGAGGACCAGCCCGACGAGGCCGGAACCGACCCACGAGATGCGGTCCATCAGCCGATTCGACACCGCCGGATGATCGGGGCGCGCGGCGCCGGACGCAAGCGAACGACATCAACTCGCAGCGCCGTTCGCGTCCAGCTCTGACAGCCGGAGCACGTGGTCGAGGTGGAGACGCCGTCCGTCGTGGATCTCGAGATGGATCTCCGGGTCGGCCGGCGCCCAGTCGATCTCGATGAGGCCGTGCTTGCGATTCGTGTTGAGCAGCTCGCCGACCCGGTTCGGATTGATCCATTGGCCCTCGGCCTCGAACTCGACCTGGTCGAGTCCGGACGGCGTGAGATCGTAGGTCGGGTAGCCGAGCGCCGCGGCGTCGTCGGGATGGCGGGTCAGCTCGGCGAAGTGCATGTCGCCGGAGACGAACACGACGCCCGGAACGCGCAGGTCGCGGATGAGCCGATAGAGCCGTTCGCGCTCGAGCGGCGAATCGCCCCAGCTCTCCCACTCCCGATCGATGTCGTAATCGCCGACGACCTGGACGCCGCTGCCGATGATCCGGACTCGCGCCGGCTCGGCGAGGCGGTCGCGCAGCCACGCCCATTGCACCTCGCCGAGGATCCGTCGAGCCGGGTCCTCGCCCGCGTAGTCCCACGGGTCGAGGTTGTAGCGATTGTCGAGCAGGATGACCTGGACCGTTCGGTCACCGGTCCCGAACGTGCGCGCCGAGTACACGCCGGGCTGGGACCAGCGCGGGTCGTCCGCCGCGGCTCCCCAGAAGCGGAGGAACTCGGCCTTCGCCGCGTCGCGATGCGGCCACGTCGCGTTCGCGTTGTTCCAGCCCATGTCGTGGTCGTCCCACACCGCCATCGTCTCGGTCGCCGCGGCGAGCGCCTGGAAGCGCGGGTTCGCCGCGAGCGTGTCGTAGATCCGCCGCATCTCCGCCATGTCCTCGGTGTCGGCGTAGATGTTGTCGCCGAGCCAGAGCATGAGGTCGGGGTCGTGGAGGACGATGTCGCCGAGGGCCGTGCCGCCCGGCGCGTAGCGGAGGCACGACCCGATCGCCACCCGGAACGTATCGCTCGACGTGCCGGAGGTCGGACCCGGCGGGGCCGTCGGGACCGGCCGCAGCGTCCGGATCGGGCCGGGCGTTCCGGCGATGCAGGCCAGGAGTCCCACGCATGGGGTCGGCGTGGGCTCGCCGGGCTCCGTGGGCGCGACCGACGGAACCGCCGACGGAAGACAGCCGGCCACCACGAGCGCCATGAGGATCGCCGTGGCTCTGCGCACGGTCCGCCCTCGTCCGTGGTCCGCCAACATTCGAGCAGGATACGGAGCCCGTCCACCGCCCCCGTGCCGGCGGGGGCGCGATCTCCTCGCATGTACGGAGACGCCGTTGTAGGCTAGCCCACGGGCATGCCCGCGGGAGTCCACTGCGGTTCCCGAACATGATCACCGGGGAGTGGCGTAGCTGGCTAACGCACGTGCTTTGGGAGCACGAGATCGCGGGTTCGAATCCCGCCTCCCCGACCACCCATCCGATCGTCGTCGCCACGTCGGCGCGTCGTTGCGCTGCGCCGCGATCGGTTGGTGATGGGTTGACGTGCTGATCTGATCGGCTTACCGTCCAATGTACCGACACGTGTCGGTACAGGAGAACGACCATGACGGACATCCGGACGGCTGGACTTCGCACGGTCCGCGATCAACTCGGACTGTCGCAGGAGTCACTGTCTCGGGCGCTCGACGTCAGCGCACGCAGCGTGGAGCGCTGGGAGGCGGCGGGTGCGACCTCGACGAGCGCCGACGTGGCGCGGCGCCTCGCGCTCGTATCCGAGATCGCGGCATTGGCCGACGAGGTGTACGGGGACGACGTCGCCACGTTCATGGCGACCCCACGGCGGAGCCTGGGCCAGCGGACGCCCCGCGAAGCGATGACCCATGGCGATCTCGAGGCGGTCCGCCAGGTCCTGATCAACGCGCTGGACGGTCACTGGGCGTAGGTCGGCATGTCGCTTGCCGACCTGACCGTCAGGTGGTCGGGTCGTGTGCTGCGCCATCGACCGGCGGGCTCAGGGCGTTCCGTCCTCGACGAAACGTACCTCGGCCTCGCCACCGACAACCGCTGGAGTGAGGCCGGACTCCGCGCCTACTACTTCGCGTCCGACGTCGGACTCGTCGCGGCCGAGCACGCGCGCCACATCGCGATCGACGTCCTCGGTGATTACGCCGAGCGGCTCGAGCGGGCCGTCTTCCGGGTCCCGATCTCGCTCGACCGCGTGCTGCGGTTGACCGATCCCGCCGTGGTCGTCGCCATGGGCGCCGGCCCGATCAACACGTGGATCCTGGACCTCGCCCGCACGCAGGCGGCGGCCTCCTATCTGGTCTCGCAGGTCGATCGGCTCCAGGGGCTCATCGTCCCGTCGGTCGCCTTCCTCGACCAGCCCGAACGCTTCAACATGGTCGTGTACCGGGACGCCATCGATCCCGCTGTCGTGTTCGGCACTCCGGTCCACGAGCGCGACATCACGATCGTGTCGTCGGGCTCCTGACCGACGCGCTACGATCGCCCCTCGTGACGTCGGGAGGTGTGGTGCGACTCCAGGGAAAGACGGTGATCGTGACGGGCGCGGCGCACGGGATCGGCCGTGCCTACGCGGAGCGGCTCGCTGCCGACGGGGCGAACGTCGCGCTCGTCGACATCGATCGGCCACGGGTGCGCGAGGTGGCCGACACGATCGCCGCGGCGGGCGGATCCGCCATCGGCCTCGAGGCGGACGTGCGCGACTTCGCGGCCGACGTCGAGGCGGCTCGCCTGACGGCGGAGCGGTTCGGCGGGATCGACGGCCTCGTCAACAACGCCGGCTTCATGCGCGTGCCGAAGCCGATGACGCGCTCGCTGTTCGAGGACATCCCGGACGAGGAGTGGGACGACGCGTTCCGGCTCAACACGAAGAGCGTGTGGTACATGTGCCGCGCGGTCGTCCCGTACCTCCGCACGGCTGGCCGCGGCAGCATCGTCAACATCGCGTCGAGCACGGTCTTCCGCGTCCCGCCGACGCGCGCCCACTACATCGCGTCGAAGGCGGCGGTCATCGGCCTCACTCGGGTCCTCGCGCGCGAGCTCGGCGGAGACTGGATCCGGGTCAACGTCGTGTGCCCGGGCAGCACGCTGTCCGAGGAGGATCCGACTCCGGAGATCGTCACGATGCGCTCGGCCAACGTCGCCCAGCGCTCGCTCAAGCGGATGGAGGTCCCGGCCGATATCGTCGGCACGGTCGCCTTCCTCCTGTCGGACGACAGCGAGTTCATGACCGGCCAGACGCTCATCGTCGAGGGCGGCAGCGTCTTCCTCTGACGATCAGAGCGTCCGCTGACCGGCGCTGTGGGACCATACGCCTCCGGAGGTGCTCACCTGATGCCAACGCGTTCCCTGTTCCTCGCGATCGCCACGCTCGCCGTCGTCGCGGCGTGCGGCCGAGGTGGCGCGACGACGCCGCCGTCGAGCGCGCCGGGCTCCGGCGACGCGACACGGATCGACGTCCACCTGACCGACTCGTTCCGCATCGAACCCGGCGACTTCCAGGTCCCGGCCGGCGAGCCGGTCACGTTCGTGGTGACGAACGCGGGCGTGCTCGACCACGAGTTCTTCGTCGGCGACGAAGCCGCCCAGACGGAGCACGACCA
>DASTOB010000109.1:0-21526 GCA_035720425.1 Candidatus Limnocylindrales bacterium
GGGTGCCCGCTCGAGCGTTGTCTCCGGGGGGATCCGGCCGTCCCCCTGTCCGGTGCCGGTTTGCGGGGTATGCTCGCCGCGCGAGCGTGCTCCTGCCGCTCGCATCGCCGCAAGCGTCGCCTCACGCGTCGCCGCCCGCACCGCGGCACGCATCATCAGTGACTCAGGAGGTCGAGCGTCGTGACCGCCACGGGCGCCGCACGAACCCCGTCACGAGCCGGCTCGCCGGCACGAACCGGGGCCACCCGTCGAACCGCCCAGCCGCGCTCGCGAGTTGCGGCGCCCGTCCTCGTGCGACTCCTGCGCAACGGCATCGAGGAGAGCGTCCACCGCGGCGACATCGTCGAGGTCGACGCCGAGGGCAGGACGGTCCGGGCGATCGGCGATCCAACCCGCCTCGTCACCCTCCGCTCGTGCGTCAAGCCATTCGGCGCAGTCGCGCTCATCGAGGCCGGCGGCATCGCCGAGTTCGACCTCGAGCCGGCCGAGATCGCGATCATGGCCTCGTCCCACTCGGGTGAGGACCTCCATGTCCGGACGCTCCAGGGACTGTTCCGTCGGGCCAATATCAGCCAGACCCTGCTCGCCTGCGGCGCCGAGGGGATGCCGCTCGACGCGCTGACCGCGGCGCGCCTCGCCCGCGACGGCGAGCGGCCCGGACCGGTCCGGCACATGTGCTCCGGACAGCACGCGGTCTCGCTCCTCCTGTCGCGGCTGCGCGGCTGGGACCCGACCGACTACTGGCACGACGACCATCCGTCCCAGGTCGCCTACCGCTCCGCCGTGGCTCGCGCGTTCGGCGTCGCACCGGACCGGCTGCGCACCGCGATCGACGGCTGCGGCGTCCTCACCTACGCGTTCCCGCTCCGCGACGTCGCCCGTGCGTATGCGCTCCTCGCGGACCCGTCGGCCGTTCCGGCGTCGGACGCGCGCAGCTCCGTCGCGCCGGCACTCACCGTCGTCCGCGACGCGATGTTGGCCAACCCGGAGATGGTGGCCGGGACGCGCGATCGGCTCGACACGTCGCTCATGAAGGCGCTGCCCGATCGGCTCATCTCGAAGGGCGGGATGGAGGCGTTGCGCGGCCTTGCGATCCTGCCCGGTCCGCGTTCGAACGGCGCCACGACCGGCGCCGCCGGGATGGCGGTCAAGATCGAGGACGGCGACGGCTACGACCGCGGCACGTGGGCCGCCTCGGTCGAGGCGCTCCACCAGGCCGGCGTCCTCGACGGCCAGGCCCTGCGGATGCTCGCCCGCTACCACCGACCGACGATCGTCGATCCGCACGGCCGCGTCGGTGCGGAAGCGATCCCGGAGTTCGAGCTCGCGCCGCTCGGGGAGTTGCTCGGCTGACGGCCGACGCGACCCCGACGGACGTCCCGCACGACCGACCGACCTGATGCCGACCGACCCGCTCCGCGTCCTGGGCCTCCCGCGCGACGCCACGCTCGCCGAGATCAAGCAGGCCTACCGCCGACTGGCCAAGGCCAACCACCCCGACACGGCCGGTGAAGCGGCGATCCCGCGGTTCCTCGAGATCCAGACCGCCTACGAAACGCTCGTCGGCGGGTCGCCGGCGCGCCGAGGCCGCGCCCGACCCGGGAGTAACCCCGCGCCGCGCGAGCCGTGGCGGGCCGATGCGGATCGGGCGCGGGCCGCGCGCGAGGCGTACGAACGGGCACGCGAACGACCGCGCCGCGGGACTCGACCGCCCGGCCCCGACGGAGCCGGAGCCGGTGGCGGGCCGCCGCGCGGGCCACGTTCCGGCAAGCGCGCGACGCTCGGGTCGACGTCGTACGACGGGGCGGACCAGGAGCCGTTCGACCCAGACTGGGCCGGCGCCTCGTGGTACGGCACGACGAGCGGGACGTACTGGACGCTCAACCCCAAGGAGTACGCCGATCCGCGCAAGCACGGGCCGGAGTACCAGGCCAGGGCGCGGCGCGGAGCGCGCGGGGCTGCCGGGGCGACCGAGCCGCCGGCGGAGGGGGCCGATCCCGGGGCGACCGATGCCGGGGCGACCGAACCGGGGTCGGCGACCGAAGCCGGGGCAGCCGATCCCGGAACGACCGATTTCGGAACGACCGACTTCCGACCGACCGACGGCGCGAGCACGCCATCCTCGGACCAGGGATGGTCGAGCGGGGCCGCGCCGCGCGGCGGCGGCCGGACCGACCCGTTCGCGGCCGGCCGCGGCGCCCGTGCGCGTCGGTCGGGCCGTCGACATCCATCGTTTGCAACCGTTCCGCCCGCCCCGCCTCCCTCGCCGGCGACGCCTCGTGGCGCGGGCCATGGCGAACCGACCCTGCTTCGGTTCCTCGACGAGGCGCGGGGGAGCGTCAGCGGCCGGATCGGCCTCGCCCTGATCGGGTGGCTGCCGATCGGGATCGTCCTCGCCGTTGCCCTCGGCGAGAGCACCGGCTGCATCCGCTACGCGGCGGAGTGCCAGGGCCCGTTCGGGGCCGCCACGCTCATCGGGCAGGGCTCCGTCATCGTCCTGCTCCTGCTTCTGCCGCGGGTCGCCGCGGTGGCGACGCTCGGGACGATCGCCATGCTCGGTGCGGCGATCCCGGCTGCCGCGGTCCTGAGCATCTCCGGCGGGGCGCGCGACCCGGCCGGTGCCACGTCGGCCTTCGCCGTCGTCCTCGCCGTCGCGTGGTTCGTCGGGGTGGGCGTCGGACTCGTGCGGGCCGGGCTGCTCGCGGTGGTCGCACGGCGCCCTCCCGTACCATGAGGCCGTGACCAGACGCCACGATCCGTCCGATCTGTCGAGCGCGGCGCAGGAGTACCTGCTCGCCCTGCGGGTGATGGCCGGCGACGGGTCGCGCGTGACCGCCGCACAGGTCGGTCGCCACCTCGGGGTCACGACCCAGGCGGCGAGCGAGATGTTCCGTCGTCTCGCGGCCGATGGTCTCGTCGGCCAGGCGGGCGGTCGCGAGCTCGTGCTCACGCCCGCCGGTCGGACGGCGGCAGACGGCATCTTTCGCCGCCACGCCCTCGTCGAGTGGCTGCTCACGAGCCTTGTCGGCCTGGGCTGGGCCGAGTCGGACGAGGAGGCCGCGCGCCTGCAGGGCGCCATCTCGCCGCGGGTCGAGGCGCGCCTCGACGAGCTGCTCGGCCATCCGGAGACGTGCCCGCACGGCAACCCGATCGACGCCGAGACGGCCCACCGCCGGCCGGCGGGGGTTCCGCTCGCCTCGATCGAGGCCGGCGAGCGGGTGACGATCTACCGGATCACGGAAGAGGCCGAGGAGGACAAGGGGCTGCTGTCCTACCTCGAGGCGCGCGGCCTGCGGCCGGGAACACCGGTGACCGTGCTCGCCCGCTCCGAGTCACTCGACTCGCTGACCCTCGACGGGCCGATCGGGCGGGCGACCCTCGGCCTTCGGCCCGCGGCGCTCGTCCGGGTCCTGCCGGGCGAGGCGGACCCGGCGCTGTTCCATCGGGTGCCGGCCACGTGAACGGCGACGTCCGCGTCCGTATCGCACCGAGCCCGACCGGACCGCTGCACATCGGCACGGCACGCACGGCGCTGTTCAACTACCTGTTCGCGCGGCGCCACGGCGGGACGTTCATCCTGCGCCTCGAGGACACTGACGTCGCCCGCTCGTCGATCGCCTACGAGAAGGACATCCTCGACGGCCTCCACTGGCTGGGGCTCCGCTGGGACGAGGGCCCGGAGGTGGCCGGACAGGCGGCCCGCGGCCCGTACGCGCCGTATCGGCAGATGGAGCGCCTCGCGTCGTACGCAGAGGCGGCTCGGCAGTTGCTCGCCGAGGACAAGGCCTACCCGTGCTATTGCACGGCCGACGAGCTGGCGGCCGATCGCGCCGCCCAGCAGGCCGCGCACGAGCCGCCCCATTATGTCGGGCGGTGCGCGGCCCTGATCCCCGCCGAGCGGGCCGCCCGGGAGTTGGAGGGCCGGCCGGCCGCGATCCGGTTCCGGATCGGGGAGGGGACGGTCGCGTTCGACGACCTCGTCCGGGGTCGGGTCGAGATCGACACGTCGGCGCTCGGCGGCGACCTCGTCATCGTCCGCGGCGACGGCACGCCGCTGTACCACTTCACGGTCGTCGTCGACGACGCGGCGATGCGGATCAGCCACGTCATCCGCGGCGAGGACCACCTGTCGAACACGCCCAAGCACATCCTCCTGTTCCGGGCACTCGGGGTACCGGAGCCTCTGTTCGCGCACCTGCCGCTCATCCTCAATCCGGACCGAACGAAGATGAGCAAGCGCAAGAGCCAGACCGCGATCTCCGACTACATCGCCCAGGGCTTCGTGCGCGAGGCGCTCGTCAACTACCTCGCCCTCCTCGGCTGGTCGACCGGGACGGAGGAGGAGATCCTCAGCCTCGACGAGCTGGCCGCCCGCTTCGACGTCGAGCATGTCCAGAAGGGCGGCGCCGTCTTCGATCGGGAGCGGCTCGAGTGGCTCAACGGGCAGTGGATCCGGAAGCTGTCCGCCGACGAGCTCATCGACCGGCTTCGGCCGTTCCTCGAGGCGGACCTCCACGCCGGAGTCATAGAGCGGATGCCGGACGATGACGAGGTGTGCGCGCTGCTCCCGGTGATCCAGGAGCGGCTGCCGACCCTCGGCACGGTCGGCGAGTTGATCGGCTTCCTGTTCGTGGAGGCGGTGGCGCTCGATCCGGCGATGCTCGTGCCGAAGCGCTGGGATCCGACCACGACCCGGGACGGGCTCGGCGCGGCGCGCGACGCCTTGGCCGCGGTGGGTGAGGTGTCGTGGGAGGCGGACGAGCTCGAGCCGCCGCTCCGCGCCCTCGCCTTGGAGCGAGGCTGGAAGGCGGGCGACCTGTTCATGGCGATCCGCGTCGCCGTCACCGGCCGGACCGCGACGCCGCCACTGTTCGACACGCTCGTCGCCCTCGGGCGCGACCGCACGCTCGGGCGGCTCGATCGGGCGATCGCCGTTTTGGCCGAAGCACCGGAGGTGGTCGGATGACCCTGACTCGCGACGCCGTCCAGGCGTGGCTCGATCGCTACGTGGCCGCGTGGATCTCGTTCGATCCGGCGGAGATCGGTGACCTCTTCGCGGCCGATGCGACCTACCGCTACCACCCGGCCGATGAGCCGATCGTCGGGCGGGCTGCCATCGTGTCGTCGTGGGTCGCGCCGGACGGCGACGCGAGCACGCGCGATGAACCCGGCACGTACGACGCCCGCTACGAACCGTTTGCGATCGACGGCGACCGCGCCGTCGCCGTCGGCTGGAGCCGCTACTGGACCGACGCGTCGCGCACGTCGGAGCGGACGACGTACGACAACTGCTTCCTGCTCGAGTTCGATGGCGACGGCCGCTGCCGGTCGTTCACGGAGTTCTTCCGCGAGCGTCCGCGCGCTTGACCGTCACGTCGCGACCTCCCGTCGCGTCGTTCCGCCGTGAAGCGGGTGCGCCTGACGTTCGTGGGGCTCGCCGTCGGCCTCGCCCTCATCGCGCCGGTGGCCGCCGGCGTCGCGTTTCCCGATGCGCCGCCACCGACCGGTCTGCGCGTTCCGGTACCGGAGTTCGGGCGGGTGCTCACCGCGCAACTCGAGCGGCCTCCGGGAACGATCGCCCGCTTCGTCGGCCACCAGGGACGCGACCGAGACCTCCTCGTCATCCTCCTGTTCGAGCTGCGGGCATATCCGTACGTCGCGCCGCCCGAGCTCGCGTACCTCGTCAGTCGATGCACGGCCATGGGCGAGCTCGATCCGCGGGGGATGGGCGGAGGCGTGATCCCCGGCGGCGACTGGAGGACCGATCCCGAGTTGCAGTACCTCGCCTTGGATGCCCAGCCGTCGTGTCAATCGGTTCGCTGAGGGGGGCAATCCGCGTGAGGGCCCCGGCAGATCGTGGATCCGCAGGCCATCAGGCCGCCGCGTGCGGCCGGATTCACGTTCGCCCGCCCCGCATCGCCCCCATTCATGCCGCGAGCATGAGCGGGTTCGCGAACCGGCGAGCTCACCGTCGGGCAGCGGCCCGTATGCGTCGAGGAGCCCACTCGCACGAATGGGGACGGTACGGTCAAGGTGAGGAGCGGCGCAGTTGGGCCGCGCGGAGGGTTATCGCCGCCAAGCCGCCGCCGGCATGAATGGGTGCGATACCCCACGCCTCTTGGCCCGCGACGTGCAGTGGGGAGCCGCGCGCGCTCGAGAGGGGCGAGTGGCGACGTGCAGTGGGGAGCCGCGCGCGCTCGGGAGGGCGACTGGCGGCGTGCGTAGTGGGCCACCGCACGGCAAAGCGGTGCGCGGAGCGCCGAGCGCAGCGCCGAGCGGAGCGCCGAGCGGAACGATGAGCGCGAGGCGGAGCAGCGCAGCGAAACGTCCGTTCACACGGCGTTAACCCGCACCTCGCTATCCTCGCGTCGAATGGCACGCACGATCCTCGTCGTGGACGACGAGCCGACGATCCGCGAGGCGCTCGTCGACGCGCTCGAGGCGGACGGATTCCGGGTCGTCGCCGCGGCCGACGGGCGCGAGGCCCTGGCGCGCTTCCGGGGGGAGCGCCCGGACCTCGTCCTGCTCGACCTCATGCTCCCGGAGCTGTCCGGGATCGAGGTCTGCCGGATCATCCGGGCCGAGTCGGCCGTCCCAATCGTCATGCTGACGGCCAAGGATTCCGAGGTCGACAAGGTCGTCGGGCTCGAGCTCGGGGCGGACGACTACGTGACCAAGCCGTTCTCGCTGCGCGAGCTGTCGGCGCGCATTCGGGCGCTCTTCCGGCGCAGCGAGCAGGTCGCCGTCGAGGCGCCGCCGGCGGTCGTCGACCTCGGTCGCGTCCAGGTCGACCTCGCCGGCCATCGCCTGCTGCGCGACGGCGAGACGCTGCCGGTCAAGCCGAAGGCGTTCGAGCTGCTCGCCTTCCTCCTGCGCCACCCCGGTCAGGTGTTCACCCGCGACCAGCTGCTCGAGCACGTCTGGGGCTACGACTACGCCGGCGAGACCCGCACGGTCGACGTCCACGTCCACTGGCTGCGCGGCCAGATCGAGGAGCAGCCGGGTGCGCCGCGCTTCCTCCACACCGTGCGCGGCGTGGGCTATGTCTTTCGCCGGCCCGCCTGACTCTCGTCCGGCACCTGGCGCACGAGCGCGCCGAACCGCTCCCGAACGTCGGCCGCGCCCGCGTCCGACAGGCTCGCCCGTGCCGCCGGTTCGAGGTCTGCCAGGCGCGCCGAGCGGATCGCCCGGCGGACGGCCGGCAGGCTCGGCGCCGTCATGCTCAGGGAGCGCACGCCGAGCCCGACGAGCGCGAGTGCGGCCGCCGGATCCCCGGCCATCTCGCCGCATACGGACAGCTCGACGCCTGCGTGTTCGGCGGACGCGACCGCCATCGCGATGAGCCGCAGGACCGCCGGGTGGAGCGAGTCCCGGTAGCCCTCGAGGGCCGGGTTGCCGCGATCGGCAGCGAGGGTGTACTGGAGCAGGTCGTTCGTGCCCAGGCTGGCGAACGACAGGCGGCCGAAGAACGCGTCGGCGGTGAGCACGGCCGACGGGATCTCGAGCATGATCCCGAGGCTCACCTCGCCGATCTCGTGGCCGGCCGCGATTGCCGAGGCGCGGGCCCGGTCGGCGAGGCCGAGGAATGTGGCGACGTCCCGGGCGTCGGCGACCATCGGCGCCATGACCTTGAGCGGGCCGGCGGCGGCCGCCCGGTAGCACGCTCGGAGCTGGGTGACGAGGAGATCTGGGTGCGTCTCCGCGAGGCGGAGCGCCCGCACGCCGAGGAACGGGTTCTCCTCCGGCGCGATCGGGATGTACGGGATCGGCTTGTCGCCCCCGACGTCGATGAGACGGACCGTGACCGGGTCGCCGCCGAAGGCCTCGACGACGGTCCGGTAGGCGACGACCTGCTCGTCCTCGCTCGGCGGGCCGGGACGCTCGAGGAACAGGAACTCCGTGCGGAACAGGCCGACCCCACGGGCGCCGAGCGCGACCGCCGCCTCGCTCTCGCCCGGCGTGCCGATGTTGGCGACCAGCGTGACCGCCGCCCCGTCGAGCGTGGTGGCCGCCTCGCCGGCTTCGCGCAGGTCCTGCTCACGTCCGGCGGCGACCGCGTCGGCGACCCGGGCCAGCCGCTCCCACGCGGCGTCGTCGGGATCGATGAGCACCTCGCCCGCGGCGCCGTCGATCGCGACCCGTGCATCCGGCCCGGCCGCTCGGAACGCCGCCCGCGCGCCGCGCACGCCGACGATCGCCGGGATCCCGTACGCGCGGGCGAGGATCGCCGCGTGGGCCGTCGGGGAGGAGCCCTCGAGGACGATCCCGATGAGCCGGTCGCGCGGCAGCGTCGCCGTCAGCGACGGCGACAGGTCGTCTGCCACGACGATGGCCGGGGCATCGAGCGTTGCGCCCTCCGCCTGCCCGGCGAGGATCCGGGCGATCCGCTCGCCGACGTCGAGCACGTCCGCCGCGCGCGCCCGGAGCAGCTCGTCGCCGAGTGAGCGGAGCGTGTCGGCGACACCGGCGGCGGCCCCGAGCACGGCGGTGATCGCGTCCACGCCGGTCGAGCGGATCGCGTCGGCGGCGCCGTCCACGAGGGCCGGATCGGCGGCCATCGCCGCGTGGGCGAGGAAGATGGCCGATTCGTCCTCGTGCCCGGCTTCCCGGACTCGCTCGGAGAGGGCCTCGAGGGCGCCGACGGCGGCGATGGATGCCGCCTTCAGGCGCTCGACCTCGGCCGCCTCGTCACCGGGCGCGACACGGCCGCCGGTCGGGAGCGGCTCGCGCGCCACGGCGGCCCACCCGCCGCGCGCGACGCCGGGGGCGGCCGGGATGCCGGTCAGGCGCTGCATCCCCGTCGTCGTCATGCCAACCTCCGCGAGCGGTCGATCCGCGCATGGCACACGACCGCTTGCGCGTCCTCGTCGCAGACCGGGCGCATCCGCGTCCCCGGCGACCGGCAGGCGGCCACGCCCCACGCGACCGCCGTCGCCAGCGCCCCGGCGTCGCCGCCGGCGGCGAGGAACCCGGCCAGGAGCGCGTCCCCGGCTCCGACCGTGTTCGCGACGTCGTCGATCCGCGCCTCCGCGTGGACCGCGCCGCCGGGCCAGACGTAGACGGCGCCGTCCGGGCCGAGGCTCGTGAGGACGGCCCCCGTGCCTGCGTCGAGCAGCGCCGCCGACACGTCGACGACCGCGCCGAGGGTCGGCAGCGTGCGCCCGGTCAACTCCTCGAGCTCCGCTCGGTTGGGCTTGAGCAGAGAGATCCGTGCCTCCGCCGCCGCCGCGAGCGCCGGTCCGCTGGCGTCCACGGCGACGCGCACCCCGTCCGGGAGCGATCCGGCCAGCCGGCCGTAGAACTCGCGTGCCATGCCGGGCGGGAGCGATCCGCAGCCGGCCACCCAGCGCGCCCCGCCGGCCACGCTCGAGACCCGTTCGAGGAGCCGATCGACGTCGGTCTCATCGAGCGTGGGACCGGCCTCGTTGACCTTCGTGACGGTCCCGTCGTCCTCGACGAGGCTGATGTTGATTCGCATGGCCCCGCCGACCGGCACGCCCGCGAGCGTCGCGTCCGCGCCGACGAGCTCCACGTACGTCGCAGCCGTCCGTTCCGGGAGTGGCAGCACGGCGAGCGTAACGTGCCCGTCTTGGGCGAGCGCCCGCGAGACGTTGAGCCCCTTGCCGCCGGCTTCGTCGGTCGTGCTGGATACGCGCACGACGCCGCCCCGCTCCAGGCGACCGATCCGGAGCGTCCGGTCGATGCTCGGATTGGGCGTGACCGTCACGATCATCCCACGGGTTCCGGCGCCCGATGCCGGGCGAACAGCGCCTCCTCCGCGGCTCGCGTCCACGTCCCGCCCTCGCCGAGCGCCGCGCCGACCTCCGGCTCCCGCTCGGCCAGCTCCGCGAGTGACGTGAGCGGCAGGTCCGAGAGCTGCGGGAAGATGACGATCTTGCCGGCGAACCGGCCCTCGACGAGCGCCCGCAGACCGTCGGCCGCGGCATCGAGACCGCCGACGGCGCCGAGGGCCCGACCGGGCGACAGCTGGCCGATCAGCGTCTTCTCGACGACCGTCTCCTGGTCGGCGATGCGCGACCCGGATGTCCCCGTGTACTGCGCGCCGCTCAGGAAGACCGGCGACAGGTCGAGCGCGGCGCGGGTGCCGATCGGAACCCCGGCGAACAGGACGAGCATCCCGTCGGCCGCCATGACCGCCGCACCGTCGATGACCGCCTGCGCGACCGGGGCCGTGATGACGACGTCGTCTGCCCCGCGTCCCTCCGTGTGCCGGCGCACGACCTCGCCGAGGGTGGGGCCGTCGCGCCCGAGCGTGTGAAGCGCGAGCGGCCGGCCCGCTGCCGCCGCGACCGGCTCGAGGCGTTCTCGGGCGGCGGCCATGCGCTCGGCATCGAGGTCGACGCCGACGACGAGGCGCGGTCCATCCGGCATGAGCAGCGCCCGTTCGATGTGCATCTGGCCCATCGGCCCCGCCGCGCCGACGACGACGGTCACGCCGCCGGCGAGCAACTCGGCGCGGTTGCGCGCCTCGCCGTACCCGGCATCGACGTCGAGGCCGGACGATCCCACGTAGGCCGTGTAGTGGTAGTGGATCCGGCCGATGTCGATGTCCACCGGTCCGTCGAGCGGGGCGTCGCCGACCAGGTTGATGAGCCCGCGAAAGGCGAGCGCGTCGGCCGCGCGCCGGACGAGCGCCGCCGAGGTCGTTCCGAGGACGATGACGTCGTCGAACTCGCCCTCGACCGTGTCGACGTCCTGGGCGATGAGGGTGGCCGACGGCGCCTCCGCACGGAGGGTCGCGACGAGATCCTCGCGCAGCCCGGACACGACGATCTCGCGGCTCGCGCCGAGGACGTGGCCGAACCGGTAGGCGCGCCCGTCCGTCGGCTCGCCGATGACCCAGGCCCGACCGCCGGCCAGTGGCTCGAGCCGGCGTCGCTGCGTGTAGGCGGCTTCGACGCAGGCCCACGGTTCGGTCAGGGCGGCTTCGGCGTAACCGAGCCGGTCGTCGACCTCGACCACGTAGGCGCCGTCATCGGCAGCGAGGACCTCCGGCCCGATGAGGTGGTACTCGATGAGTCCGCCCGGGATCGTGTATCCATAGGCGGTGCTCCGGCCGTCGACGTAGATGTCCGGCTGGATGGCAAGGCGCTGCCCCTCGCGGAAGCGGTCGCGAAGCGCCTCGCCGACCGCGAGCACCGTGACGGACGCCTCATGACCGAGGCGGGTGGGATCGGTCGCCAGGTCCCGACCGTAGAGCTTCGGGTGCTCGGCACCGAGGCGGATGAGCTTGACGTCCGAGAAGCACAGACCCACCGCGTCGACCCGCACGAGCAGCTGGTCCGGACCCGGTGCCCCCACCGGCACCCACTCCGGTTTCCCGTCCCGCCCGACGCCCTCGACTCCCTTGCCGTAGACGTTCCACGCCCGCGCGCGGGTGGGCAGGCCGGCGCCGCTCACTGCCGGGCTCATTGCCGGCGCGGCAGGTCCGCTGCCTTGAGGACCTTGCCGGTTGCGTCGATGATGCCGACCTTCGTGCCGATGGTCTTGGGGCTGGCGTGGAACAGGTCCGACCCGTTGATTGCAATCCAGCGGTACCCGGGCAACGCCTTGAGGCGCGCGATGGCCGGGCCGATGTCGGCCGTGCCGGCGGCGATGTTGATGCTCCCGGTCGGCGCGACGAGGTCCGCCAGGCCCGCCGGATCCGGCTGGGCGCCCAGCTTGTCGGTCAGGGCGGCGGCGATGGCATCGCGGTCGAGTCTGCTCATCGTGATCCCTCGCTCGCTGCGGTGGCGATGGCGACGACGGCGTCGATCGCCACCTGCGCGTCCTCGCCGTCGGCCATGACCGTCAATTCGTCGCCGACCGTGGCCCCGAGCCCCAGCAGGCCGGTGATGCTCCGGGCGTCGGCTCGCCGACCGGCAGCCACGACGGTCACCGTTGCGCGCAGGGCCCGAAGGCGCTCGACGATCTCGGCTGCCGGTCGCGCGTGGAGCCCGGCGGGGTTCGTGATCCGCACCGTCACCGCTCGTCCGTTCGAGTCGTCGTCCGCGGCGGCGTCGCCGCTGGCCGTGCCGGCCGTCAGGGCCGCGTGGATCTCGTCGACATTCGTCGTGGCAGCGAGTCGGGCGCACAGGTCGGCGTCATCGAGGATCGTGGCCAGCCGGGCCAGGATCGGGATGTGCTCCTCCGACGTCGCGGCGAGCCCGATCACGAGTCGTGCGGGTTCGTCGCCCCACGGCACGCCGTCGGGGTACTGGACGACCGCCAGGCCCGTCCGGAGGACGAAGCTCCGCGCCTCGTCGGTGCCGTGCGGGAGCGCGATGCCATTGCCGAGGTAGGTCGAGATGATCGCCTCTCGCGCGCCCATCGCCTCGACGTAGGCCGGTTCGACGTTGCCCTCGGCGACGAGGATGCCGCCGGCGCGCGTGATCGCCGCTTCCTTCGTCGTCCCTCGCTCCCCGATGACGATGGCCGAGCGGGACAGGACCTCGCCGGGCTGGACCGGCGCGTTCACTGGTCGGAAATGGGTTCGCCGGCCTTGAGCGACGCGACGAGCTTGTCCGAGGCGCTGTTGTTGAGGAAGTTCCGGAACGTCAGGACGACGGCTCCGGGTGCCGCGCGACGGGCGCGGTCGGCCAGGCCTTCGTGGGCGACGACGACGTCGACGCCGGCCGGCATGGCGTTGACCGGTGAATGGACGACGGTGACCGCGAGGCCGGCGTCCTTGACCCGCTTCTTGAGCTGGTTGGCGCCGATCAGGCTCGAGCCCATCCCCGCTTCACAGGCGAACACGACGAGCTTGACGTCCGCGGCTTCCTTGTGGGTCATCGTCGCATCCTCCTGCGAGTTGCCGCCCGGCGCTGGGGGCGCCGGGCGGCGAGTACGGGCTGGGTTCGGTTCGGTTCAGGCCGGCAGGCCGGCCGGGACGGCGCTGTGGCCCTCCATCTCCGCCTCTTCCTCGGTCTGCTTCACCGGGTAGACCCGGAGGATGAGCGAACCGACGAGGAACGAGGCGACGGCGCCGGTCGCGACACCGGCGAGGACGCCGATGTGCTGTCCGGGCGGGGTCACGGCGAGGTAGGCAAAGATGCTGCCCGGCGACGGCGTGGCGACGAGCCCCGCGTCGAAGGCGACGAAGACGAAGTCCGCGGCGATCCCGCCGGCCCACATGGCCACGATCATGATCGGGTGGGCGAGCACGTACGGGAAATAGATCTCGTGGATCCCGCCGAAGAAGTGGATGATGATCGCGCCTGGCGCGGACAGCTTGGCCATGCCCTTGCCGACGAACGCGAAGGCGAGCAGGAGCCCGAGCCCCGGACCCGGGTTCGTCTCGAGCAGGAAGTGGATCGCCCGGCCCTTCTCGGCCACCTCGACGGCACCGAGCGGCGCGAGGACGCCGTGGTTGATGGCGTTGTTGAGGAACAGGACCTTGCCGACCTCGATCGGGATGTCGGCGAACGGCAGGAGTCCGGCCGCGATGATCGCGTCGACGCCGGCGCCGAGGGCGTCGGAACCGGCCTGCAGGATGGGGCCGATGGCGAGCACGCCGATGACGGCGAGGACCGCACCGAGGATGCCGGCCGAGAAGTTGTTCGAGAGCATCTCGAAGCCGGACGGGATCTTGTCCCCGGTCAGGTCGTCATACTTCTTGATCAGCCACGCGGCGATGGGCCCGACGATCATGGCGCCGAGGAACATCGGGACTTCCGAGCCGACGATGATGCCGGTCGTGGCCACGGCGGCCACGACGCCGCCGCGATGGCCGTAGACGAGCTTGCCGCCGGTGAACCCGATGAGGATCGGCAGCAGGTACGTGATCATCGGGCCGACGAGCGCCGCGAGCGTCTCGTTCGGCGTCCAGCCGGTGGGGATCACGAACGCCGTGATCAGGCCCCAGGCGAGGATCGCGCCGATGTTCGGCAGAACCATTGCGGCCAGGTAACCGCCGTAGAGCTGGATCCGCTCCTTCACCCTCTCTCCTCCTCTCCAGTGAGACAGGGTGGCATCATCAAATCGCAACCTTTTCGACAACAAGTGCCAATCTGGCACGGGCGAGTTGTGACAACCGTGAACGACGTGATCAGCGTGTCGGGTCTCCGACGACGCGACTGAGTCGGCGGATGTCGCGGGCCCGGAGGAGCGGGCTGACGATCACTCGTGCCACGTCCGGGCTGCCAGTCTCGAGCGGGACCGTGCTGACGACGAGGTCGACGCCGCTCTCGTCGAGCGCCCCTTCGTACGCCGCCTTCGACACGACCCGGACGATCTCGAGTTGCGGAAACTCGGCGAGCAGGCGTGACACGAGGATCCAGGCGGTCGCCACGCCGGCCGGGCAGACGACCGCTACCCGAACGGTCGATCGCAGGCGGTTGCGCTCGAGCGACCCGGCGAGGTACATCGTCAGGAACCCGACCTCCTCCTCGGGCACATCGCTTCCGGCCACGGGACCGAGGTCGGCCAGGATCGAAGCCGCCACGTCATACACGTCCGGGTAACGATCGCGCACCTCCTGCTGGAGCGGATTGCTGATCGGCAGCCCGTAGCGGAGCCGGAGGCGAAGCCGGTGGGCGTGCTCCACGAGGCTCCGGCGGAGGCGGTCGTCGTCGGCCAGCGCCGGGTGGAGGCGCATCGCGGCGGCGGAGATGATCGCGTCGATGAGCCCGACGTCGGCGGGTTCGGGCGTCGCCGGCTCATCCGACAGTTCCACGAATCCGAGCAGGAACTCCGTGATCGAGGCCACATCCGCGTCGGCCCAGCTCGACTCGAAGACGGCCTCGACGTCGGCCGCGATCCGAGTCGCGGCGTCCGCGACCGGGTGATCCATGAGCGATCGAAGTTGGCCGCCCTCGAGGCTGGCGGATCGGCCCTCGCGCACGCGTCGGGTGACGATGGCGAGGTAGATCGCCGCAGTCATGACCATCGGGTCGACGGGATCGAGCGTGCGCAGCTGCTTGGCCAGGATCGACCGGTGGGTCGGCAGGTCGAGCTCGCGAACGAGGGGGATGAGGCCGTCCGCCCGATCGGTTTGGGTCGATGTCTCGGGGGTCGGCGCCGAGCGGCTCGCGCCGGATTCGACGAGTGCGAGGAGCACGTCCGGGTCGACGGTCTCGAGCAGGACGGCGAGCAGACCCTTGCGGATGTCGATTTCCGTGCCCCGGACGACAAGCCCGGAGCCGGGCATGCGCTGGAGATGGAGCTGGTGGCGCTCGAGCCACGGTTCGGCCGCCCGGACGTCGCGCCGGACGGTAGGCCGCGACACGCCGAACTCCCGCTCCAGGTCCTCCAGACGGATCGCGCGCGGGGCGGCATCGAGGAGCGCCGCGATCGCGCGCTGACGCCGTTCCGTGGCGTCGACGACCGCCGGGCCGGGGTAGTCGTTGAGCCGTTCGAGCAGCGCCGCCCGCGCCGCCGGCTCCCCGTCGACCCACGCCCCGACGCCGCGACGGAGGACGAGGCGGAGGCCGGCCGGTCTGGCAACGGCCTCGATCGACGGGAGGTTGTAGCGGACGACGCGGGGCGTCAGGCCGACCGAGACCGCGATCTCCTCGACCGTCGCCGGTTCGGTCGACTCGAGCAGGTGACGGGCGATCCTCGCCTGGCGGCTGTCGAGGGGCACGCCGGGTTGGGCGCCGGATAGGCCGCCGGGCTCGCCGGACCGGCCGCCGGGTTCGCCGGACCGGCCGTCGGGCTCACCGGACCGGACGCTCTCCGGCGCATCCACATCGGAACGGTGATCCGTACGCACGCCACCACTGTACGGAGCTGCGCTCCACCCGTCGATCCGAGGCGCCGATCGTCGGTCAGCGTCCAGCGTGTGCTCGCCGCGACCTTCGATTCGTTAACGCGGTGATGGCCTGCCGTTGACGTCCCAGCCCGATGCTGCCCTCATGCCCCCCATGCAGCGGCCGCCCGACCCGATGACCTCGGACGCGACGCGCCCCCGGGAGGGCGTCGTTACGCTCCACGGATCGTTCGAGGTGCTCCTCCCCTCGGGCGATCGGTGGACGCGGGCGGCCGATACACGGGAGATCTCTCAGGCCGGCTCCGGATCACTGATCCCGACCGCCGACAGCCTGAGCGAACTCGCTTCGTTCGTCGAGGCGTTCGGCGCCGTACCAAAGCGGCGACCGTCGCGCTGGGCGGCGCCGGCCTTCGCCCGCGAAGTGGAACGGGTGCGCTCACAGCTTCGACCGATTCGCACGCCTGACGCGCTCACGGCATCCTTCGCCCGAGAGGCGTCGTTCGTCGGTCCGAGCATGACTGCGACCTCGATCGGAGCAGCGGCCGTGGCCTCAAGCCCGATCGCCACAGCCTATGCGCTCCGATGGCTCGAGATCGTCGATGGTAGAGCCCGACCTGGTTGGTGCGCCTGGCTTGCCGGGTATCACTCCATCCCGGTTCAGCCGTCCCACGGTTGACCGCGACGAATTCGGGCTCACACCGATCCCGTTCAGCCGTCCCACGGCTGACCGCGACGAATTCGGGCTCACACCCGTCCCGTTCAGCCGTCCCACGGTTGACCGCGACCGACCGGCCTCGGATCCCGTCCCGTTCAACCGTCCCACGAGTAAGTGACTGATGAGACCGGCGAAAGGTTCCGATGAGCGGCCGAGGTCATCATCGGCCAATGGCCGCTTCGGAAAGGATGGTCGCCGCCGCGGGTCGACGTGCGCACCGCGATCGCGTGGACCTCGGGCAGGAACTTCGCGATGCGCGCGTGTCCGCCGGCCTCAGTCAAATCCGAGTCGCGGCGTCGATCGGGGTCTCGGCATCGGAGGTAGGCCGCATCGAGCGCGGCGAAGCCCCGTGGGTTTCGCTCGACGTCCTCTCCAAGTTCGGGGCGGCCGTCGGTTTGGATGTTCGACTGCGCGCGTACCCAGGCGGGTCACCGCTCCGAGATGAGGCGCACATCGCACTGCTCGCAGCGTTTCGAACTGTTCTGAACCCGAGGCTGTCGTTCAGGGCAGAAGTGCCGGTATCGGACTCCGGAGACCTGCGGGCATGGGACGGCGTTGTCGGCGGCGCCGGTGACCCGATCGGTGTCGAGGCCGAGATGGCCATCCGGGACTGGCAGCGACTCAACCGCCGTCTCGCGTTGAAGCTGCGCGACGGAAGTCTGACTCGGATCATCCTGCTCGTGGCTGATACTCGAACCAATCGGGCCGCGCTGGCTGCCGCTGCACCGATGATCGAGTCTGCGTTCCCGATCCAGGCAACAGCCGCGCTCACCGCACTCAGGGAGGGCCGGGATCCGGGCGGGTCGTCGCTCATCGTGATGCGGGTTCCGCCCCTCGCTCACCCGCCCCACGGCTGAACGCGACGTGTCGGCCCCGTTCCGCCCCTCTTTCACCCGCCCCACGGCTGAACCCGATACCCCGAGCCCCGAACCCGTCCCGTTCACCCGCCCCACGGCTGAACGCGACGTGTCGGCCCCGTTCCGCCCCTCTTCCACCCGCCCCACGGCTGAACGCGACGTGTCGGCCCCGTTCTGCCCCTCGTTCACTCGTCCCACGGCTGAACCCGACGCCCCGAGCCCCGCCCACGTCGCCGCCGCTCGCCCCACGAGCAGCCGGAGCACCGCGGACGCCGCCCACGTCGCCGCTGCTCGCCCCACGAGCAGCCGCGCGCCAGTAACGAGCCCCAGCCCAGCCCTCCCGCCCAGACCCCCACCACAGGACCCCACACCCCTGGAACCCGCCCCGCCGCTATCCTTCGCGCCATGCGCCTGAGCCAGCTCTTCTTCACCACGCTCCGCGACGACCCGTCCGACGCGGAGATGCCGTCCCACCGACTCCTCCTCCGCGCCGGCTACGTCCGACAGCTCGGCGCCGGCATCTACTCCCTCCTGCCGCTCGGCTACCGCGTCAACAAGCGCGTCGAGCAGGTGATCCGCGAAGAGATCGACCGCATCGGCGGCCAGGAGATGGAGATGCCGGTCGTCCACCCCGCGGACGTCTGGCGGCGGAGCGGCCGCTACGAGAGCGTCGGCCCGGAGCTCGCCCGGTTCACCGACCGCGCCGACCGCGACATGGTCCTCGCCATGACCCACGAGGAGGTCGTCGCCGGGCTGCTCGCCGACATCGTCCGCAGCTATCGCCAGCTGCCGATGATCGTCTACCACTTCCAGACGAAGTTCCGCGACGAGCCGCGCAGCCGCGGCGGCCTGATCCGCGTCCGCGAGTTCGTCATGAAGGACTCGTACAGCTGCGATCGGGACGCGGCCGGGCTCGACCGGAGTTACCAGCTCCACTACGAGGCCTACGAGCGCATCTTCAAGCGCCTCGGCCTGACCACGATCGCGGTCAGCTCCGACGTCGGCATGATGGGCGGCACGGGGGCGCACGAGTTCATGGTCCTCAACCCGGCCGGCGAGGACGTCCTCGTCCTGTGCGAGGCGTGCGGCTACGCGGCCAACCGCCAGGTCGCGAAGGCGCCCAAGAAGGACCCGCCCGCCGAGGACCCGCTGCCCCGCGAGGAGGTCGCCACTCCCGGCACGACGACCATCGCGACCCTCGCCCGTCATCTCGGGATCGGCGAGGACCGCACCGCCAAGGCCGCCTTCTTCGTGACCGCCGACGGCCGGCTCGTGACCGCCATCGTTCGCGGCGACCACGAGGTCAACGAGACGAAGCTCGTCAACGCGCTCAGGGCCACCGGCATCCGGCCGGCCCAGGTCGAGGAGATCAAGGCCGCCGGCATGGAGCCGGGCTACGGTTCCCCGATCGGTGCGCACGACACGACCGTCGTGGTGGACGACCTCGTCGCCCGCTCGCCGAACCTCGTCGCCGGCGCGAACAAGGAGGGCTTCCATTTCCGGAACGTGAACGTCGGCCGAGACTTCACGCCGGACCTCATCGCCGACATCACGAACGTCCAGGAAGGCGACCCGTGCCCCCAGTGCGGCGGGCCGGTCATCCTGCGCAACGGGATCGAAGTCGGCAACATCTTCAAGCTCGGCACGAAGTACACCGACGCCTTCGGCGCGACGTACCTCGGCGAGGACGGCGAGGCCCACCCGATCGTGATGGGCTCGTACGGCATCGGGGTCGGGCGCAACGTGGCGTGCATCGTCGAGGCCCACCACGACGAGAAGGGCATCGTCTGGCCGGCCGAGGTCGCGCCGTATGCCGCCCACCTCGTGGCGATCGGCGCGGCGAAGGATCCGCGGGTGACCGAGACGGCCGACCGCCTCCACCAGCTGTCGATCGACGCCGGCCGGGAGATCCTGTACGACGATCGTGACGAGTCGCCCGGCGTGAAGTTCACCGACGCGGAGCTGCTCGGCATGCCAACGATCCTGACCGTCAGCCCGCGCTCCCTCGCGGCGGGCGGGGTCGAGGTGACCGATCGCGCGACGGGCGCCCGCGAGACGCGGCCGATCGAGGACGTCGAGGCGCTCGTTCGCGGTGCCTGACGGGCGCCTGACGCACGGCCGACCGACCGGCTGACGACCGAACGACCGACCGAACGACGACCGAACGACCGAACGAACGACCGACGACCGATGCCACCGCGACCGACCCTTCCGGCGGATGATCTCTACGCCCGGCTCGAGGTCCCGGTGAACGCCTCGCCGGAGGCGATCGAGGTTGCCTGGCGAGCCCTGCTCAAGCGCCACCATCCCGACATCGCCGGCGCCGACAACCTCGAAATCGCGAAGCGGATCAACGTCGCCCACGACTGGCTCAGCGACGCGGAGCTCCGCGCCCGCTACGACCGTGAGCGCCACCCGGGTGGACGTGGTGGACGAGGACGCGGCTCCCCGCGGGCGCCCGACTGGGCGCCGCGAGGCGGCACCGCGGAGCCGGCGCGCGAGCGGCCGCGACCTCCTCGGCCGGCCGACCCCGACGAGGCCCTCCGCCGGTTCGTCGACCGCGTCCGTCGGCTGACCCGCGACGAGCTCGATCGCCTGTCCGTGGCGGAGCCGCCGCCGATCGCGTTCGTGGCGAGCATCCGCCGCTTCGTCGGTGCGGAACGGGCGGCGGCCCTCGACCGGTCGGAGGCGCTCGTGCGCGCCGCCGCGCCGCCCGAGGCATGGGCCGCCCTGCCGGTTCGCGACGCGATCCTGTCGGCCGCCCACGAGATCGTCCTCGCGCCGTTCCTCGACGAGCACCTCTCGGAGGCGTATCTCGATCGGGCCCGCGACCGCCTGACCCGCTCGTGGGAGGCGGCGATCGACCAGCCACGCTACGGTCCTAACACGCCCGCCGTCCGGCGCGTGCTCGAGCGCGCGGCGCAGCTCACCCCGGACGAGCTGCGCACCCTCGCCCGGGCCGCCGGCCGCGCCCGGCTCGAGCCGGATCCGTGGCCGCGCGGCATCGATCCGATGGAGGACGAAGTGTTCCGCGTGTCGACCGCGCTCGCCGCACGTGATGCCGCCGCCGCGCCGTCGCTGGCCGGCCTCGATCGGGTCACGGCGGCACGCGCCCGGCGGGTCCTCGGACGCGTCGCCCACGCCCACGTCCTGCGGCACGCGTTCCCTGCCGCGGCGTTCGCCGCCCTTGTCGAACCGTGGCGCATCGCGACCGGCGACCCTGGCACCGGCCGGACGGCCGGCCCCATCCCGAATCCAACGGTCCGGCGCGCCTGACGCGCCCTGTGCGATCCTCCGGGCGTGGAGCCCCTGCTCGTCCTGTCGATCGTCCTCGCGATCGCGCTCGCCGTCGCCGTCGCCACGACCTTCGCCGACCGTCGCGCGGCGGACCGAGCACGAGATGATGCCCGCCGCGCCGCCGCGCGCGCGGCCGACGCGGACCGCGGGCTCGACGCCGCGCGACGCGACCTCGGCCTTGTCATCGACCTGACCGGCGTCGGCATCGTCCGTGTCAGCGCGGACATGCGGATCGAGCTCGCCAATACGGCGGCCCACGCGCTGCTCGACGCTGCCCCGGGCTCGATGGTCGGTCGGACGGCCATCGAAGCGTTCGTCGACCGGCGGATCGAGGAGATCGTCACGGCCGCCGTGGCGGACGGATCGGCCGCGTCGGCCGGCGGCGAGGTGACCGTTCGCGGTCCGGACGGTCCCACGGTGGTCGTCCGCGCCCGGGGCGCGTCGGATGGTGGCGCGTGGGTGATCCTCGAGGACGTCACGGAGCTCCGCCGGCTCCAGCAGATCCGGGCGGAGTTCATCGACAACCTGTCGCACGAGCTGCGCACGCCGCTCACCACGATCAGCCTGCTCGCCGAGACCCTGTCGCGCGAAGCCGGCGCCGCCGGGGAGGCGATTCCCGCCCGGATGGCCGACCGGATCGCGAAGATCGAGGTCGAGACCGGCCACATCGTCCAGATGGTCAACGAGCTCCTCGACCTGTCCCGAATCGAAAGCGGCGGGGCGATCGTCCATCTCGACGACGTCGACCTCGCCGCACTCGCGGTCGCGTCGACGGAACGACTCCGGCTGTTCGCCGAGCGGCAGGGCGTGCGGCTCCACGTCGACGCGACCCCGGACCCCGGTCGGGTCCGGGGCGACGAGGCGCGCCTGGGCCAGGTCCTCGTCAACCTCATCCACAATGCCGTGAAGTTCTCGCCGGACGGCGGGGACGTGACGATCGGTGTCCGG
>DASTOB010000110.1:0-5840 GCA_035720425.1 Candidatus Limnocylindrales bacterium
GGCCGGGGACGGGACGGCCGAACCTGGACGACGCCGCCGACCCCCGGCGCCGCCCTCCTTGCGTCGCTCGGTTTCCGGCCCGCGTACCTCGACCCGGATCGGACGTGGCGCCTGGCGGCGATCGTGAGTCTGGCCATGGCCGACGCGGCCGAAGACGTGGCCGGGCTGCCGGATCGGACGGTCCGGCTCAAGTGGCCGAACGACCTCGTCGTCGAGGTCGGCGGTCCGTGGGCGCCGCTCCGCGGCGAGCTGACCCCGGAGCGCGCGCGGGCCCTGCGCGACGGGCCGGTCGACGTGCGTAAGCTCGGCGGCGTGCTCGGCGAGACCGACGGGCTCGGGACGGCCGATCCGCGCGTCGTCGTCGGCATCGGGGTGAACGCGGACTGGGCGGCGACCGACTTCCCGACCGACCTCGCCGGCCCCGGCGGGATGACCTCGCTGCGCGAGGCATCCGGCGGCCGGCCGATCGACACCGGCGCGCTGCTCGACGCGTTCCTCACCCGCCTCGAGGTCCGCCACGACCTGCTCCGGCGGGGCCGGTTCGATGCGGCCGACTGGGCCGATCGCCAGCTCACGAGCGATCGCCCGGTCCGCCTCGAGCACCCGGACGGATCGGCCGAAACCGTCACCGCGCGCGGGGTCGATGCCCTGTCCGGCGCGCTCGTCGTCGAGGACGCCGACGGAACCGAACGGCACGTCGTGACCGGCGAGATCCGCCACGTCCGCCTGGCCGACCCCGCCGCGCCAGCACGGGCCGGGGTGTAACACGATGGCCAGACCGGTGTTGAGGAGAGTGGGTGCGGCGGAGGAGCCGCGCCCCCGCGTCGCGCATCTCGACCGGGACCGCCGTCTCGTCGAGGCCGCGCAACGCGATCCAGCCCGCTTCGAGGCGCTCTACCGCAGGTACCTCGCCCAGGTGTACAGCTACGCGTACTACGAGCTCGGCAACCACCACGACGCGGAGGACGCGACGGAGCGGACGTTCCTGTCCGCCCTGACGAACCTGCACCGGTTCGAGGAGCGCGCCCAACCCGCCGACGGGGAGGGCGCGTCGACGTTCCGCGTGTGGCTGTTCCGGATCGCCCGCAACGCGGTCGCGAACCAGCGCCGGGCGGAGCGCCGCCACCCCACCGCGCCGCTCGAGGCCGCCCCGCTCATCGCGGATCCCCTCGACGTCGAGGGCCGCGTCCAGGCCCGCGACGAGGCCGCCGCCGCGTGGCGCGCCGTTGGCCGGTTGCCCGGGGACCGGCGCCGCGCCCTCGTGCTCCGCTTCGTCGACGAGATGTCGACCGCGGAGATCGCCGGCGTGCTCGGGCGGAGCGAGGGCGCGGTGCGCGTGCTCATCCATCGGGCGCTGCGGGCGGTGGCCCGCCAGCTGCGCGAGGAGGGTTCGTGACGTTCGCCGGGCGCGACGCGCTCGAGGTCGATGCGCTGCGCACGGATCGCTACCTCGAGTCGCTCCTCGCCGCCCACGAGCGCCGCGCGGCCGACGCGCCCGCGGACCCGGATCTCGACCCGTCCGTTCGCGACGCCGCAACCCGCCTCGGTCGCGACCTCGTCCGCCTCCACCCGTCGTTCCGATTCGAGGAGCGACTCGCCGCCCGCCTGGCCCAGGTCGCCGCGTCGATGCGCCTGCCGGCCGCGGCCGGGGCGGAGGGCGTGACGATCGGCCTCCTGCCGCCCGCCTTGCCGGACGCCGACGTCGACCCGGCGCGCGACCCCGACGACGTCGACCTCGAGGTGCAGGCCGGCTTGCAGGCCATCCCGCGCCCGATCCTCATCGGTGGCGCGCTCACCTCGGCCGCCCTGTCGATCGCCGGTGCGGCGTGGGTCGCCTGGCGTCGGTCGCGCCCGCCCCAGACGAGGCTCGACTGACGTGCCGATCAAGCTGCCGTCGTTCCGCGGTCGCCGCGACGCGTACCCGCCGGACCTCTGGACGAAATGCCCGTCGTGCGAGGAGATGCTGTTCAACAAGCAGCTCGACAAGGTCCTCCGCGTCTGCCCGTCGTGCGGCCACCACTTCCGCCTGTCGGCCCAGGCGCGCCTCGAGCTGCTCGTCGACCACGGCTCATTCGAGGAGCACGACGCCGGCCTCCAGTCCGTCGACCCCCTCGGCTTCGTCGACCAGAAGCCGTACCCGGACCGCGTCGTCGCCGCCCAGACGGCGACCGGCATGCGCGACGCGGCGGTCTGGGGGACGGCCCGACTCGACGGTCACGCCGTCGCGATCTGCGTCATGGACTTCGGGTTCATGGGCGGATCGATGGGTGCGGTCGTCGGCGAGAAGGTCGCCCGCGCCGCGGAGCACGCCCACGAGGCACGCGTGCCGCTCATCGTCGTGTCCGCGTCGGGCGGTGCGCGGATGCAGGAGGGCACGCTCGCGCTCATGCAGCTGGCGAAGACGATCGGCGCGCTCGAGCGGTTGCGCGACGCGCGGGTGCCGTACCTCAGCGTCATGACTGACCCCACGACCGGCGGCGTCTTCGCCTCGTACGCCGTGCTCGGCGACGTGAACCTCGCCGAGCCGAACGCCCTGATCGGCTTCGCCGGGGCGCGCGTGTCGGCCGGGACGATCGCCCAGGAGCTGCCGCCCGGCTTCCAGCGTTCGGAATTCCTGTTCGAGCACGGCTTCGTCGACCTCGTCGTCCACCGCTCGCAGCTGCGCGACGAGCTCGCGCTCCTGCTCCGCTACCTCGTCCCGGCGTCGCTGGAGATGGACGACGCCGACGACGGGGTGGGGGTCCTCCGGCCCCGGTCGCTCCTCGCGGCCCTGACCCCGGCCGGCATCCGGGCGGAGGCGGACCGTGGTTGACCGATTCATCACCCGAGCCCGCGAGGCGGCCGGCGCGCATGCACCCGGCGGCCATGCGCCCGGCGATGCGCAGCCCGGATCCGCTGACACATCGGCCGACCCCGCCGATCCGAAGGCGGCCGTGTGGACCCGCGTCCAGCTCGCCCGGAACCTTCGCCGGCCGCGCACGCTGGAACTGCTCGAGGCGATCGCCGACGAGGTCATCGAGCTCCACGGCGACCGGCTGTTCGGCGATGACGCGGCGGTCGTGGCCGGGTTCGCGCGGATCGACGGCCGGCGGGTGGTCGTCGTCGGCCAGCAGAAGGGCGCCGACACGGACGAGAACATCCGGCGCAACTTCGGCATGCCGCACCCGGAGGGCTACCGCAAGGCGATGCGGGTCATGGAGCTCGCGGAGCGGTTCGGCCTGCCGATCGTCACCTTCGTCGACGTCCCGGGCGCCCATCCGGGACCCGAATCGGAGGAGCGCGGGATCGCCGAGGCGATCGCCCGCTCGATCGGGCTCATGACCCGGCTGCGCACGCCGATCGTCGCCGTCATCACCGGCGAGGGCGGGTCCGGTGGCGCGCTCGCGATCGCCGTCGGCGACGTCGTCATCGCCCTCGAGAACGCGGTCTATTCCGTGATCAGCCCGGAGGGCTGCGCGTCGATCCTGTGGCGGACCGCGGACGAGGCGCCGTCGGCCGCCCTGGCGATGAAGATGACCGCGGCCGACCAGGCCGCGCTCGGGGTCGTCGACATCGTCGTCCCGGAACCCGGCGAGGGCGCTCACGCCGATCACGCCGAGACCGGGCGTCGGTTGCGCCAGGTCATCGTCGCCGAGCTCGATGCCCTCGCCCAGGTCCCGCTCGACGAGCTCGTCGAGGCGCGTTATCAGCGCTACCGGAACCTCGGCGCCTACACTGAGACGACGACGCCGGCGGTCGCCCCGCCGGAGCGCCCGGGGCTCGCCGATCGAGTGCGCACCCTGCTCGACCCCGGCCGCTGGGGCGGCGTCCAGCTCTCGGCCCCGGGACGCGGCCGGGACGAGCCGCCCGCCCGCGAGGAGGTCTGAGCCGTGCCCGATCCGTCGACCGAGCGTGCCGGGGAGCGGTCCCCCGAGGACCGCCTCGCCGACCACGCCGCGATCGACCGACTCGCCGACGATCTCCTGCCGGCGCTCGTGGCCAAGCTCGGCGCGACGGGGCTCGGCGAGATCGAGGTGCGCGAGGGCGGCTGGAAGGTCCGACTGCGCCGTCCGGCCGACGGGGTGAACCTGGGCCGGCGGGCGTCCGACCGGGCGTCGCGAGCGCAGCCGGGGCACGCCGGGCACGGGCATGCGCCCGGTGCGCTCGAGGGCCACCGACCGGCGTCCGCCGGGTCCGGTGGCGCTGCGGCAGGTGGCGGGCCGGCGGGCGCGGCCGGCGCGGGGCTGGCCGGTGGGGCCGATCCGTCCACGAACGGGGCGAACCGACCGGATGGCGGGCCGGAGCGACGGACGGCCGATCCGGGACGGGACGCACGGCGAGATCTCCATCGGGCGGTGGCGACGTCGCCGGCGGTCGGGATCTTCCAGCCGCGGGCCGACCTGCGGCCCGGCGCGCGCGTCCGGGCCGGCGATCGGGTCGGGTCGGTCGACATGCTCGGCGTGCCGCTCGAGGTGGTGGCCCCGGCCGACGGGGTGCTCGGTGCCGCGTTCGTCGAGTCCGGCCAGGCCGTCGAGTACGGGCAGGACCTGCTCGTCATCGAGCTCGTCGGCGGGTCGGCCGCGTCCGCGTCCGGCGGGTCGGCCGACTGATGTTCTCGAAGATCCTCATCGCCAACCGGGGGGAGATCGCCCTTCGGATCCTGCGCGCCTGCCGGCAGCTCGGCGTCGGCGCCGTCGTCGCGTACAGCGAGGCGGATCGCGACAGCCTGCCCGTCCAGCTCGCGGACGAGGCGATCTGCATCGGGCCGGCCGACGCGCGGCGGTCGTACCTGTCGGTGCCCGCCGTGATCAGCGCCGCGATCGTCACCGAGTGCGACGCGATCCACCCGGGCTACGGCTTCCTGTCGGAGGACGAGGGCTTCGCCGAGGTCGTTCGGGCGCACGGGCTCACGTTCATCGGCCCGCCGGCGGCCGTGCTCGAGCGGTTCGGCTCGAAGGAGGGGTCGCGCCGGCTCCTCGCGTCCCACGGCCTGCCGACGATCCCGGGATCGGAGGGGCTCCTCCGCGACGACATGCACGCGCTGGCCGAGGCGGAGCGGATCGGCTATCCCGTGCTCATCAAGCCGTCCGCGGGCGGGGGCGGCAAGGGGATGCGCATGGTGCGCACGCCCCGGGAGCTCGAGTCCGCGCTGCGCGTCTGCCGCTCCGAGGCGAAGGCCGCCTTCGGCGACGACTCGCTGTACCTCGAGAAGTGGCTCGACGAGAACCGACACGTCGAGGTCCAGGTGGCGGTCGACCGCTACGGGGCCGGGATCCATCTCGGCGAGCGCGACTGCTCCGTCCAGCGCCGGCACCAGAAGATCATCGAGGAGGCGCCGACGCCGGCGCTCTCGCCGGCCGCCCGGGCGGACCTGTGCGGGCGGGCCGTGCGGGCCGTCGTCGCCGCCGGCTACGAGAACCTCGGCACACTCGAGTTCCTCGTCGACCGCGACGGCAACTTCTACTTCATCGAGATCAACTGCCGGATCCAGGTGGAGCACCCGGTGACGGAGATGCTGACCGGGCAGGATCTCGTCGTCATGCAGATCCGGATCGCCGCCGGGGAGCCCCTGGGGCTGTCGCAGGCCGACATCGTGTCGCGCGGCCACGCCATCGAGTTCCGGATCAACGCCGAGGATCCCGAGCACGAGTTCCGCCCGGCAGCCGGCCTCATCGAGCGGGTTCACGTGCCGGGCGGGCCGGGCGTACGGATGGACTCGCACATCTATCCCGGCTACGAGGTGCCGCCGTACTACGACTCGCTGCTCGGCAAGCTCGTCGTGTGGGGACCGGATCGCGAAACGGCGATCGCCCGGTCGCGGGTCGCGCTCGACGAGCTGCTCATCGAGGGCCTGGTCACGA
>DASTOB010000111.1:0-13012 GCA_035720425.1 Candidatus Limnocylindrales bacterium
CGCGGCGACTGGGCCGACACGATCGTCCGCCGCTATCTCTACGACACCGCCGACGCCGTCCGCCTCGCGGCCCTCGCCGGCTCGTCGTTCGAGCCGCTGCGCGACCTCGTCGGCAAGCTCGTCCGCGAGGAGCGCTACCACTTCATGCACGCGGAGGCGTGGTTCGAGCGGCTCGCCCGCGGTGGCGCGGAACCGAGGCGGCGTCTCCTCGCTGCCCTCGAGCGCCTCGGTCCGGATGCCGGAACGGTCCTGACCCCGCTCCCGACGGAGCTCGCCCTCGACATGGCCGGCATCCTTTCCGCCCCGTTCCCGGAGCTGGAGGCGCGCTGGCGGGCGTCGCTCGCGCCCGTCTTCGAGCGGCTCGACCTCCCGTCGCTGCCCGTGACGCGCGACCCGGGCACCGCCCGCACGGCACACTCAGGCGCCTTCCGGCGGCTCCACGCGGAGTTCACGTCCGTTCGCCGGATCGACCCCGAGGCGACGTGGTGATCGGCCTCCTGATGGGCGAAACCGCGGTTCGCGCCGCGCTCGCCGAGGTTCCGGATCCCGAGCTCCCGGTGGCGTCGATCGTCGACCTCGGCATGGTCCACCGCGTCGAGGTGACCGGCGAGGCGATCCGCGTCGAGCTCCTGCCGACGTTCGTCGGCTGTCCCGCGCTCGAGGCCATTCGATCGGCCGTTCGCGACCGCCTCGCCGGGTTCGGCCGCCCAGTCGACATCGCGTTCACGTTCGTCGTCCCGTGGACGTCGGACCGGATCAGCCCCGCCGGGCTCGAGCGGCTCCGGTCGGCCGGCATCGCGCCGCCGACCGCCCCAGGCGTCGCGCCGGCCTGCCCGTGGTGCGGCTCCGGCGACGCCACGCTTGACAACCTGTTCGGCCCCACCCAGTGCCGGTCGGTCCACTTCTGCCGCGCCTGCCGTCAGCCGTTCGAGGCCCTCAAGCGGGTTTGACGACCGAGCGCGCCAGCTCGTGCTCGACACGCGCGCTCGCCGTCGACATGCTCCTTCAACGCAATCGAGCCCGGCGGGTGGGCGGTTGTGCCCTGTGCCTCCGCATCCTCGGAGCCAGGAGGTCCTGCTCATGCAATCCACGGAGGCCACTGGTCATCCATTCGCGCGCCTTCTCGCGCTCGCCGCTGCGACGTCCCTGATCGTCACGGCAGCCGCGAGCTCGGCGCTTGCCGCACCGGAGGGCGGACCGCCCGGCAATAACGGGACGGTCAAGATCCACGAGGGTCCGGGCGAACCGGCGGCTGAGGTTCGGAACGAGCCGCACGTCTGCACGTTCCACCTGCACTTCTTCTTCGCCGACCCGGTCCAGGCCGGTTCATGGGAGATCCAGGAGTGGGCGCAGGGCGACAAGGGCACCCGTGTGCTCGCGGGTACGTACGACACCGCCGGAGACGGTGAGGACCGGGACCCGGACGTCGGCGTGTACGAACTGCCGGACGGGCACTACAAGCTCTTCTGGGATGGCGACCTCGACACGGGCAAGCACGACAAGCACAAGGTGTTCTGGGTCGACTGCGACGAGCAGGACGGGGGCGTCGCCGGTGAGACGAGCAGCCCGCCCAGCTCCGGCGCCCCCAGCTCCGGCGCCCCCAGCTCCGGCGCCCCCAGCTCCGGCGGGAGCGTCGAAGGCGGGGTCCTCGGCGAGACGTTCGTGCCGAGCGGCGCCGAGGTGGCGGCCGGCGGCGTCGGCGTCACCGAGGCGACCAACGCAGGCCCTACCTTGCCCCCCACTGACGCCGAGGCACCGACGGCCGGCGCCAGCCGCACCGGCTGGCAGGGACTCCTGCTGGGCCTGGCCGCACTCTTGACGGTCCTTGCCTTCACGCTGCCGGCCGGCCCGGTGCGTGGGGCAGGCTCGCCGCTCGATCCGTCCCGCACCGACGGGTGAGCCGGATCCGGCGCTGATCATGGCCCGGCCGCGCAGCCGCGCGAGCCGGGCCGTATCGTGGGCCAATGCATGGTCGCGCCCCATCGATCGTCGGCGTGATCGGCGCCGGGACGATGGGGGCGGGCATCGCCCAGGTCGCGATCGAGCACGGGCACGAGACGGTCCTGCACGACGTCGACGCGGCGGCGATCGAGCGAGGGCGGGCGCGCGTTCGCGAGGGGCTCGCCCGGCGGGCGGGGCGGCTGGGCCTCGACGCGGACTCGATCGACGACTGGGTGGACGGTCGGCTCGCGCTCCTCCGTGACGCGCCGACGATCGACGCCCTCGCGGCGGAGGCCGGCCTCGTCATCGAGGCGGCGGCGGAGGACCTCGGGCTCAAGCAGACGATCTTCCGCTCCCTCGGGGTGGCCGCCGCGCCGGACGCGATCCTCGCCACGAACACGAGCGCGCTGTCGGTCGCCGCCCTCGCCGTCGTCTCCGGTCGGGCGGGCCATGTCGTCGGCCTCCACTTCTTCAACCCGGCACCGGTCATGGCGCTCGTCGAGCTCGTCGTGACCGAGGCGACGCTCCCCGCCGTGGCGGACCGGGCCGAGGCGCTCATCGCCGGGTGGGACAAGACGGTCGTCCGCTGCGCGGATTCGCCCGGGTTCATCGTCAACCGAGTGCACCGGCCGTTCACGATCGAGGCGCTCCGCATGCTCGAGGCGGGCGAGGCATCCGTGGAGCGCATCGACGCCGCGATGCGGGCGGACGGGTTCCCGATGGGCCCGTTCGAGCTCATGGACCTCGTCGGCATCGACGTCAATCTCGCGGCGGCGCGCGCCGTGTGGGACGGCCTCGGGCGGCCGGATCGGCTGCGGCCGTCGCCGATCCAGGAGCGCCTGGTGGCCGACGGGCGGCTGGGCCGAAAGTCGGGCACGGGCTTCTACGTCCACGGGTCGGACGGGCGGCCGACGGGGGTGTCGGCCGACTTCGCGACGCCCGATCCCGGGACGGTCGATGAGGCCGCCGTGCGGGACCGGATCCTCGGCGCCGTTCGCGCCGAGGCGCGCCTCGTGGCCGAGTCCGGCCTCGCGACCGAGGACGACATCGCGATTGCGCTCCGCCTCGGCGCCGGTCATCCGCGCAGCCCGTTCGACTGACGCGTCGGTGCGGGCGGCGACGTTCCGGCGCGGAGTTCGGGCCGTCCCCGGCCGCGGACCTACAATCCGTCCATGACCCGGGACCTCCATCGGCCGCTCCGCGAAGCGTGGATCGTCGAGGCCGTGCGGACGCCGATCGGGCGCTACGGCGGCGCGCTTGCCGCCGTTCGCCCGGACGATCTCGCCGCGCTCGTCGTGCGGGCGGTCGTCGACCGCTCCGGGATCGACCCGGCGCTCGTCGAGGACGTCATCCTCGGCTGCGCGAACCAGGCCGGCGAGGACAACCGCAACGTGGCGCGGATGGCCGCGCTCATTGCGGGGTTGCCGGTCGAGGTCGCGGGGCTCACTGTCAACCGCCTGTGCGGGAGCGGGCTCCAGGCGATCAACTCCGCCGCCCACGCGATCGCGGCCGACGACGGCGACGTATTCGTCGCCGGTGGCGTCGAGTCGATGACCCGCGCGCCGTACGTCATGGCCAAGCCGGAGTCGGCGTTCGAGCGCGGCGCGCGCGAGCTCCACGACACGACCCTCGGCTGGCGCTTCGTCAATCCGCGCCTCGCCGCGGCGCACTACCCGTACTCGATGGGCGAGACCGGCGAGAACGTCGCGGAGCGCTGGGGCGTGTCCCGCGAGCGCCAGGACGCGTTCGCGCTCGAGTCGCAGCGGCGAGCGGTCGCTGCGATCGAGGCCGGGCGGTTCGACGACCAGATCGTGCCGGTCGAGGTTGCCGGACGAAAGGGCGACCCGGTCGTCGTCGCGCGGGACGAGCATCCGCGGGCGGACACGTCGGCGGAGGCCCTCGCGCGGCTCCGGCCGGCCTTCCGCGACGGCGGGACGGTCACGGCCGGGAACGCGTCGGGGATCAACGACGGCGCGTCGGCCGTGCTCGTCGTCGAGGCGCAGCGCGCGCAGGCCCTCAGCCTCCGGCCGATGGCCCGGGTCGTCGCGACCGCGGTCGCCGGCGTGGACCCGGCGGTCATGGGCATCGGCCCCGTCCCCGCCGTGCGCAAGGCGCTGGCGCGGGCGGGCATCGGCGTCGGCGACCTCGACCTCGTCGAGCTCAACGAGGCCTTCGCCTCCCAGTCGCTCGTGTGCATCGACGAGCTGGGGCTCGATCCCGCACGGGTCAACGTGAACGGCGGCGCGATTGCCCTGGGGCATCCGCTCGGGATGAGCGGCGGGCGACTCGTCACGATGCTCGTCCACGAGCTGCGCCGAACGGGCGGCCGATACGGCCTCGCGACGATGTGCATCGGGGTGGGGCAAGGGATCGCGACGGTCGTCGAGCGGATCGACGGTTGACGGCCGGCGGACGATGACCGCTGACTCGAGCCGGGCCCTCGTCCTCGGCGGCGGCGGCGTCGCCGGCATGGCCTGGGAGATCGGCGTGCTGCTCGGGCTGCGCGACGGCGGGGTCGACGTGACCGGGTGGGACCGCGTGATCGGCACCTCGGCGGGCTCGATCGTCGGAGCGCGGTTGCTCGGCGACGGGAGCCTCGACGACCTGTACGCGTCGCAGGTCCGGGCTCAGCCGGGCTCGAACGACGACTGGGTCTCGACGCTTGGCGGGCTGCTCGGCACGCTCGCGCTGCGGGCCGGGCGGCGCCGGCGCCTGGCCTGGGTGTCGCGCGCCTGGCTCTCGTGGGTCGGCGCCGAGACGCTCGTCCGCCACGCTGCGCGGCGACCGCGGGCGGGCGATTGGTCCGCGGAGCCGGCGCCGGCGGTCACGGAGCCGAATGAGCTGATCGCTCGGTTCGGCAGCCTCGCCCTCGCCGCGCGAACCGCGCCGCAGGCGGCGTTCGTCGACGTCATCACGACCCTCCTCGGGCCCGTCGTCGAGTGGCCGGCGCGACTCGAGGTGACCGCGGTCGATGCGCTGACCGGCTCGACGGTCGTGTTCGATCGCTCAAGCGGCGTGCCGCTCGCCCGCGCCGTGGCCGCCAGCTGTGCGCTGCCGACCGTGCTGCCACCGGTCACGATCGGCGGCCGCCCGTACATCGACGGGGGCGTCGGCTCGGAAGCGAACCTGGGACTCGCGGCGGGATGCGCCGAGGTGCTCGCGATCCTGCCGGTCGATCTCGGGCGCGTCTCGGCCGAGGAAGTCGCCCTGCGGCGGGGTGGTGCCCGGGTGACGGCGATCCGGCCGGGCGCGTCTGCACGGGCGGCCGTGGGTCGCGACGTCGAGCTGCTCGACCCGGATCGGCGCCCGGCCTCCGCGATCGCCGGGCGGCAGGATGGGCTCGCTCTCACGCAAATGGACGATCCCCCCGTCCCACCTCCGCCGGATCGATCGCGGACGATCGGTTCGCAGATCGGGCGTCGCTCACGCCCGCATGCTCGCGTTCGTGAGCATCCCATCGGACGCGACGTGGGCTCGTCGCGCGTTCCACGGTCGTCGCCCTGACCCGATCATCCTCGCGCTCGCGGTCTACGCCGCGGTCTTCGGGGTCTGGTCCCTGTCCGGCGTCGGCTCGGAGGCCCTCAGGGCGGTCTTCGGCAACCTCGTCTTCACCCCGCTCGACATCACCGTCTTCGCCCTGGCCATCCAGGCCGTCCGGCAACCCGCCCTGCCGCCGGCCGCGCGACGCGGCTGGGCGCTCCTCGCCGCGGCCTTCGCAGCCTACGGTGTCGCCAATGCCGGGTGGGCCGTACTCGAGCTGGGTCTCGGGGTGGAGCCGTTCCCCTCGTGGGTCGACGCCTTCTACCTCGCCTACTACCCGCTCACCTTCGTCGCGCTGCTGATCCTCCCCCGGGCGGCCGGCGGGCGGCGGGAGGTCCTCCGCATCGGGCTCGACGTCGGCACGGTCGTCGTCGGCGGCGGCATGGTGATCTGGCACCTCGTCCTTCGGCCGACCGCGGTGGCCGAGCAGTCCGACACGCTCACGTCACTGCTGTCACTGGCCTACCCGGTCGGCGACCTCGTGCTCCTGCTCGGCGCCGCCATCGTGGTGTTCCGCCGACCCGCCCCGATCATTCGTGAGCCGGTCTGGTTGCTCGGCGCCGGCCTGCTCGCATTCCTCGTGAGCGACGTCGGCTTCGGGGCGCTCAGCCTCGCCGACACCTACGAGACGGGCGGATGGACAGATGCCGTCGCCGTCGCCGCGATCGCACTGAGCGGGATGGCCGCCCGCTGGCAGACGCTCGTGGTTCGCCGTCCCGCCGGGACGGCCCCCGAATCTGCTGACGGCGGACTGCAGCCGTTCTTCTTCCTGCCGTACCTCGCCGTCGCGCTCGGCTACGGGATCCTCCTCCACGTTGGCCAGGACCAGCTCGCGACGGAGCTCGGCGAACTGATCATCGCGGCGGTCGTGCTGACCGGGCTCGTCGTGGTCCGCCAGGCCGCCACGCTGCGCGAGATCGTGCGACTCCAGTCCGAGCAGGTGGCCCGCCGAACGGAGGCCCGATTCCGCAGCCTCGTCCAGAACGCGGCGGACCTGATCGTCGTCGTCGACAAGGCGGGCCAGATCCTGTATGCGTCCCCGTCGATCGAACAGCGCCTCGCGCTGCCGCACAACGACCTGGTCGGTACCCGGTTCGCGGACATCGTTCATCCGCACGACGCGGCCGCCGCCGCGGCGCTCATCAAGGTCGTCGGTGCGAAGGACGCGGAGCGGCGGACCGCCGAGTGGCGAGTGCTCCACTCGACCGGCGGAAGCGGATACGTCGAGGCGGTGGCGGCCAACCAGCTCCGGGACGGTGACGTGCGCGGCATCGTCCTCACGATGCGCGACGTCGAGGAGCGCAAGACGTTCGAGCAGCGACTCGCCCACCAGGCGTTCCACGACCCGCTCACGAACCTGGCCAACCGGGCCCTGTTCGGCGACCGCGTCGAACACGCGCTCTCCCGAGCCCGCCGCGCGGGCGGTTCGGTCGCGGTCCTCTTCCTCGACCTCGACGACTTCAAGCGCGTCAACGACAGCTTCGGCCACCAGGCGGGCGACCAGCTCCTCCTTGAAGTGGCCCATCGGCTCGAGGCGTGCATCCGACCGGGAGACACGGCGGCCCGACTCGGCGGCGACGAGTTCGGCGTGCTCGTCGAGGACCCGCCGAGTGAGGCGGAGGCGCTCGCCGTCGCCGAGCGCATCCGCGCCGCCATGGCCGACCCGTTCCACGTCGCCGATGCCGCCATCGTCGTCACGGCGAGCCTCGGCGTCGCGCTGAGCGGTGACCACGCGGCAAAGGCATCCGAGCTCCTCCGCAACGCGGACCTCGCGATGTACGCGGCGAAGGCTGCCGGCAAGGGCGTCGCGCGGCGGTACGAGCCGTCCATGCACTCGACGGCGATCGACCGGATCGGCCTCGAGGAACGGCTTCGGGACGCGGTCGAGCGGGGCGAGATCGTTGCCCACTACCAGCCCATCGCGACGCTCGCGGACGGGCGGATCGGCGGGGTCGAAGCGCTGGCCCGCTGGGAGCACCCCGAGCGCGGCCTCGTCCTCCCCGACGTCTTCGTCCCGCTCGCCGAGGAGACCGGCCTCATCGACCGGATCGGCCGGCTGGTGCTCGCCACGGCGTGTCGCGATGCCGCGGCGTGGTCGGCCGAGGTCGGTCCGATCCAGGTCAGTGTGAACCTGTCGGCCCGCCAGCTCGCCACGGACCTGATCGTCGACGACGTGCGCGCCGCCATCCGCGCGTCGGCGCTGCCGGCGGACCGGCTCATCCTCGAGATCACCGAGTCGGTTCTTCTCGCGGACACGGCCGCGACGGTCGACCGGCTGCGCCGGCTCAAGGACCTCGGGGTCAGGCTCTCGATCGACGACTTCGGGACGGGCTACTCGGCGCTCAGCTACCTGCGCGCGTTCCCGCTCGACGAGCTCAAGATCGACCGCTCGTTCATCAGTGCGATGCGCGGTGACCCGCGGGTCGCCCGGCTGGTCGGGGCGATTGTGCAGCTCGGCGCCGCGCTCGGGCTCGACACCGTCGCCGAGGGCGTCGAGGATCGCGGGGACGTGGACATGCTCCGCTCGTTCGGCTGCGATCGGGCCCAGGGCTTCCTCTTCTCGCGGCCGGTTCCCGCCGACGTGCTCGGGCGACTCCTGCGCGATCAGGCCGCTCGCAGCCGTCCCGCCACGGGCGCGCACGAGCGGCGCGAGATCGCCGCACGCGAGGTTTCGACGCCCGCCCTTGTCGAAACTGCTTGACCTGCGTACGATTGTCCCATCGACGCGACGCGCGCCGAGCACGATGATCCGCAGCGCCGGAACCGAACCCGTCTGCCTCGCCTCCCAGGAGGACGCACCAACATGATCGAGTCCCAGCCGACCGTCGTCTCTCTGACCGACGCTGCCGCGACGAAGCTGCACGAGCTGACGAAGGAAGAGACGAATCCGGCGATCGGCCTGCGGGTCTACGTGTACAGCGGCGGCTGCTCCGGGTTCCGCTACGGGATGATGCTCGAGGACGCGCCGACGCCGGAGGACAACGTGCTCGAGTCGAACGGCGTGAAGGTCTACGTCGACGGCAACAGCATCTCGCTCCTGCAGGGCTCGCAGATCGACTACGTCGACACGCTCATGGGCGCCGGCTTCACGGTCAACAACCCGAACGCCGTCGCGGCCTGCGGCTGCGGATCGAGCTTCCGCACCGCCGACGACACCGGCAGCCCGCGAGGCTGCTCGCACTAGACGCAGCTCGCACGAGACCCTGACCGGGTGCCGCCCGCCCGGGGCGGCGCAGAGCCGGCGCGGGCGGCTACTCGCTGTAGCGCTCCTCCTTCCACGGATCGGCGTCGTTGTTGTAGCCGTAGCGCTCCCAGAAGCCGAGCTGGTCGTGGTCGAGGAACTCGAGGCCGCGGATCCACTTCGCGCTCTTCCAGAAGTAGCGCTTCGGCACGAGCAGGCGGAGCGGGTAGCCGTGCTCCGGGTCGAGCGGCTCGCCGGCGAACGTGTCGGCCAGGATGACGTCGTCGTCGTCGAGCACCTCGAGCGGCAGGTTCGCGGTGTAGCCCTGCTCGGAGTGGGCGACGACATGGGTCGCCGCCGGCCGCACCTCGGCGAGCCGGAGGATCTCCTGGATCGGCACGCCCTCCCAGTCGGTGTCGAGCTTCGTCCAGCGCGTCACGCAGTGGATGTCCGTGTGGACGGTCTTGCGCGGAAGCGCCTTGAACTGCTCCCAGGTCAGGGTGAACGGCGCGTCGACCTGGCCGAAGACGCGGAAGTCCCACGTCGCGAGGTCGGTCCGCGGGACCGATCCGTAGTGGAGGACCGGAAACTTGTCCGTCCGATACTGGCCGGGCGGAATGCGCGCGGCGACGGCGGGATCCTGCTCCGGGCGGCCGAAGAGACGTTCGAACATGCAGCAGCACTCCAGGTGGCGGTGTGCTCGTATCGTCGCACGGAGTCTCCGTTCCGTTACGGAACGTCGGTCACGACGTAGACCCACAACCCGCCGGCCTCGTCGCTGAAGCGAGGCTCGAGGATGACGCCGCCGATCGAGGTCGTCGTGTCCGTCTCGAGCACCGCGTACTCGCCCCGCGGCACGTCGCCACGGCGGTCGTGGATAACGACCTGACCGATCGCGTAGCTCGCCGTGGCCGGATCGAGCGCCCGGGGCGACAGGCCACCGACCTGGTCGAGGGGCAGGCCGAGGTCGACCGCGATGCGTGGCCTGACGGGGGTCGGCACGAGGATGCGCGGATGCTCGTTCTCGGGCGGCAGCAGCGCCGAGTCTCGCACGAGCGCGCCGACCCGCGCCGCATGCTCATTCACCGCGCGGAGATCTCCGACGGTCTGGGCCAGCCCCGGGTCAAATGGGCCGCGTCCGACGAGCGCGACGACACCGATGACGGCGAGGAACGCCACGCCGGTCGCGGCGGATCGTCCGATCGATCGGCGCGCCACGCGGGCAGCCGCGAGGTCGACCAGTCGCCCGAAGCCGACCGCGGCGACGAACAGGACGGCGAGGTCAACAGGGATGGCGTAGCGATGGGGCGCGTAGATGCCGCGGGCGGCGAGCAGGACGAGGAACGCCGCGATGCCCGCGCCCATGACGGCGAGGCCCGTGAGCGCCCCCCAGCGCCGGGTTCGCACGAGTTCGACGAGGCCGACGACGGCGAACGGCAGGACCGGCCACAGCGCGAGGTAGCGCCGGACGAACCAGGTCGTCCGCTCGAGCGGGTCGAGGACATCGCGCGACGCGCGGATCGCGTCCGAGTAGCGCTGCGAGACCGCCAGCCAGAAGAGCGGGTCGCCGGTCAGCAGCCAGTCGTGGACGAGCATCGCCGGCAGGGCAAGGAGCGGGATCGCCAGCGCGAGCCAGGTCCGGGGATGCACCGTGGGCCGCGGACCCGGGAGCGGCCACGGGCCCCAGCGGAGCCAGCCGAGCGCGAGCGCGACCCCCGCGACGAGGACGAGTGTCTCGAGGCGTGCCAGCGCGGCAAGGGCAAGGACGACGCCGGCGACGGCCGGGCGAGGCTGCTCGCCGGACAGGAGGAGCGCGGCGAGCAGCCAGCCGAACAGCGCCCACGGGACGCCGTTGCCGAAGGCGGTGTCCTCGATGAGCAGCGGCGTGCCGGCCACGACGAGCCCGGCGGCGATCCCGGCTGCCAGCCCCGCGCTCCTGGTCAAGACGACGGTCGCCAGCCAGGCCGCGCCGGCATGGACGATCATCGTCAGCCAGATGATCGGGCGCCAGTCGCCGGTCACCGCGTGCAGGGATCCGTAGACGAAGGTGAGCATGGGCTTCGGCGTCGTGGTGAGCGCCTGTTCGAGGCGCGTCCCGGCGACGATGCGCTCGAAGTACAGGACCGTCGCCTGGGTATCGAACCCGACCGGCGCGTCGGCGAATGGCCGGATCACCACGAGGCCGATCAGGAGGCTGGTCGCCGCGACGATCGCCGCGCCGATGCGGCCGGGAGCCGGCATGGCATCCATTGTAGGAGTGGCCTGCGTGCCGGTCGCGGGCTTGTACACTCGGCCGAGTGCCTGCCGCATCCGCCGACGTACCCGCCGCCCCGGACCCGGTGACGCCCCGCGTCGTCGTCGTCATGCCGGCGTACAACGCCGCGCGGACGCTCGAGCGGACGTACGCCGACATCCCGATGGCCGTCGTCGATCGGATCATCCTCGTCGACGACGTGTCGGCCGACGCGACGGTCGAGGTGGCCCGCCAGCTCGGGCTCGACGTCATCGTCCACCGCCAGAACCTGGGCTACGGCGGGAACCAGAAGACGTGCTACGACGCGGCGCTGGCGGCCGGTGCCGATGTCGTCGTCATGCTCCACCCGGACTACCAGTACGACGCGACGCGCATCCCGGCGCTCATCGAGCCGATCGTCCGCGGCGAGGCGGATCTCATGCTCGGCAGCCGCTTCCTCGGCGATCCGCTGGCCGGCGGGATGCCGCGCTGGAAGTACGTGAGCAACCGGTTCCTCACGACGATCGAGAACGTCGCCTTCGGGCTCCGGTTGTCCGAGTACCACACGGGACTCCGCGCCTACAGCCGCCGACTGCTCGAGGCCATTCCGTACCGGCTCAACAGCGACGACTTCGTCTTCGACCAGGAGCTGGTCGCCCAGGTCGTGGCAGCCGGCGGGATGCCGATCGGCGAGATCGCCGTGCCGACGCGCTACTTCGAGGAGGCGTCGTCGGTCAACTTCAGGCGGAGCGTCGTGTACGGCCTGTCCACCCTTCGCGTCGTCGCGCGGTTCCTTCTCCATCAGGCGGGGATCCGTCGGTCGCCCAAACTGACCGCCCGCGGGCGCGCCTCGTGACGACCTCCGCCGACTGATGTCCGGTCGCGCCATCGCGCGGGCGGTCCTCGGGTCCGCCGTCTCGATCGTCGCGCTCGCGCTGGTCCTGCGCTCGGTCGACGTCGAGCGGACGGTCGAGGTTCTGCGCACCGCTGCGCCGACGTGGATCGCGCTCGTGGCGGTCTTCATCACCGCCGACGTCCTCGTCCGGGCCGTCCGCTGGCGACGCCTCCTCGCGCCGATCCGCTCGGTCGCCTATCGGCCGATGCTCGGCTATCTCCTCGTCGGCTACCTCGCCAACAACGTCCTCCCGGCCCGGCTCGGCGAGCTCGTCCGGAGCCACTACCTGGGCGATCGGGAGGGGATGAGCCGGACCACGACGCTCGGCACCGTCGTCGTCGAGCGGGTCGTCGATACCGCGGTCGTCGTGGCGATCGCGGCCGTCGCGATCCTCGTCCTCAACGTGCGCGGCGTCGTGACCGATGCCGTCACGGTCGGCGTCGCGATCGCCGCTCTGCTCGTGGTCGGCCTCGCGGTCGGGGTCGCGGCCCACCGCCTTCCGGGCTCTGACACGATCGCGCAGCGGGCCGCCCGCTGGCCGCGCGTCGGCGAGCTGGCGGCGAAGCTGCGCGACGGCCTCGCCGTCGCCGGGCGGCCGCGGACCCTCGTCGAGGCGCTTGCCCTGAGCGTCGTCGCGTGGGGAGCGACGCTCCTCGCATTCGCCGCGGCCGGCCAGGCGGTGGGCCTCGAGCTGCGGCTCGGCGAGGCGGCGCTCCTGTCGTCCGGCGTCGCCCTCGCCAGCGCGATTCCGGCCGGCCCGGGCTACCTCGGAACGTACGAGCTCGCGGCGGTCAAGATCGCCGAGGCCCTCGGCATCCCGGTCGATCCCGCGTTCGCGATGGCCCTCGTCGTGCATGCGTCGATCCTCATCCTCACCTCCGCGGGCGGGGCGATCGCGCTGGCGCGGCTGGGCTGGCGCCGAGGGCCGGAGGTGTCCACAGCGGCCGCCGATCGATGACCGACGAGGCGCGCGACATCGCCACACTGGCCGAGCCGGACGGCTGGGCGACGGCGACGGACCGGCTGCTCGTCGACCTCGGCTTCAGCCTCATCAACTCGGACCGGCCGGGCGCGCCCGGCTGGGCGAACCTGCTCGTCGCGCTGCGCGAACGGCCCACCCTCCGGCACTTCGACCCGGAGGTGCTGTCGTTCTGGGTGGCGAAGGAGGGTCGCGGCCGGGTCGCCGGCTTCAGCCGGGACGACGCCGTTCCGGCACAGCTCG